>NZ_JBFBNR010000002.1:285176-433830 GCF_040687675.1 Kitasatospora sp. NPDC056731
AACGGCCACTTGCAGATCACCTACAAGGACACCGCCGACAAGTGGGCGACCACCGACCTCACCACCAAGGTCGGCACCCCGGTGACGGACGGCGCTGTCAGCGCCACCACCGATCCCGACGGCACCCTCGCCATCTACTCCCGCAGCTCCCTCAACGGCGGCCACATCAACCTCACCGCCCTCCAACCGAACGGTCAGTGGGCCGCGGTCGACCTCACCAACATCGTCGGCACCCCCGCCAGCTGACCCACCTATCAGACCGACGGTGAAACGGCCCGGCCCTGAAGAGGCCCTGTCCCATCATCAGTGGTAACGAAGCGTGACGGGCGTCGCTGACAGCTCATGCGAGATGTCAGCGAGCTTGTGAGTGTGGTGTTTTCGGGATTACGGGGCAGCGCCCGGTGACCGGTGTGTCTCCCAATCACGGAAGAGCAGCTCATGAGCGCCGCCGGCGTCAGGGCGTCAGGGCGTCAGGGCGATCGTGGGAGCGAGGCGAGGATGGCGTCGAGGCCGAACTCGAAGACGTCCCGCTGGGTGAAGGTCGGGAAGTCGACGGTGGTGGCGTGCATCGCCGGGTACACCTCGGCCGGGAGGCGGGCCCACTGTTGGCGGACCCGTTCCCAGTGCTGCGGGTCCTCGTCCCAGACCCGGCGGACGGGGTAGAGCGTGGCGCAGCCGAGGACGAAGCGGATCAGCGTGGCGAGCAGGCCGATCGCCGTCCGGTGGTCGACCTGCAGTCGCGCCAGGCGGGCGTAGATCTGTTCGGACATGCGGGCCTCGACGTCGCCGACTCCGTCGGAGGGGGTGTTGATCTGCAGGAGGGCCGGGTGCGTGATGAACAGCTCGAAGTAGGCGTGCATCACCTGCCGGAGCCATGCGACGTCGTCGAGGTCGGGGTCGGGCCACTGGAATCGGCTCAGCAGTTCCGCGGTGACGGCGAGGAGGATCGCGTCCTTGTCGCGGAAGTGCGTGTAGAGCGACATCGGGCGGACGCCGAGGTGGTCGGCGAGCCGACGGATGGTCACCGCGTCCAGTCCGTCGCGGTCGATCAGTTCGATCGCCGCGTGGACGATGGCCTCGGGGCTGAGGGTGCCGCGGGGTGCGCGAGCGGGCGCTGTCTTGTGCCTGGGCGATGACATTGGGGTTCCTGATTCGTTCGGGACCGCAGTTCCATCAGCGTACCGTACGCTGTACTGTTCCTGGATCGAGACTGATTCCAGGAGGCCGGATGTCCATGAACGCACTCCCCGCCATCGCCTACGACCGAGCTGAACGGATGCTGCTGCACAACCGATCCCGGCTCGCCCTGCGGGCCAAGGCGAAGCCCGTCTGGATCGGCGGCGGCGAGAGGTTCTGGTACCGGGTCGAGACCGAGCGGGGCGGCGAGTTCGTGCTGGTCGACCCCGCCGCCGGGACCCGGGGGCCGGCGTTCGACCCCGAACGACTCGCCGCCGCGCTGGCGTCCGCCGCCGGCCAGCCGGTCCAGCCGTACGCACTGCCGTTCCGGGCGGTCGAGTTCGCGGACGGGACGGTCGCGTTCGACGCGTTCGGCGCGCGCTGGACCTGCCGGCTGGCCGACTACCGGTGCGCGCGGGACGAGAAGCACGCCGAACCCGCACCGCTGGAAGTCGCCTCGCCGGACAAGAAGTGGGCGGCGTTCCGCCGCGACCACGACCTGTGGGTGCGTTCGGCCGAGACGGGCGAGGAGTTCCCGCTCACCGCCGACGGCACCGCGGATCGCAGCTACGCGGCCCACCCCGACGCGGCGGTCCCCACGCACCTGCTCGGCAAGCTCGGTCTTGCGGACATGCCGCCGGCGCTGCTGTGGTCGCCGGACTCGGCGCGCATCCTCACCCACCGCACCGACCAGAGCGATGTCGCCCTGATGCACCTGGTCGAAGCCGTCCCGCCGGATGGCGGCCGGCCGCGCCTGCGCAGCTACCACTACCCGGTCCCCGGCGAGCCGATGACCTGCGGCGAGTGGATCGTCTTCGATGTCGCGTCCCGGACCGCGACACCCGCCAAGACCGACCCGTTCCTGCTGCCCTACATGTCACCTGTCTCGCTGAAGAAGGCGTGGTGGGCCAAGGACAGCGCGGCCGTCTACTACCTGGATCAGCCCCGTGACCTCCGGACGCTGCGGCTGCACGCACTCGACCCGGCGACCGGCGAGGTGCGCACCCTGGTCGAGGAGCACGGCGACACGCGGGTGGAGGCCGCGCAGGAGATCACCCAGAAGCCGATCGTGCACGTGCTCGCCGGCGGCCGCGAGACGCTGTGGTACTCCCAGCGCGACGGCTGGGGGCACCTGTACCGCTACGAGGACGGGGCGCTGGTCGAACAGCTCACCCGAGGGCCGTTCGCGGTGCAGCAGATCGTGCACGTCGACGAGGCGGAACGGGTCGCGTACGCCGTCGTCTCAGGACTGGTCCAGGCCGACCCGTACCGACGGTCTCTGGTCCGGGTCGGCCTGGACGGCGGCGGGATCGCCAAGCTCACCGACGACGATCTGGACCACGTGATCACCGCGCCGGAACACGGCCGCTGGTTCGTCGACTCCGCGTCGACCGTCGACACCCCACCGACGATCACCGTGCGTGACCGGGGCGGAGCCGTGCTGGTCGAGCTGGAACAGGCCGACATCACACCGCTGCTGGCCGCCGGCTGGACGCCGCCGGAGCGGGTCAGGACCCTGGCCGCCGACGGCGTCACCGAGATCTACGGCGTCCTCTACAAGCCCCACGGCTTCGACGCCGCGCAGCGCTACCCGGTGATCGACCACCCCTACCCGGGCCCGCAGATCCACCGGGTGGCGGCCTCCTTCGACCCGGGCGCCTACGGCTACGACGCCGAGGCGGTGGCGGCGCTGGGCTTCGCGGTGCTGGCCGTCGACGGCCGCGGAACGCCCGGCCGGGACAAGGCCTTCCACGATCACGCCCACCGCAACATGGGCAGCGCGGGCGCGCTCGAAGACCATGTCGCGGCGCTGCGCCAACTCGCGCAAGCGCGTCCGTGGCTGGACCTGGACCGGGTCGGCGTCTTCGGCGTCTCCGGCGGGGGATTCACCACCGCCCGCGCCCTCCTGGCGTTCCCCGACTTCTACAAGGTCGGCGTGGCCGAGGCCGGCAACCACGACAACCGCCACTACCACGCGCTGTGGGCCGAGGCCTACGACGGACCGTTCGACCCGGACGCCGGGGCCCGGCTGTCCAACACCGAGCTGGCCGGGAACCTGGTCGGCAAACTACTGCTCGTCCACGGCGACATGGACGACAACGTGACACCGCATCTGACGATGCGGCTGGTCGACGCGCTGATCGCCGCGAACAAGGACTTCGACCTGCTGATAGTCCCCGGCGTCGAGCACAGCTTCCTCGGCCGCAGCGGTTACGTCGCCCGCCGCCGCTGGGACTACCTGGTGCGCCACCTCATGCACCGCGAGCCGCCGGCCGGCTACCGGCTGGCGGACGTCCCGCTCTCCCTGGAACTGCTCGAAGCCCTCTTCAGCTGACGTGGAAAGGACCTTCCCCATGCCCACCTTCTCCGCCCGGGCCCGGCCCTTCTTCTTGAACCGCGAGTAGCCGCCGGCCCGGCCGACACGACGGCCCGGCCGGCGAGTCGAACCAGTTCCCGAACGCCGTGTCCGCATCGATGAACGCGGACTGGAACGCGTCGGTGGATACCTCATGCCACCGCGGACACGGCGCCGGCGGACCATGGAACCCGTCTGCCGGATCGTCGGTCCGGGAGTCGCCTTCGATCGCGTCGAGGTGCTTCTTGATCGCGGCCTGCCTGGGAATCCGGACGTCGGCCTTCATCCTCGCCTCGGCCTCGCTCAGCCCACCTGCGACCAGCACCATCTCGTCGACGCCGGTCAGCCTTCGCCGGCGTTTCTTGACGATCTGCGGCTCGAAGCTGCCCTCACGGTCTCGGGGCACCTCGACCTCGACCGGGCCGGCGAGCACGTCGGCGGGTGCGACGGGGAGGTAGTGGCCGTAGGAGGTGTCCAGTTCCAGGTCCGTCATCAGGTCGGCGAATCGCCGACTCTCTCCTACGGCCCGACGGGGCCCATCAGAAGGAGCTGCTGCTTCCGGCGAAGGGGCTGGGCTCTGCAGAGGGGCTGATCTCCGCCGAGGAGCTGAGCTCGCCCGGAGCGCTGGGTGCGGCCGGGGAACCGGGCGTGGCCGAGAGGCTGGGCACGGCTGAGGGGCTGAGCTCGTCCGAGCGGTTGGGGGTGGCCGAGGGGCTGGGTGCGGCTGGGGAAGCGGGCGTGGCCGAGGGGCTGAGCGCGTCCGAGTGGTTGGGCGTGGCCGAGGGGCTGAACTCGTCCGAGCGGCTCGGGTACGGCTGAGGGGCCGGCTGTGGCCGAGCGCCGGTGGGCGTGGCGGACGGGCTGGGTGAGGCGGAGGAACTGGGCTTGGCTGAAGAACTGGGCTTGGCGGAGGGGCTGGCCGTGGCCGAGGCGCTCGACGTTGCCGAGGGGCTCGGGCGGGGGTCGTGGGGGCAGAGCACGTCGGGGTCTTTGAACCCGTAGCTCAAGCCCCAGTCCCTGTCGCAGCCGCCCCAGTACGTTCTCACCCAGCCGCAGTAGGGGCCGCCGTAGCTGAAGCAACGGGGCACCGAGTCGTCCGAGTCCGGATCGGTGGAGGGTGACCAGGATGATTCGGCTTCGCTCTGCGAGGTGCCGAGGGCGTTGACCGTGCGGACCTGCGCGGCATCGGAACTCTGGGCCGTCCCGCCCGTGAAGAAGAGGGCCAGGCCGAAGGCTGAGGCGGAGGCCGCCACGATTGAAGCGGCGAGAGCGCGGCGGGTGGAGCGCATGACTGTTCCTCTTGGCTTCGTGGTCTGTGGCACGTGGGAATGCACTCCGGGCACGAGCATCGCCGCTGTGAGCGCCGGAATTAAACGTATGGTCTGAAGACCTTTCAGTGGCTGGCGAAGCGCCGCTCAGGCGGCCCTGCTCCGGTTTTTCACTCGAAGGGTCTCGCCTCGACCCACGTGTCGCGACCGCGCGCAGATCTTCGCCGACGGGGGCCTCGGCCGGGCCCGGTGATCGGCGGATGACCGGCGATCGACACGGTCAACGCAGGGAGCGGATCGCCGGGCTCGTGGCGACCAGGCCGGCACACGCCAGGACGGCGCTGCCGCAGACCAGGAACAGCGTCGTCGTGCCGTAGGGGAGCAGGGCGCCGGCGATCACGTAGGAGAACGGGTCGAACGCCACCGTGGCCAGCACGACGAGGCTGAGCACTCGGCCCAGCAGTTGCTCGGGCACCCGCTCCTGCAGAGTGGCCACGACGACCACTCCGAGGAACCCGGATCCGAGGCCGATCAGCGAGACGACCGCCGTTGCGGCGACGACATGGGTGACGGCGGCGAGTCCGGCCATGCCTGCGCCGATCGCCGCGACACCGCCGACCACGGTCCGGCCGCGCCGGGCGGGCGGCCGCCACCCGGCCATCAGTGAGCCGGCCAGTGAGCCGGCACCGAAACCGGAGAGCACGACGCCCAGGGATCCCGCGCCGCCGAGGCGTTGATCGGCGAGCACGGCGCCGCCCACCAGCACGGGGCCCACGACCGCGATGTTGATCAGGGCGATGGCGGCCAGCATCCCTCGTACCAGTGGTTCGTGCCAGGCGTATCCCAAGCCCACGCCGAGGGCACGCGCACTGCTGAACTGCTCGCCGTCGACGGCGGCCGGACCGGCGTCGACCCCGGCACCTTCGCCACGTCGTACCACCCGGATCAGCGTGCTGAGGACGACGGCGGCCAACGCTGCCATCGCCACGATCCCACCGAGCGTCGCGGCGAAGCCGACTGCGGCGATGCATCCGGCGGCCACCGCCGGGCCGACCAGATCGCCCCCCGACTCCGCGCCCTGCACCAGCCCGTTGACCCGGGAGAGCTTGTCGGTCGGCACGACGGCGGGTAGCAACGCCAGGGCCGCCGGGAAGTACGCGGCGTCGGCGGCGCCGAGCAGCCCGCCGAGCAGCGCGACCGTCGTCAACGACGGTGAGGTGAAGGTGACCAGGGCGCCGAGGGCGAGCAGGACGGCGACCCGGAGCCAGGCGGCGCCGGCCACGACACGGGCGGGACCGAGGCGGTCGACCAGTACTCCCGCAGGAGGCAGGAGCACCGCTCGTGGCAGCGCCACGGCCACCAGAACCAACCCCGTGGCGATTCCGGGTTCCGACAGGTCGAGCACGAAGAGCGTGAGCCAGACGATGAACAGCGCATCGACCACGGCCGCCAGCCCTTGACCCGCGATCAGGCGGCGCAGGTGCGAATCGCCGAGCGGTTCGCGCGGAAGAGGCGGGGCAGTCGGCTCCGTCGTCATCGGTGGCTCTCCGGGGCTCGGGTACGGGGCATCAGCCATGGCGCGGCGGCGGCCCACCGGCAACGCCGGCGGGTCCGGCGCCGGGTGTCACCATGCGATGTGGGTGCCCCCGTCGAAGAGCCGTCCCGGCGGCGGTCACCGGTGCTCGGCGACGTAGTTCACCGCGTCGCCGACGGTCCTCAACCCCGTGACCCGGTCGTCCGGGATCTTCACCTCGAACCTGTCCTCGACCGCCACGGCGATCTCCATCATGGCCAGGGAGTCGACGTCGAGGTCGTCGGTGAACGACGTCTCGGCGCTCACCTCGGCGGAGTCGATGCCGAGGACCTCCTCGACGATCTCGGCAATGGCGTTGAGGATGTCGATGTAGTCCACCACGGGTTCCTCTCTCTGGGGATGGGGATGGGGTCGGCTTCGGTCATCAGTCGGTGCGGCGGGCCTCGGTGGGGACGTCAGAGCCCGAGGCGTCGCCGGTAGGTGAGGAGGGTGCGCAGGAAGCCGTCCAGCTGCTCCTCGGTGTGGCCCGCGTGCGGGAACAGGCGCAGGAGCGCCTGGTTGCGTGAGACGGCCGGGTAGGAGAAGACGGGGACGAGGTAGCCGTCCTCGACGAACCACTCCCGCATCTGCAGGGCGGCGGCGTCGCTTCCGATCGGCACCGAGAGCATGTACGACTCCGTCGGCGTCGTCGCCGTGCCGGCCTCGTGCATCTGTTGGCGAAGGCGGGCGGCATGCGCCAGGTAGTCGTCGACGATCCCCGGAGTGCCGGCGAGGACGTCGATCGTGCGGTCGGCGGCGTAGGCGGTCGGCGGCTGGATGGCGGCCGTGAACATCGAGGTGCCGGAGAGCAGTTCGAAGGCGTCGATGGCCGCCGCCGGCCCGGCGATCGCGCCGCCTTCCAGACCGATGGCCTTCGACAGCGACACCATGACGAAGTCGGCCCGCTCCCGGATCGCGGCCGCCTCCCGGGCGTAGGGGCGGTTCTCGGGTCCGTAGACCATGAAGCCGTTCGCATCGTCGATCATGCTGACGGCACCGTGCCGGTCGCACTCGTCGAGGATCTCCACGATCGGCCCCATGGTGCCGTCGGCCGAATAGATGCTCTCGGCGATCACCACGGTCTTGCGGGTGCGGGCCCGGTCCAGGACGCGTGCCAGGTCGGAGACGTCGTTGTGCCGGAACGCGTGGACGTTGCGGCCGTAGTCAAGTCCCTGGAGGCCCTTCCAGATGCTCCAGTGGACGTCGCGGTCGACGACGAACACGGTGTCGTGGTTGCGCACCTCGATCCCGGCGTCGAAGTGCGCGGAACTGCTCATGGCGTGGACGAACCCGATGTTGGCCAGGAGCCCCGTGGCGAAGCTGATGGCACGTTCCTTGCCGGTGTGACGGGCGATCGTCTCCTCCAGCACCTGGTGCGGGCGGCAGATTCCCTGGGTCATCCTGGATCCGCTGGTGCTCAGGCCGTGGGCGAGCGCCCCCTCCGCGAAATGACGCCGTACCGGGACGTGGCGCTCCAGATCGAGGAAGCTGATGCTGGCGAAGTTCACCAGCTCGCGGCCGTTGCGGACGATGGTCGGCCCGACCGGACCGTCCACCACCGGCGGGCGGTATGCCGTGTCGTGGGTGTTCGCCTCGACGAAGGCGGCGAAGGCCCACGGGGCCAGGCGGTCCGCGGAGGGTCCAGCGGTGCGGGACGCGGTCATGGTGAGGTGTCTCCTCCACGATGGGCGCGGGGCGGTGAGGGCTCCAGGGCGGTGGCAAGGTGGCCGAGCGAGGCCGTTCCGGCCAGTTCGTCCGGCGCGATCCCGGTGAAGCCGAACCGGTGGAGCACCGCCAGCAGACGAGGGACGGCGACCAGGGTGATTCCGTGGTCGGCGAGGCAACGGTTCATGTCCACCGCGTCAGGGCTGTCGGAGGAGCCGTCCGGCGGACCGCCGGGTGCGACGGCGGCCACGGCGGCGGCCAGCGCCCGTTCGGCGCCTGTCGCGGGCGGGCGCGACGGGATCCGCAGGGCTGCCGTGCCGGTGGTGGCGGTGATCGCGGTGCGGGACCGGTCGGACCGACGGCCGGATCCGGGGCCAGCCGGGGACAGGACGTAGCGGCCCGGGGCCGCGATGCCGGGCACTTCGTCGAGGTGGTCCAGGACGTGGCGGTGCAACTCGTCGGGGGTGACACCGGGGGCGGTGCGAGCGCGTGCGACGAGGTGCGGTTCACCTTCCCCCGCGGCGTCCCCGCTGGGCGCCACCATCACGTCGAGCACTCCGGCGTGGCCGCGCAACACGTCCTCGACCTTGGCCGGGCACACCCACCCCTGCGGGGCGCGCCACCATCCGGAGGCGGCCGGTGTCAGCGGGCGCGCCGGAACCGGGCACGCGGCACCGCCGGCGAGCGCGCGCAGGAAGGCGCACAGACGGACGGGCAACGCCACGGCCTGCCCGGCGTCGAGCAGGTGGTCCCCGACGGTGACATCGAGGGTGACGAACCCCGCGTCGAGGCCGAGGTCGACGTAGAGCGTGTCGCAGGGCTCGTCGGGCGCGCTGCGGATCCAGGTGGCGGACGCGTCCGGCAAAGTGTCGTGCGCGGGGGCCGGGTACCCGGGGACCAGGTAGTCGCGCGGCCACGAGTAGCAGTTGTACTCGATGGTCGGTACGGTCACGACACCGAGGCGACGGTGCATCCGCGCCTCGGCGGCGACCAGTTCCGCGGGGCGCCACTGACCGTGCCGGTAGGCGGCGGCGGAGGCGGCGGCCACCGAGGCGACCACCTCGCCGAACGCCGCGCCCGGGCGGAGGTCGATCTGCACCGGAACCGTCAGGGCCCGGACGCCGATGCTGTCGCGCAGAGCGGCCCGGGCCCGGTTGGAGACGACCACGGACGCGAGGAACCGGTGTTCACCGGTGCGGCCGGCGACGTCGTGGGCCAGCGCCGCGAGCACGACGACCTCCGGGCTGACCCGATGGCGCCGGGCGACGCGGTGGAGATCGTCGTACGCACCCACCGAGCGGTGCTGGAGGCGGTGGCGCCCGGCGCCGTCGTCGGCCCCGCCGAACGGGGCCAGCACGCCGGTCGGATTGCTCGCGCGACGCGCGAGCCACTCGTGCTCCGCCGCGCGGGCGCGTTCCAGGGGCTGGGCGGCGACCGTGTCGAGCGGGTGCACGGACGCCTCCGCCGGCGCGCCGACGCCGCACAGTTGGTCGTGCAACTGGTTGATCAGCACCGCCAGCCCCCAGCCGTCGATCAGCACGTGGTGGGTGGCCAGCAGGACGGCACGCGGCCTTCCCGCCACGAGCAGCACCCTGGCGAGCCAGGGCGGATTCCGCTCGGGATCGATCGGGCGGGCGGCCAGCGCCGCGGTGGCGGCCTCCAGGGTGTCGGCATCGACGGCGGGGACGTCGAGGTGGTCGACCGGCAGCGGGGCCCAGTCCGCGCGGTGGACGTGCTGGACCGGGAGGAGAGGGTCGACCGTGGTGCGCAGCGCCTCGTGACGGGCGGTGAGGGAGGCGAGTGCCACGTGGACGTCGGCGAGGGTTGCCGGGGGCGGGACGTGGCAGTGGTCGGCGAGCGGCGTCGGGTTGACCCGCCGTCGTGCGGGAACGGTGCGTTCGAACCAGTGCCACTGCTGGACCCAGGTCAGCGGCCCGCTGCGGGTGACGGCGGCGGCGCTCGGGGTCGGCTCCGGGAGTCGGTTCACGGCCTGGCCCTCACACCGCTCGGACCACGAGAGCGGCATTGTGGCCGCCGAAGCCGAACGAGTTGCTGAGAGCGATCCGCATCCGCTCGTGGTGCTGCGCCCGGTGCGGCACGAAGTTGATGTCCGGGTCGATCGGCTCGTCGCAGTTGATGGTCGGCGGGACGTCACCCGTGCGCAGGACCTGGATCGAGGCCACGAGCTCGACCGCTCCGGCGGCACCGATCATGTGCCCGGTCATCGACTTGGTGGAGCTGACCGGGATCCGGGTGACACGATCACCCAGCACCTTGCGCAGGACGGCCGTCTCGGTGGCGTCGTTCAGCACCGTTCCGGTGCCGTGCGCGTTGACGTAGTCCACGTCCGCCCCCGTGATCCCCGCGTCGCGCAGCGCCGCCTCGACGGCGAGGCACGCGCCCCGCCCCTGCGGATGCGGGGCGGTCCAGTGATGAGCGTCGGAACTCGCTCCGTAACCCGCGAGTTCGGCCAGAGCCGTCGCCCCTCGCCGGTCGGCCACCTCGGCGGCCTCCAGCACCACCACGGCGGCCCCCTCGCTCATCACGAACCCGTCGCGGTGCGCGTCGAACGGCCGGCACGCCGCCGTCGGGTCGTCGTTGCGCCTGGACAGCGCGCGGGCGTTGCCGCTGCCCGCGAGGTCGACGGTGGTGACGCAGGCGTCGGCGCCGCCGACCAGGACGACGTCCGCCTCCCCGCTGCCGATCATGCGCATCCCCGCGCCCACCGCGTCCGCGCCGCTGGCGCACGCCGTGCTCTGGGCCCGGCTGGGCCCCTGTGTGCCGAGACGCATGCTGATCTCGCAGGCGGCGCTGTCCATGGCGGTGGTGACCTGGGTGAACGGGCTGATGCCCCGCGGCCCCTTGTCGCGCAGCGTGTTCGCGGCGCGGTAGATCGCCCCGACCGGGCCGTAGCCGCTGCCGATGATCACGGCGACCCGCGGCGCCAGGCGGTCGTCGACGACGAGTCCGGCGTGCTCGCACGCCTCCAGCGCCGCGGCGAGGGCGTACTGCGCGTACGGGTCGGCCCGGCGGCTGACCGTCGGCGGCATGTAGCGGCCGGGTGTGAAGCCGCGCACCTGGCCGCCGATCCGGACTTCGAGACCGGTCACGTCGATCGCGTCCACGGTGGCGATGCCGCTGCGGCCGGCGAGCATCGCCGCCCAGGTCTCGCCGACACTGTGGCCGAGCGGCGTCACCGCCCCGTACCCGGTGACCACCACCTGGCGCCGGGACCGGCTGCGCCCGGCATCGCCCCGCTCTCCTGCGTTCGTCACTGGGGAACCACCTCGGCGTCGCGGATGCAGGGGAGGATGTCGTCGGGTGCGACCGGCACCATGAGCACGGCCGTGCCTCCCCGGGAGCAGAACCGTCGCGCGGCAAGAAGCTCAGCGGTCAGTGCGGCCTTGTCGCGCAGCACTCGACAGTGGATGTCCGGCCCGTCCACCACGGGCGGCGGCGCGCCCGGGCGGGCGAAGGGGTGGCGTTCGGCGTCGAGACCGAGGCGGGCGCGTTGGGCGTCCAGCCAGCCGTAGCCGCCGTTGCACAGCACCACGTACAGCACGCCGCCGTGGGCCGGAGCGGTGACGGCGATGTCCGCGCGGGCCGCGAGGAACGCGCCGTCCCCGATGAACGCGGTGACCTCGTGGTCCGGGGCGGCCCGCTTGACCCCGATGGCCGCGGCCGCGCCGAAGCCCAAGGGGGTCTGCTCCGACGGCACGACGGACCCGCCACCGACGTGGAAGGGGAAGCCGTAGGACCACATGTCCTGCAGCCCGTTCTCCTGGACCAGCACGCGGGGCTCGCCGGCGGTGGCGTCGAGCGCGGCGAGCAGTTCGGCGATGCGGATCCCCGGCAGCGTCGCCGCGCGGGCCAGTTCCGCCTCCACCTCAAGCGACATGGCTTTGCGGGCGTCGGCGATCCTGTTCGCCCACGCCTCGGTCGCGGCTGCGCGTTCGGCCTCGCCGCCCTCCTCCAGCGCCCGCGACCAGCCGAGCACGGCGTGCCGGGCGTCCCCGAGCACCCGCGGGCCCGCGAACTCGGCCGACAGGCCGCCCGGATCCACATTGACCTGCACCACCGCGACCGGGGGCCACGGTGTCCCGCCTTCGACGACCGTCTCCTCGAGTCGCCCGGCGAGCGACACCACCAGGTCGCAGGACGACCACAGTTCGCGGGCGGGGGCCGAGGCGTAGAGGCCCGCCACGCCGCAGAACAGCGGGTGGTGCTCGTCGACGGCACCGCGGCCGGACGCGGTGGTGAAGAGCGCCGCGCCGAGGCGTTCGGCGAAGCGCTCGACCACGCCGCCGCCGTTGCGGTGCCGCATTCCGCCGCCCACCAGCACCACCGGACGCCGGCTCTCGCGGATCGCCGCCAGGGCCGGCCCCGGCGTCACGGGAACGGACTCGAGGACCAGTGGTTCGGGCAGCGTCGGCCATGCTCCGGTGACGAGGATCTCGGCCGTGCGGACGTCATCGGGCACCTCCAGGTACACGGGTCCGGGCGGCGGCCCCAGAGCCCGGGTCAGCGCCGTCACCGCCGCGGGGACGACCCGGTCCGGATGCCCCACCCGGTGCGCCCACCGCACGAGCGGCGCTGTCACGGCGACCTGGTCGAGTTCCTGGAATCCGCCGCTGCCCCGGCGACGTTCGGGCACGCCGGCGGCGAGCACGAGGACGGGTGCACCGGACTCCCGAGCTTCGAGCAGTCCCGTGGCCGCGTGTGTGACAGCCGGGCCCTTGCCCAGTGCGCATACGGCGAGCCGGCCCGACTGCAGCGCGTAACCGGTCGCCATGTACATCGCGTTGCGCTGGTCACGGCACGGCACGAGGTCCAGTCCGGCGGCGTCGAGGGCGCGAAGCAGCTCCAGATCGTCGCCGGGCAACCCGAAGCAGGTGTCCACCCCGTTGGCCACCAGCAGGTCGACGATCGCGGACCACGCGTCGGCGTACCGTCTGCTCACCTGGCTCACCTGGCTCACCTGGCTCACCTGGCTCACTCCCCGCTCACCGTGACGGGGGCAGCCGCCGGGAGGGTCTGCGCCACGGCCTGCGACATGAGCAGCGGTTCGGCGTGCCGCTCGCCGCCGTAGGAGATGTAGTTCGCCCGCATCCCGAAGCCTCCGAACGGGCGGTTGCCGTCCTCGGCGTCGAGCAGTGTGTGGTCGACACAGGTCTGGTGACGCCTGGCCAGGACATCCACCGTCTGCGGATCGTTCCCGTAGACCATCGCTCCCAGCGCGCGTTCGCTGAAGTAGGGGTTCGACAGCCGTTCACGCAACAGCCTCGCGCTGGGATAGGCCACGACGTTGAACACCGGGGCGAACATCTCCTCAAGGGGGATCTTGTCGTCGAAGCCCCAGAGCAGCACGGTCGGCTCGATCTTGCGGGACGGCAGGTCGATGCGCCCGCCGTGCCGGATGCGACGTGCGTGGTGCACCAGGTAGCCCGAGCAGTTCACCAGCGCCGAGTCGTAGAAGATCGGGCCGTAGTCGGCGGCGGGGTCGCCGTTCCGTCCGAATCGCAGCGAAGCCAGCTCGGCGGACAGCAGGTCGACGAAGTCCTCGGTGCGGCCCTTCGGCGTGAACACGACGTCTGGGCCGAAACAGTCCTGGCCCGAGTTGTAGAGCCGGATCCTCGTGAGGTCGTGCACGGCGCGGGTGAGATCGGCGTCGGGTGCGATCACGAAGGGGTTGATGCCGTTACCGAAGAAGAGGAGGAGTTGGTCTTCCGCCAGCCCCTCGCGGACGGTCTCGGCATTGACGTAATTGCCGGTGAAGACGACAAGGTCCGCCTCGCGTACCGGCCCTGTCACGAATTTGCGCTGACTGAGCTCGGAAAGGCTGATGGGCAGGCCGTGAACCGGTGCCAGCAGGTCGTGCAGGCGCTGCACCTGGCTTTTGATCTCGGAGGACGGCCGAAAGGTGATTCTTTCGCTGTAAAGGGATGCTATGAGCATGTAGAGCGCGTAGGAATGGAGCGGCATGTTGGAGGGCATGAAGACCGCGACCCGAGGCACGCAGCCGGGCCGGACGCGACGGATCTCCTCCTCCGCTCCGTCCAGGGTGGCGAGGAAGGAGCGGATCTCCGCGCCGGCGGTGTGGTGGGGCGAGATCTCGGTGAGGATTCCCATCACCGTGTCCTCGTTGTCGGCCACGTACCGGCGCACTGCGCGCAGCGCGTCGACCCGGCCGGCGAAGGGGATGCGGTAGCCGGTCGAGCCGGTGGTCGAGCCGGTGGTCGAGCCGACGGTCGAGTCGGATGCGGTGACGTCGGTGGTCGTCCTGGGCGATGCGGGCAGCGAGCTCATGGCGATCTTCTCCAGAACGGCCCGGTCGGGCTTTCCCGTGTTCGTGAGGGGCAACGAGGGAAGCACGACGATGTGGTCGGGCTGCTCGTAGCGGGCGAGCACAGGGCGCAGCAGCCGTTTCCAGTGCGCGGGCTCGTGAGCGTCCGGGTCCGCGATCACGAACACCAGGCGACAGCCCAGACGTGCGTCGGGGACCGCGACGACCTCGGTCTGCGCGCCGGCCGACTCGGCCAGCTTGGCAAGGTGGTCGGGATAGAGCGTGTGGCCGTCGCGGTGCGCGGCGTGCTTGCGCCCGACCGGGAAGACGCGGCCGGCGTCGTCGATCAGGCCGATGTCGCCGGTGCGGTGAACGGGGCTCGAAACCGGAACGATCTCACCGTCGGCGCCGAGGTGGCCGGTCATCAGGCCGTCACTGCGGACGACGAGCTCGCCGAGCCGGCCGGGGGGAAGCTGCCTGCCGTGGTCGTCGTGGACTTCGACGACCACACCGGGCAGCGGCGTGCCGCACCCGACCGGATCGGTCGGGTGCGCCAGCGCGATGTTTCCGGCCTCGGTCGCTCCGTAGCCGTCGAGCAGGTGCCGGCCCGTGCGGGCGTGGAACCGGGCCGCCAGGCTGCTTCCCAGCGGCGCGCCGCCCACGCACCAGGCCCGTACCGTCTCCAGCGCGTTCACGAGGGCGGGGCGGCGGTCGAGCACGTTGAGCAGGCTGTAGTAGGTCGACGGGGCTCCGTCGACGATGGAGAGGCCGTGGTCGACGCCGACCGCGAGCGCACGGTCCAGGCGCGTGGTCGGCCCGTAGACCACGAGCGTGCCTCCGCCCAGCCACCAGCAGAGGACCAGGGACAAGCCGTACTGGTGGGAGTACGGCAGGATGGGCAGGAAGACGTCGTCAGGCCGGTACCCCATGCGTTCCGCACTGAGCGTGAGGTTGTCCAGAATCGAACGGCCGGAGCGAACGATGCCTTTGGGGCTGCCGGTCGTACCCGACGACCAGGAGATCGCGGCGTCCTGGCGCCGTGCCCAGCTCGCGACGTCGGGCACGGCCGCGGTGTTCGAAGCGGGGCGCGGCGCCGCGGTGCGGCCCGTACCGTCGCTGATTTCGAGCACCACGCGCGCCTGGGCGCGGATCTTCGACCGCTGTGACGGGGTGGCGCGATGATCGGCCAGGACCACCGAGGCGTCGAGGTGAATGAGCGCGAGCAGAGCGACGACCCATTCCGGGGAATTGGCCCCGCTCATCATCACCCGCGAACCGGGCCCGACGCCACGGCGTGCAAGAAGTTCGGTGGAGGCGAATACGCGGGCCGTGATTTCGTCGGTTTCCCAGATGTGTCCATCGGGCGAGATCAATCTCCTGGAAACGGGCAACTTGTGCTCCTCAAAACCAGGTGGTTCAAATTGACTGTCCCACACCTGAAGAACGGTGTCGAGTGTTTCGGTGAAATTCCGCTACCTGTGAGGGGTGATTGAGTGTGTAGTGACGAAAGAGGCTTATGGGGTGTGAGGTATTCTCAATAGAAATAATTTAATATGGCCATTGAGGGCGAAGGTGGAGCGGGCAATGCCGCCGATAAGGTCACCACCGCCACCGGCACACACGCCGCCGGACCCGACCCCTTGCTCGGACCGATCGGCCGGATGGTCCTGGACAACCTGCTGCCCACCACGCGGCGCCGGCGCGTCAAGGCCCGCAGCCGCAAGAACCCAACGAGCAAGTACGGGCCGAACGCAGGAAAACGCCCGCAAACCACCCAGACCCACGCCCTTTCCGTCGAGATCCACGTCATGGAAGACGGACTTGCATCACGCCGCCGCCGGTAAACGCAACTGCGTTGAAGCCCTACTAGTTGTATTCGAACCAGGTCAGGATGGCCTTCACCCGGCGGTTGTCCTCGCCGGAGGGCATGCCGAGTTTCAGGAAGACGTTCCCCACGTGTTTGGCCACGGCGGCGCCCGAGAGGAACAGCTCTGCCGCGATCTCCGCGTTGGAGCGGCCTTCGGCCATGAGAGCGAGCACCTCCTGTTCGCGGGCCGTGAGCCGGGCGAGCGGGCCCCGCGGCGGGTCGGCGCGGGTGACGTGGCGAACCACCTCGGGGTCGATCACCACTCCGCCGCCGGAGACCGTTTCGACGGCCCGCAGGAAGTCCGCCACTCTGCCCACCTTCTCCTTGAGCAGGTAGCCGACTGCCCCGTCGGCGCCCGGGCCGTTCAGGAGTTCGCGCACGTATGGGCCCGTGACGTAGGCGGAGAGGACCAGTACCGGCAGGTCCTGGTGCCGCGACCGAATGTCGATCGCGGCCCGGAGTCCGTCGTCGGTGTTCCCGGGCGGCATGCGAACATCCGTGATCACCAGGTCGGGGGCGGCTCCGGCGGCGGCGAGGTCGTCGACAGCGGCGACCAGTTCGTCGGCGTCCTCGCATTCACGGATCACGTCGTGGGCACTGGAAACCAGGATCTCCCGGATTCCGGCGCGTATCAGCAGACTGTCGTCCGCCAGGATGATTCTCACAATCGATTTCCCATCGCTTTTCCCTGTCGAATTCCGTCACCACGGGGGTTGGGCCGGGGCGGATGCCACGACCTCCGTTCCGCCGCCCGGCGGGCTGATGATTTCGAGGTTCCCACCGACGCTTCGCATCCGCTCACGCAGCCCGGAGAGCCCGGATCCGGTGCTGATCCGCGCGCCGCCGGCGCCGTCGTCGCCCACCCGGACGCGGACGCCGCTCTCGGTGCACCGCATCTCGATCCGGGCGCTCCCGACGCCCGCGTGCTTGGCAATGTTCGTCAGGGCCTCGGAGACCGTGAAGTACACGGCCGTGGCGATCGTCGAGGAGAGCCAGGCGTCCGTACCGGTGCTGGTCAGTTCGACCTGCAACGGTGATCTGGCCACCAGTTCCCGGACGGCGGCGATGAGACCGAGATCGCTCAGTTCGCTGGGGTGGATGTCGCGCACCGTCTCCCTCAGCCGTTCGAGCGCGCGCTCCGCCTGGGCCTGGGCCTGGCGGGCCAGTTGGACGATCCGTTCCTGGTCGGTGGCCGTCGCTGCGGCTTCCAGGATGCCCAGGCGCATGACGAGGGCGACGAGTTCCTGCTGGGCGCCGTCGTGCAGGTCACGCTCGATGCGCCGGCGCTCGTTCTCGAAGGCCGCCGTCAGCGACGCCCGGCTGGCGCGGACTTCCTCCAGTTTCGCGAGCAGGTCGGGGTTCCGGCTCCCCGAGAAGGCCCGCAGGAGCAGGTCGCGGAGCAGGGAGATGCCGGCCAGCGCGCCCACGGTGACCGCACCGAGGGCGATTCCCGCGGGCACCGCCACGAGGGTTTCCCACAGGGCGGCCGGGGTGAACGGGCCGACTTTCGCGGCGATGCCGAAACCCCAGAGGACGGGGGAGAAAACCAGCGCCAGAGCGCCGAAGAATCCGAAGAAGCCCACCAACAGCGAGAGCGCGGACAGGAGCGCGGCGGTGACGAACACGGGGAGGTCGGTCCTCCACACCGACCGTGCCCGCAGCCGACCGGCCACCCACTGCGGCCAGCTGCGGTCGGCGGGTCGCAGCGGCATCGTCCGGACTCCGCACCACTGCGCCCTGGAGCGGTCCAGTTCGGCCACCACCGGAACCGAGACCGGCGCAGCGAGAACGGAAATCAGGAGAATCGGAAAGGCGGCCGCTGCGACGAATTCGGTCAGCAGCCTCCGGGCAACACGAATCTGCGCCATGATCAACATTTTCGCACAGTTCGGATCGGTCAGGCGGTAGATCCAAGTCTACCTCCAATAGCAGTGCAGGAACCCGTGCACTCCACTGCCCGGCCCTGCTTTCCTTGATTCATGCCATTTTCCACTACCGCTCCCGTGCCGTGCATTCGTTTGCGCGGCCTTCGGACGGAATTCCCCATTCCCGGCCGCCGGGGCGAGACGACGCGCGTCCTGCACGACATCGACCTGGAGATTCCCGAAGGCCGGCTGACCGCCGTCGTCGGCCCCTCCGGTTCGGGCAAGTCGACGCTCCTGCTCTGCACGGCCGGGCTGGAGCGGGCGACCGCGGGGTCCGTCGAGATCCTCGGGACGGACGTCCGCTCACTCAGCCCCCGCAAGCAGGCCGCGTTCCGCAGCGAGAACATCGGCTTCGTCTTCCAGGAGTACAACCTCGTCAGCTCGCTGACGGTCGAGGACAACATCGCCCTGCCGGCGCGGCTCGCCGGCCGCCGGGTGCCCAGGGCGCGGGTCGAGGACGCCATGGCGCGGCTCGGCATCGCCAAGCACGCGCGGCGACGCCCCGACCGCCTCTCCGGTGGCGAGCGCCAGCGCGTCGCGGTGGCCCGGGTGGTGGCGAACCAGCCGCGGATCGTCTTCGCCGACGAGCCGACGGGTGCGCTCGACCTCAAGTCGGGTCATGTGGTGCTCGACTGGCTGCAGGCGCTTCCCGCCCAGGGGAGCACGGTGCTCATGGTCACCCACGACCCTCATGCGGCCGCGCGGGCCGATCAGGTCGTGGTGATGGGGTCCGGGCGGGTACACGCCGTCATCCCCGGTGGCGACTCCCGCGCGGTGGGCGACGCCGTCCTCGCGGCGCAGTCGGCGGACGAAGCGGGCGGGGAGGAGTCGTGATCCGGCTCGTGCTGTCGGACATCCGCCTGCAGGCGTCGATGTGGTGGTGGACGCTCCTGTGCGCCACGGTCGGCGCGGCGTGCTCGGCGGGCTCGGCCATCGCGATGTTCACCGCCGTCTCGGCGGCGCGGGCGGCGGGTGACGCACGGATGGTCTCCGCGTCGATCGCCCTCGGCGGCAACATCGTCTTCTTCACCGTGCTCGCCGCCGTGGGCATCGTCGCCTCCGCGGTCGGTCTGACGCTGACGACCCAGCGGCGCGAGCACGCCCTGTGGGTGATCCTCGGGATTCCGCGCCACCGGGTCAGGTTCATCCTGCGGACGGAGATGGTGGTGCTGGGCGCGGTGGCCGGCGCGCTGGCCGCACCGCTCGCCCTGCTGGTCGCGGGTGTCGCCCTCGCGCAGTGGAAGGGGACGGGTCTCGAACTGCACGGGGCCTCGGTCGGGTTCCGGTTCTGGTACGTCGGCGTGAGCGTGCTGTTCGGACTGGTTCCATGCCTGCTCGGGGGCTGGGGCGTCACCCGGCGGGCCGCCAGGACGCCGGAGATGCGCGCCTTCCGGGACTTCTCCGATCCCCCGGCGCGGCCGGGCGTAGCCCGCGGTGGCCTCGCCCTGTGCCTGCTCGCCGGTGTGGTCGGGATGTGGGTCCCCGGCCTGGGCCTCGAACTCAAGGGCGGGCTCGCCCAGCGGACGGCCTTCGCGTTCGCCGGGAACCTCTTCCTCCTCTGCCTGCTGCTGATGGGGCCGTGGGTGCTCACCCCGCTGATGAAGCTCTGGACGGCGCTGGTGCCCTCGCGCGGCGTCGCCTGGCACCTTGCCGTGCAGTCGTGCCAGGCCCGCGCGACGAGGAGCGTCACCACGGTGCTGCCCTTCGCGCTCTCCCTGTCGTTCGTCGGCCTCTTCATGGTGATGGGGAAGGTCATGCCCGGAGGCAGCGCCGGGCTGGACAACATCCTGGTCGTGCTGGGCTGGGTCTTCGTCGTGTCCTGGGTCGGGGGCCTCGCCGTGATCGCCCTCGTCGGGCGGGAGCGCGCCCGTGACTCCGCCGTCGTGACGGTGGCCGGTGCGCGGCCGGGCGTGGTCACCCGGTCGATCGTCTACGAGGGGGCGATCTACGCGGGGACGGCGATCGTCTTCGGCGCGCTGTTCGTCGCCGTGTCGAGTCTCACCATCGCCCTGGGAGCCCGGATCGACGTCGTCCGGGTCCTGGCGGGCCTCCCCTGGGCCACGCTCGGGGCGCTCGCCGCCGGGACGCTGGTCACCACCTGCCTCGCGCTGGTCCTGCAGGCGGCCCGGGTGTCGCGCACGGTCGCGGTCCGGGCGCTGCGCTCGTGAACCGGGGTGCGGGAATCCACACCACCATGTTCGTTGACGAAGGAAGAATTCGATGAAACCGACCACGCGCACGCTTCTCGCCTTCGGCGCAGCCGCGCTCCTCGGCCTCGCCGCCACGGCCTGCACCACGGACGGCGCATCGGCCGACACGACCGTGGAATCGAAGTCCTTCGACTTCGCCGGTGGCAGCCTGACCGTCAACTCCGGTTCCGCCGACCTCGCGCTGGTGGCCGCCGACATCGAGGGCGTTCAGGTGGAACGACGGGTCAGCGGCAGGAAGGTTGGCGGGGAGGTGGGGTCCGGCTGGCAGCTCGAAGGGGGCACGCTCACACTCTCGCTGGACTGCACGGGGATCTCGGTGGACTGCAGCGCGAAGTACACCGTGAAGGTGCCGCGCGCCGTCGCCGTCACCGCCGAGAGCGGCAAGGGGCGCATCGAGGCCACCGGCTTCACCGCGGACTTCTCGGCCAGGACCGCCGGCGGCGACGTCCGGTTGTCGGACCTCCACGGAGCCAAGCTGGCCCTGGAAGGCGGCGACGGAAGCATCAAGGGCGACGGGATCTCCGCCCGGTCCGTCAGCGTCACGTCGCGGAACGGCAACGTCGACCTGGGCCTGGCCGCCGTGCCCGACCTGGTCGACGTGCAGAGCAGGGACGGCAACGTCGAGCTGGGCCTGCCGGAATCGAAGTACGCGGTCCGCACGGCCGCGAAGAAGGGCGACGTCACCGTGAACGTCGCGAAGGACGACGCGAGCGGCCATTCCGTGGCCGTCCGGACCCGCAACGGCAGCATCGCCATCGGCAAGGGCGGGAAGTCCTAGCCGCCGCGCAGCAACCAGGCCGGAAGCGTTCGATCGAGCGCGAAAGTCGAACAGGAAAGAACGAATGTCAAGCAACTCCCTCTCAAGCAACTCCCTCTCCGGAATCAAGACACCTCGGGTACGGCGGCGTACAGCCCTGGCGCTCGCCGCTTCGATGACGGCTGCCGTGGCGATGACGGCGTGCTCCCACAACTCCACGGACAACTCAGCCTCTCCGGCACCGGGTGCCACACGGGTAAGCGCCGACCTGCAGAAGCTCATGAGTACCGCGCCGTGGTCGTCGGGCCAGTGGGGCCTGGAGGTCGCCGATCTGCAGACGGGGAAGGTCGTCCAATCCAAGGGCGCCGATTCCCAGTTCATGACCGGTTCGACGGCCAAGACCTTCGCGGTCAGTGCTGCGCTCGATGTCCTGGGTGACGACCATCGCTTCCGTACGCCCGTGGTGCATTCGGGTGCGGTCTCCGCGGACGGGCGGCTCTCCGGCGATCTCATCCTGGTCGGGAGCGGCGATCTGGCACTCGGCGGGCGGACCACCGCGTCAGGCGGACTGGACGTCCCCGACTTCGACCACTATGACGCCAACGCCGTACCCGGCATGGCGACCATCACCGAAGAGGATCCGCTGGCGGGTGTCAACGAGCTGGCTCGACAGGTCGCGGCCAGTGGAGTCCGCCATGTCGACGGCGACGTGGTGATCGACAACCGACTCTGGGATCCGGTGTCGATCGGCGGGGTGCCGGTCACTCCGACCATCGTCAACGACAACCTGATCGACGTGCTCATCACGCCGGGCGCACCCGGCGAGCCAGCCAAGGTCGACTGGCGCCCGAAGACGGCCGCCTTCGGCGTCGACGCGCAGGTGACGACCACACCCGCCGGAAGCAAGCCGACGGTGACGACCGAAAGCGTGAGTCCTGGTCATATTCGGGTCCGAGGTTCCGTGCCCGCGGACGTGAAGGCTCCCTTCGTGACGACCTACCAGGTTCCCGACCCGGCGGCGTTCGCCCGCACCGTCCTCATCGAGGCACTCGCCAGAAACGGCGTCAGCGTATCCGCCCCCTCGCTGGGAGCGAACCCCGACAGCAAGCTTCCTCCGTCGGCGGAAGTGAGCTCGCTGCCCGCATCGGCGACCTACACTTCTCCGCCCTTCAAGGAGTACGCAAAGCTGATCAACAAGGTCAGCCACAATCTCGGGGCGAACCTTCTGCCGCCGCTGATGGCAGCACACAACGGGCAACGAACCTATGCGGACGGCATGAAGATCGAGAAGGAGTTCCTCGCTCACTCAGGTGTGGATCCGAATTCGGTGAGCCTCGTCGATGCCCAGGGCCTCCCCGGCGACAAGGCGACGCCGACTGCCCAGGTGGCGCTGCTGCGGCACCTGGCACGACAGGACGACTTCGACGTCTTCTACGACTCCATGCCGAACATGGGCGTCGACGGTTCGCTTGCCGACGTCATCGAGCGCACCGATCCCGGCGCAGGACACATCCGTGCGAAGACTGGCACCCTGGTCAGTTCCTACCAGGGCAAGCTGGCTCTCGGCACGAAGGCGCTCGCAGGCTATATCGATGCGAAGGACGGCCGCCGCTACGCCTTCGCGATCTACGTGAACAACATTCCGGTGCCCAGTGACTCCGTGAGCGATGCCATCGACCTCGCGCTCAAGGCCAACAAGCAACTGGGAGCGATGGCCGCCACCATCTACAAGTCGCCCAAGGCGTGATGGGCAGCCCGAGCAGGTGATCGATTCAGCAGCCGGAGACCAACGCCGTTGCGTTTGCCGGCGGCGGCGTGCAACGGGACCCCTGGGTCTTGATCATCTTGCTTGACGCAAGTGATCTACCAGAGGTCCCGTTCCTCGTCGTCAGGGACTTGACCAGCCGCCGAACAGCCAAACGCAACGGCGTTGAGCTCAACGGGTGTGGGCGATCTGCGAGTTGACCGCGCACCACTGGCCCTTCTCCATGTCTCCGGTCGTGTTGTCCGGCACGTCGAAGGCGGCTGCGGCTCCCGGCTGGAAGACCAGGACCATGCTGGAGCCGCCGTAGCTGAAATATCCCAGCTCGTCGCCCTTGTCGACGTGCTGCCCCGGCGTGACCCCGATGGTGAGCGAGGAGATCTCGGTGATGCCGATGGGCATCACGCAGACGATGCCGACGGGGTCGGGGCTCTTGACGAAGATCAGGGCGCGGGCGTTGACCGAGGCCTCGTAGATCTGCGACTGAACGCCGGCATCCTCGTCGTGGCCCGCCGATTCGAGTTCGGTGAACGTCAGCCCCTCGACCACCCGTGCGCTGATGACCGTACCGCTGACCGGGGTGTGCCAGCGGTGGTAGTCGCCGCCGGAGAGGAACGACTGGTAGACGTCGCCTCCGACGAAGCCGTCCGTCAGATCGCTGCCGTCCAGCATGTCGTAGAGGGAGTAGCGCTGGCCCTTGACCCAGAACTCGTCGGTGCGCCGCACGTTCCCCTGGATCTTGACCACCCTGCCGTCGTTGGGGGCGACGATGACCTTGGGATCCGTGTCGCCCGCGACCGGGCGTTTGCCGGGCCTGACCTCCCGGTGGAAGAAGTCGTTGAACGAGGCCAACCCACCGTAGGGCTGCGTGAAATCGACTTCGAAGTCGTCGAGCTTGAGCTCCTTCCTCGCATCCGGTGACAGCCACTGGTCGGTGGTCAGCACCTCGCGGCTGGCAGGGCTGTCCAGGTACGTGCACCACTCCCGCAGGATCCCCACGAGTGCCCTGTTGAGGTCCCTGTTGCGGAAGACGGCCTCTCCGGCCGGCGTGTACATCATGTCGACGAACAGGGCGGACATCGGAAAGTGGATCTTGTCGGTGTAGCGCGGGGCCCAGGTGACGATGGCGTCGAGGTGGTCGAGCAGGTCGGGAATGTCGCGCACCTTGCCCTTCCAGCTCTCCGCAGCCTGCTCGATCATCAGGCTCACGTACATCCGCACCACGGGATCCCGGTCGATCAGCCTCGCCAGCCCGGCCACCGAGTTGTGCCGGACGATGGCGCCCTGTGCCTGCTGCCGCTCGACGTACCCGCCGAGTTCGTCCAGCCAGGCGTGGACGACGGCCCGGTCCGGCGGAAGGTACCCGGCGGCCCGGCCGAACGAGTTCTGGTAGCGGGCCTCTGCGGCCTGCTCGGTGCATTGGTTGCCGTTACTGTGCGTCACTGGGTTCCCTTCGCCCTGGCTGGTGAACTGAACGCATAGGGAGGGCCTGACTCCGCGTCCACATTCGGCAGCGCGACCTCGATCTGCGGCACGCGGTGCTGTGCGGCCCGAACGAGGCTCTTTCGGAACGGCCTCGAACCCACCCGCTCCCCGATAGCATTATCTGCACACGATCTATCTGATGTCCACTTGAACCGTTACGCAGGGTCACATCGGCCCTGGGGGTCAAGTGGCCGCAGGTTCAAATCCTGTCGTCCCGACGGAATGCCTCTTGTGCGCACCGCTGGCGTCGGCGGCCAAGCGCGCGGTCTGCCCGTGGTGGACGAGCCAGGCCACCTGCTCGCTTCCCCGCCGGCCGACCTTCTGGCACCGGCGTCCGCCAGGCTACGCCGCCGCGCACGGCCGGTCGGCCGCAGCGGCGCCGCATTGTACGGGGAGTGCCGCCGGGTATTGCCCCGTCGGATTCCTTGGGTCAAGGTGAGACCGGTGCGGCAACCGGCCTGGGCGTGCCGCGAGTTGGCCACGGAGGTGCCATGGGTTCCGAAGCAGCTCACTCCGAAAGCCGCAAGGCCGCGCCGGGCGGGGCACGAGTACGCGACGTGGTCCGTGACGTGGTGGCCGAGGCCGCCGCAGAGGAACTGCCGCTCGTGGCGTGGCTGACCCGGTTCGACGACGCATCGGCCGTGCGCCGGCTCGCGGGCCGCAGCCGGAGCGAACCACTGGGTTTCGGCCTCGGCGAAGTCGCCGCGTTGGTGACCCCCGTGGTGTGGCTGGCGCTGGACCAGGTGGGGCAGAGGATCGCGGACGCTGCGGTGGACGGCGCCGCCAAGGGGCTGAGAGCCGGGCTGCGCAAGGTCTTCCGCAAGGGGGCCGTGCCGGTGACGATCCCTCCGCTGACGCGTGAGCAGCTCGTCGAGGTGCGGCAGTCGGTGCTGGACTCGGCCGCGCAGCGGGGCCTGGCGGAACAGCGCGCGTCGGCGATCGCCGACGCGGTGGTGGCCCGGCTGGCCCTGGCCGACCCGGGCGACACCGGACACGAGTCGGCCGAAGCCGCACCGCACCGCACCGCACTGGACCCGGCCGAATCCGACCCGGCCGAACCCGACCCGGCGGCCGACGGCGAGGCGCGATGACCGACGCGCCCGCCGACGCCGCCCCCGAGGCAGGCCCACGGCAGGCCCCGGCTCCGCCCGACGAGCGGGTCCTCGCCGCCGGCACCACCCTGCGCTTCGTTCTGCTCCTGCTCCTGTTGGCGGCGGCCGGCGCCAGCATGGTCCCGAGGACCGTCTGGCAGCTCCTCGCCTCCTCCCAGCAGGCCGACAAGGAGATGGCCTGCTGGCTGGCCGCGGGCCTCGACCCGGGCGCACCCATGAATGCCGGCTACGTCCTGTCCACCCGGAACCAGTCCGCGCTCAAGGTGTGCGCGGCGCGCTACGTCCAGAACTTCGACGGGGTGTCCGTCGCCGTGGGCGCGCTGCTGGTCGTCGTGGTTCTCACGGTGTACTGGTTGCTGCCGGTGTGGAAGGCGCGCCGTTCCCGGGTCGTCGCCCTGGAGGAGCTGGACACGACCGGACGGCTGCGGCAGCAGCTCGACGAGCTGGTGGACACGGCCGGGCTCGCCCGCACGCCCCGGTTCGTCGTCGACCCGGTCGTGCCGGAGGTCGGCGCCGTCGTGTTCGGCCGCTGGCGCAACCCCACGGTCTGCCTGTACGGCGGGCTGTTCGCCACAAGCGGCACGGACCGGGACCGGTTCCGTGCCGTGGTCCTGCACGAGCTCGCGCACCTGCGGAACAAGGACATCGGCATCACCTACGCCACCGTCGCCCTGTGGCGCGTCTTCCTTGTGCTGGTCCTGCTCCCGTGGGCCGCAGTGGGCGTGAAGAACCTCTTCTTCACCGGAACCGCGGACGTCCGGGGGCAGTTCGCCCCGTTCAACACGCACGAACTGGTGCTCGGCCTCCTGATCGCGGTGTCCGTCCACCTCACGCGGGCCGGGATCCTGCGCAACCGCGAGATCTACGCCGACCTCATGGCGGCCCGCTGGGGCGCGAGCCGGGAGTCCTGGAACGTCCCCGTCCGGCCGGGCTCCGGCCGCGCACTGCCGCGGGCCCTCGCCGCGTTCGTCGAACTCTGGCGCACCCACCCGTCCTGGGAACTGCGCCGGACCTCCCTGACCGACCCGAAGGCACTGTTCGCGCTGGACGCCCTGCCCCTGTTCCTCACCGGGCTCGCCGCCGACATCCTCGTCTGGCAGCTCGGAAGCCTGCCCTACGAGGCCTTCCCCGCGAAAGCGGTCCTCATCGCGACACTCGTCGTCGGCATCGGCGGCGTCGCCCTGTGGCGTGCCGTGGTGTACGCCGTCCTCACCGGCCGGCCGACTCCACCGGGATGGCCCGTCGGCCTGTGGCTCGGCACCGGCGTCGTCGCGGCCGAACTGCTCGGCCCAAGGGCGGCCTGGAACCACTGGTGGCCCAACCACCCCGAAGCCCTGCTGATCCTCGTCGCCGCGCTGGTGCTGGCGATGACCTGGACCGCTCAGAACGCCGAGTGGTGGATCGCCTCCTGGCGCGGGCGCTCGCTGCGCCCCGTCATGGTCGTGGGCCTGGCCGCCGCCTCGCTGGCCCTCGCCTGCGTACTGTACTGGTGGTACGCGCAGGGCGAGGTCCTGACCGACGGGTGGCCGTTCACCACGGCCGGGCTCCTGGGCTCGTACGGTCTGCCCGGGCTGCCGCCGGCGCACATCGGCCCGCTGCTGGAGGTCGTCGCGGTGGTGGGCGTCCTGCCCGGCACCGACAACGAGGCCCACAGCCTGTGGTGGGCCGAGTCGCTGCTCTGGATGCTGCCGTTGCTCGCGCTGGCGCTGCGCCGGCCGGGGCGCCGTGCGAAGTGGCTCGCCGAAGCGCTGCCGGGGGCGGCTGACGCACAGCCGAACACGGACGTACCGCCCGGCCCGGACGCACCGCCGCCCTCGCCCTCGCCCCTGTCCCTGGCCGTGTCACCGAACGCCGCCGCGCTGCCCGGCCCGGGCAGGCTCCTGGTCGCCGGCCTGGCGGGCGGGCTGCTCTGCTGGGCCGCCCTGGCCGCGGCGAAGGCCCACATGCACACACCGCGCCCGGCGGCCGTGCGGATGACCGGCCCGTTCCAGATCACCTACCTGATGTGGCCGATCCTGGTGATCTGCGCCGCGATGGCACTGACCGCCGTGGTCGTCGCCGCCGTGACGAGGGCGGCCTGGCTGCTCGCCGGGCTCGTCACAGCCGGCGTCGCCGGCCTGATCGGCATGGTGGGCACCTTCGTTCTGGCGAGTGCGGACGGCTGCCTCGGCCCGTTCAACGTCATGACCAACACCTGTGGGTGGAGGCCGGGGGCGGTGTGGAGGCTGGTGGAGATCGCGGCGGCCTACACGCTGACCCTGGGGATATTGGTGGCGGCCCTGGCCGCCTTCGTGGGCCGGGGGGCGGGCCTGCTGTGGCGGCGCGTCCGGGCCGGGCTGCGCCCCGCCGCGGTACCGCCTGACGTCGCGCCGCCCGTCGCGGTGGGGCTGCCCCGCCGGAGGCGGCGGTATGGCGCCCGGGTGGCGGCCGTCGCGGCTGTCGCGGCGGTGGTGGCCGGGGCCGCCGGCGCAGCGGTGACCGTCGTTCAGCTGCCCGGCTCGGGCAGCGGGAACGCCCAACGCGCGGAGTCGATGCTGGACCAGACGACGAGCGCTCCCTCGGCGGCGATCGCGCTGGCCCAGAACCAGGCCTGGGCGGCGGTCGGAGGCCTGGACCACATCAACGAGCTCAACGCGGCGCAGCGTGACTTCGCCGCCGCAATGGGCGGCGCCGCGAACGCCACCTCCGACGCTCAGGTCGAAGCGGAGCTGCGCACAGTGGGCGGCACCTGCGAACAGCTCGCCGGGGCGACCTGGCGGGCCGACGAGTATTTCACGGTGCCCGACCCGACGGGACAGCGGCTGTGGTCCCGACTGCTGGTCGGCTACCAGCAGTTGACCACTGCGTGCCGGAACCTCGTGGACCGGCCGGACATCGTCGCGAACGGCTATGCCGCCGGTGAGGCGCAACGCGCCGCCGTCGATGCGGGGAGCCGGATGGTCTCCTGGCTCGCCGGATCGGGCGCGGTGGTCCGGCGAACCCCACCCCGATGACCCGCGACCACCGTGGCCCAATCATTCGAACGCATCACGCTCAGGAGAAGCGTGAAGAACGGTCGCGTCACGTACCCCCGGTTCAAACCTGGATCGACTGCCGATCCAACTGGATGATCACCGTGCCAGGGCTAGCGTGTCGGTGTACGATCCACCGCTTGTTGTCGGGAGAGTTCGGGAAAACAGCAGCACCCCCGAGTTCGGAGCCGACCCTTGAGCCGACCCTTGAGCCTGTCACCAGCCGAGCCGTCCGGCCCTTCCCCGGCGCCGGGCCGGGACACGCCCTCCGGGGGTGGGGCCGTGGCCATCGTGGGTGTCGGTGTGCGGCTGCCCGGCGGCATCACCAGCCTGGACGGCCTGTGGCAGGCCCTGGTTCAGGACCGGGATCTGGTCGGCAAGGTCCCCCCTGACCGTTTCGACGTGGCGCGCGTCCTCGCGCCGGGCGGGCCGGGGTCCGCGCGGCCGGGAAAGACCTATACCGACGACGGCGGCTTCCTGGCACAGGACGTCGCCGCGTTCGACGCGGACTTCTTCGGGATCTCCCCGAGGGAGGCCTCCCGCATGGACCCGCAGCAGAAGCTCCTCCTGGAGTGCGCGGTCGAGGCGTTCGACGACGCGGGGATCGACCCGGCAGTGCTGGCCGGCGGCGACACGGCGGTGGTGGTGGGCGTCTCGTCCCACGACTTCGCCGATCTGCAGCAGCGGCGGCTGCGGACCGTCAACGCGTACAGCAACACCGGCATGGTGCTGTGCAACACGGCCAACCGCCTCTCCCACGTGTTCGACCTGCGGGGGCCCTCGTTCTCCGTGGACACCGCCTGCGCCTCGGCCCTGACCGCCGTGCACACCGCCTGCGAGCACCTGCGCGGCGGCCACAGCCGGCTCGCGCTGGCGTGCGGGGTGAACGTGATGCTCAGCCCGGCCCTCTACGTGGGCTTCGCGCAGGCCTCCATGCTCTCGCCGACCGGGCGCTGCCGGCCGTTCGCCGAAGGCGCCGACGGCTTCGTGCGGGCGGAGGGCGCCGGGGTGCTGCTGCTCAAGCCGCTGGTGGCGGCCCTGGCCGACGGGGACCGCGTCCATGCGGTGATCGCCGGGTCCGGGGTGAACGCGGACGGTCGCACCAAGGGCCTGTCCCTGCCCAGTGCCCGCGCCCAGGCCGACCTGCTGCGCCGGGTGTACGCGCAGGCCGGCGTGGAGGCGGCGCGGGTCGTCTACGTGGAGGCGCACGGGACGGGGACACAGGCGGGTGACCCGGTGGAATGCGAGGCCCTGGGCGAGGTGCTGGGAGCCGCGCGCCGGGCCGGCGGCGGCGTGCTGCCGGTGGGGTCGGTGAAGTCGAACCTGGGGCACCTGGAGGCGGCTTCGGGCGTGCCGAGCCTGCTGAAGGCCCTGCTGGTGCTGCGCGAGGGAGCCGTCCCCGCGACGCTGCACGCGGAACCGCTCAGTGGGCGGATCGACTTCGCCGGGCTGGGTCTGGCGCCGGTGACCGCCCGACGGAGCCTGGAGGTGCGCGAGGGCGATGTGGTGGGGGTGAACTCGTTCGGCTTCGGCGGGGCGAACGCCCATGTGATCATGGCCGCGCCACCGAAGCCGGCCACCGGAAGCGGGTCCCCTGCCGGGGGCGGCGCAGGACCCGTGCGAGGGCTCCCGGTCATGGTCAGCGCCCGCACCCGCGAAGCCCTCGTCCAGGGCGCGCTGGCCTGGGCGGCACACCTTGAGGCCTTGGAGGAGCGGGACTTCTACGACCTCGCGGCGACCTCGTGCCGGCGCCGGGCACGCCACGAGCACCGGGCGGTGGTCGTGGCGCGGGACGCGGGCGAGGCGGCCCGCGCCCTGCGAGGCCTGGCGGCGGGAGAGCCCGTCGACGGAGCCGCCGTGGCCCAGGGCGCGCGCGGCGGCCGGATCGGGTTCGTCTTCAACGGCAACGGGTCCCAGTGGGCCGGCATGGGCTCGCTCCTGCTGGCCCAGGACCGGACCTTCGCCGCCGAGGTCGCCGCGCTCGATTTCGAACTGGCGCCACTGCTCGGCTGGTCCGTCCAGGAGGAGCTCGCTCGTCCGGACCGCGACCGGTGGGGCCGCACCGAGATCACCCAGCCGGCGCTCTTCGTGGTGCAGGCGGCGCTCGCCGCCGCACTGCACGCCCGTGGTGTCACCCCCGGGGCGGTGGTCGGCCACAGCGTCGGCGAGGTGGCGGCGGCGCACTGTGCGGGCGTACTCGACCGTTCCGCGGCCTGCCGGCTGATCGCCGCCCGCAGCCGCGCCCAGGGCGGAACGGCAGGGCAGGGACGGATGGCGGCCCTGGGCCTGGGGGAGCGGGAGGCGCAGACGTGGCTGGGCCGCGACCCGTACCAGGACCACGTGGTCGTGGCCGGCGTCAACACCGCGCGGGACGTCACCGTCGCCGGAGACGCACAGGCGCTGGCCCAACTGGAGCGCGAGGCACAGGAACATGGAACGTTCTTCCGGGACCTGGGCCTGGACTACGCCTTCCACAGCCCGGCCATGGACACCCTGCGGCAACCGCTGAAGGACGCGCTGGCCGACCTCCTCCCGGTGGAGGGCCGTCTCCCGCTGGTGTCCACCGTCACCGGGACGCTCGCGCGCGGCAGCGATCTGGGGGCGGAGTACTGGTGGCGGAACGTGCGTGCCCCCGTCCGCTTCCACCAGGCCGTGCTGGAGATGATCACCGGTCAGGGCTGCGGTGTGCTGGTGGAGATCGGCCCCCACCCGGCGCTGGGCACCTACCTGCGGCGCATCGCCGCCGAGCAGGACGACGAGGTCGCCGTGGTGGCCACGCTCTCGCGCACCGGAGCGGGAGCCGCAGCCCTGGAGAGTGCGCTCGCACGCGTCGTGGCCGCCGGCGGCGAGGTGGACTGGAGCGTGCCGTTTCCCCGGCCCGCGCGAGTGGTCTGCGCGCCGGGCTACCCGTGGCAGCGCGAGCGGCACTTCAACGGGGACCCGTCGTGGTGGCTGGAGTCCTCGGCCGAGGGCGAGAGCCCGCGGCAGCACCACCCGCTGCTGGGCGCACGGCAGGGCGGCCCTGAACCCGCCTGGCGCCAGGTGCTCGACCCGTCAGCCCTGGGCTGGCTGCCCGACCACCGGATCGCCACCGCCGTGGTGATGCCCGCGGCGGCCTACGTGGACATGGCCCTGGAAGCCGGCCGGCAGGTCTTCGGGACACCGGCCGAGGTGACCGGCATGTCCATCGAGCGCGCGCTCACCCTGCCACCCGACCCGGACACCGAGATCCACGTGCAGACGGACCTCGGGGAGGGCGGATCCCTGCGCATCCGCAGCCGCGGCGAAGCGGGCGGACCGTGGACGGAACACGTACGCGGCCGGCTGCGCCGACTGCTGCGCCCGGCCCCGGCCCCCCTCGACCTGGACGGGTTGAGGGCACGGATGCCGAGCGCCGTCAGCGCCGAGGACCACTACCGGAACTGTGCGAGGACCGGGCTGATGTACGGGCCGGCCTTCCGGACGGCGGCCCGACTGCACGTCGGAGACGGCGAACTGCTCGCCGACTACGCGGCCACCGTGGCCACCGGAGCGGAGCACACCGCCCACCCCACCGTGCTGGACGTCGCCTTCCAGGCGGGCATCCAGCTCTCCACCGCGGTCCTCGGACACCCCCTGCCCTTCCTGCCCACGGGCATCGAGGCCGTCGCCTGCTGGCACCCGATGCCCGAACTCGGGGTCCTGCACGTGTGTGCCCGTGAGGTTTCCGAACACCGCCTCGTGTGTGACGTGTCCGTCGCCGCCCCCGACGGGACGGTGGTGATGGAGCTGACCGGATGCCAGGGGCGCCGCCTGGAGAGCACGACCAGGCAGGAGGCGCAGCAGCTGACCGAGGTCGTCCGCGTCGCACCGCTGGGACGCTCCCGACACCTGGAGATGCCCGCGCTGCCCCGGCCGGAGCGGCTGTGGCGGCCCTGCGAGCCGGCCGCGCCGGACACCGCGCGGCACCTCAGCCCGCCGGCTGAGCTGCGCGCCCGCCTCGGCCGCGTGCAGGCGCACTTCCTCGGCGCAGCCGTCGAGGCGATGCTGCCCGGCCGGGACGGCTTCACCCTCGCCGACCTCACCGCCGCCGGGGCCGTCGCCGCCCCCGCCCGGCTGCTGCCCGAACTCATCACCGCCGCCACCCGGCACGGCGTCCTCGCCGAAACCGCCCCGGGAACCTGGCGGCCGGTCGGGCGGCCCCGGCCGGAACGGGAGTTCGCTGCGGCACTGCGCGACTTCCCGGCTGCCGCCACAGCCGTGCAGGCCTACGGTGTGTGCGGCCGGCGCCTGAGCGAGCTGCTGCGCGGCGACCTCGACCCGCGCGACCTCCTCGAATCCGCGGCCGACGCGCTCGCCGACCGGTTCCGGCGGGACGACCACGTGGTGGACGGCCAGCACCGCCACGTGCAGGGCCTGCTCGACGGAATCGTCGCCGCCTGGCCGCGTGGGCGGGCCCTGCGCATCCTGGAACTCGGCGCGGGCAGCGGCACGCTCACCGCCCAGCTGGTACCGCGCCTGCCGGCCCACCGCACCCGGTACACCGTCACCGACCGCACACCGGACGGCTTCCCCGCGGCACAAACCCGCCTGTCCGCCTACGACTTCATCGAATACCGCCGGCTGGACCCGGGCGAGGAGGTGGCGGCCCAGGGCTTCACGCCCGGTTCCTTCGACCTGGTGATCGCGGCGAACACCCTGCCCGGCACCCCGGACGTGCGCACGGCACTGTCCCAGGCGGCCGGCCTGCTGTGCGACGGCGGACTGCTGCTCGCCGTCGAACGGCACGACACCGACTGGCTGCTGCCCGTACTCGGGCTGCTGGACTCCTTCTGGGCCGCCACCGACCTCGACCTGCGCCCCCGCGGCCCGCTGATCTCGCACCGCGACTGGCCCCACCTGCTGGCCGCCGCCGGCTTCACCCGGCCCGTGCGGCCCGCAGTCCCGGACGGCGGGGAGTGGTCCGCAGTCCTCGCGGCACGCGCCGCCCGGCCCCCGGAGCCCGACTCCGTCATCCCCGCGACCGAGACCGCCGCGCAGCGCCGCCGGTGGGTCGTCTGCCCCCTGCACACCGGCGATCCGGCGGCCTCCCTCCAGCCCGTCACCGAAGCGGCCCTGCGGGTGCTGGCCCCCGAGGCTGCGCCCACCGTGACCGTCGGCGACGATCCCGCGCACTGGACGCCCCACCTGACCCGCGCCCGCGACGAAGACACCGCCCTCGATCTCGTCCTGATCGCCGACACCCCGCTCATCGCCGAGCCACACCACCACACCGACCTGGCCGTGCACGGCCTCGGCGTCCTGCGCGCCGTCGCGACCGCGTGCCAACGCGCCGAACAGCAGCCCCGGGCGACGATCTGGCTGATCGCGGCAGCTGACGACGGCCCCGACGGTACCCCCGCCCCGACCCCGGCCTCCCCGGCGGCCGCCGCGATCTGGGGCGCCACCCGCACCCTCGCCAACGAACACCCGAACCTGACGGTGCGCCGGATCGCCCTCCAGTCGCCCGAGCAGGGCGCTCACGGCGCTCACGCAGGTCACGCCGCTCAGGCCGGTCACGCCGCGCTGCTCGCCGACCAGCTCGCCGCCGAACTCGCGCTGCCCGGCGGGACGGAAGAAGTCCTGCTCACCGCCACCGAACGTTTCGTGACCCGGGTCCGCCCCCAGCCGCCGCTGCTGGACACGGCGGCCGACGGCGAGCGGACTCCGTACGTGCTCACGCTGCGCGATCCGGGGATGCACCCCAGGCTCGGCTGGCACATCGCCCCCGAGGGGGCACCGGAGCCCGGTCCGGACCAGGTCGTGGTCAAAGTGTCCGCGGCCGCGCTCAACTACCGCGACACGATGATGGCCACCGGCCGGATCCCGCTCACCACCTGCGCCCTGCGTCCCGGCATGCCGGCGATCGGGCTGGAATGCGTCGGCACCGTCACCGCCGTGGGGCCCCAGGTCACCACGGTCGCCGTGGGCGATCGCGTGGCCGGCGGCTCATCGGGCTGCCTCGCCTCCCACGCGCTCCTGCGCGCCGCCTACACCTACCGCCTGCCGGCGTCGATGTCCGACACCGAAGCGGCCACCATGCCGGTGCTCTTCATCACCGTCCGGCACAGCCTCGAACACCTCGCCCGCCTACAGCCCGGGGAAGTGCTCCTGGTGCACGGCGCGAGCGGTGGGGTCGGGCTCGCGGCCCTCCAGCACGCGGGGCGCCTGGGCGCGCAGGTCATCGCCACCGCCGGAACCCCCGCCAAGCGCGAACTGCTGTCCCTCCTCGGCATCGAGCACGTCTTCGACTCCCGGAGCCTGGACTTCGTGGAACACGTCCGGCAGGCCACCGGCGGCCACGGTGTGGACGTCGTCCTGAACTCGCTGTCCGGTGAAGCCCAACTGCGCAGCCTCGGGCTGCTCAAGCCGCACGGCCGGTTCATCGAACTCGGCAAACGCGACTTCCTGGCCGACAGCCCCATGCCGCAGGCGCCATTCCTGCGCAACCTGTCCTTCTTCGGCGTGGACATCGACCCCGTGATCAACCAGCCCTCCAGGCTGGGCGAGCAGTACATCCGCGCCATCCACGACGCCACCCACAGCGGCGCGTACCGGCCGCTGCCGCACCAGGTCCACCCCGCCGCCCGGATCGGTGACGCCTTCGACCAGCTCCGCCACTCCCGCCACATCGGCAAGGTCGTCATCAGCTTCGACCAGCCGGTGACCGCGGAACATTCCCCGCCGCCCTTCGCGCCGGACCCGGACGCGGTCCACCTCGTCACCGGCGGGCTGAGCGGATTCGGCGCGGCCACCGCCCGCCACCTCGTCCGTCGCGGCGCCCGCCGCCTCGCCGTCATCGGACGCCGCGGAGAGCGGAGCCCCGAAGCCCCGGCACTGCTCGCGGAACTCGCCGCCCTCGGCGCGAGCGTCACCGTGCACGCCGCCGACGCCGCCGACCCCGCCGCCATGCGCCGGATCTTCGACACCATCGACGCCGCCGGCCACCGCCTGGCCGGCGTCGTCCACGCCGCGATGGTCCTGGACGACGCCCCGCTCACCGAACTGGGCCACGACCGCCTCCGGGCCGTGCTGGCACCCAAGTTGACCGCCGCCCACATCCTCGACACCCTCACCCGCGAACGCGACCTGGACTACTTCGTCCTGTACAGCTCCATCTCCGCCCTGATCGGCAACATCCACCAAACCCCGTATACCGCCGCCAACTTCGCGATGGAAGCACTCGCCCGCCGGCGCCGCCGGGCCGGGCTTCCCGCCCTCGCCGTGCAATGGGGCGCCCTCGCCGACACGGGCTACGTCCACCGCACCTCCCGGACCCAGGAGATGACCACCCTCGGAATGGGAACGCTCACGGCCGAGGAAGCGCTGCACCACCTCGACCACCACCTGGGCCGCGCCGACACCGACGTCGTCACGATCGCCCGCCCGGACTGGCAGCGCCTCGCCCGCGTCCTGCCCACCCTGAACCTCCCGCGCACCCGCTCCCTGCTGCCCGAACGCACCGACCCCGCCACCTCGGCCAGCCTGCGCGAAACCATCACGGCCGCCGACCCGCGCACCGCGCCCACCCTGGTCGAGGACGCCGTGGCCGACGTCCTCGCCCGCGTCCTGCAGACCGCCCCCGAACGCATCGACCGCACCCGCAGGCTCGACCACCTCGGCCTGGACTCCCTCATGGCGGCAGAACTGTCGACCATGCTCGCCAACCGCCTCGGCTGCGACATCCCCGCCGTGGAGGTCACCAGCGCCACCAGCATCACGGCGCTCGCCCGCCGACTGCTCCCGCGCATCCGTGTCAACACCCCGCACCAGCCGCTCTGACGGCCCCACCGTCGCACGCACCCGTCGGTGCTCTCGACCTGTCGGCCTTTTTCCCACGGATGCAACAGGAACTCCCATGGACTCACCGGCCCCACCCGCCTCCGGCACCGCGCAGCCGTCCATCGCGGTCCTCGCCGCACGCCCGGCCGCCCGGACGTTGCTGTACTGCCTGCCGCCGAGCGGCCTCGGCCCGAGCTACTTCTCGTCATGGGCAGCCGTGCTGCCCCCCACCGTCGAACTGAGGGCCGTGGCCCTGCCCGGGCGCGAAGCCCTCGCCGACACCCCCTCATGGACCGACCCGGCCCCGCTCGCCGCCTCGATCGCCCGGTGCATCAGCACCGACCCCGATCCGCGGCCCTACGCACTGTTCGGACACAGCGTCGGCGCGCTCCTCGCCTTCGAGACGGCCCGCCGCCTGCAACGCCTCGGCCACCGGCCGCCCGAACTGCTGGCGCTCTCCGGCCTGGCCGCCCCCCACCTCGGCACCTACCGCACCGCCATGCCGCAACTCCTGCTCGCAGGCCGCGAGGGCATCGCCGAACTCCTCGGCCCCCTGCTCCTCGACGACGCCGACACCGTCCTCGCCGTCGGCATCCCCTTCCTGGCCGACGTCCTCCTGATGCTCCACTACCGCTACCAGGACGACCAGCCGCTGCAGACGTCCCTGGCCGTCTACGGCGGCCGCGACGACCCCCTCAACCCGCTGCCGCACCTGGAGGCATGGAACGACCTGGCCACCATGCCCACGCCGGTACGGCTCTTCCCCGGCACCCACACCTACCCCAACGACCAGCGCGAAGCCCTCCTCCGGCAGCTGACCGCCGACCTCACCGCCACCCGCACCCCCTCGGCGACAGACACACGGTGACGGACGCACGGTGACGGACGCACGGTGACACCGCGGCAGCACACGACCTCGCCAGGCCCGGCAGAAAGCCCCGACCACATGCCCGACACACCCGCTCGACCACCGTCCCCCGCCACCCCGGGCCGCGCCCGGCACCGCTGGACGGCGGCGGCCACCATGTACCTCGGCCTGTACCTGCTGGGCCTGGACCTCACCGTCCTCAACGTCGCCGCCCCCGACCTCCAGAACGACCTGCACGCCCACCTCTCACAAGTGCAGTGGGTGGTCAACGGATACACCCTCGCCCTCGGCGGCACCGTCCTCGCCGTCGGCGCGATGACCGACCGCATCGGCCGCAGACGCGCCTTCACCGCCGGCCTGGCCCTGTGCGCCGCAGCATCCGCCGCAGGAGCCCTGGCCAGCGGCGTCACCCAGGTGATCGCCGCGCGCTTCGCCATGGGAACCGGGGCCTCCCTGCTCATGCCCGCCACCCTGTCCACCGTCATCAGCCTCTTCCCCGAACCGCAGCTGCGCCAACGCGCCATCGCGCTGTGGGCTGCCGTCGGCGGCATCGGATTCGCCAGCGGCCCGGTGGCCGGCGGATGGCTGGTCGAGCACCACGGCTGGCGCGCCGGTTTCTGGATCAATCTCCCGATCGCCGCGACGGCCATCGTCCTGGCCTACTGCGTCGTCCCCGAATCCCGGGACACGGAACGGCGCCGCGTGGACCTCACCGGTGCGGTCCTGTCCGCCGCGGGACTGCTGACACTCGTATGGGCCGTCATCGAGGCCCCGACCCGGGGTTGGACCAGCACGACCGTCCTGGCCGCGTTCACCGTGGCGACAGGATGGCTGGCGGCCTTCCTCGTCCACCAGAGCCGCAGCGCGGCGCCGATGCTGCCCCTGGCCTTCCTGCGCGACCCGCGCATCGGCGTCGCCGCAGCCACCCTGGCCACCCTCTCCCTGGCCCTGTACGGCGCCCTGCTGGTCGTCTCCCTCTACCTTCAGGAGGTGCTGGGCTACTCGCCGTGGCAGGCGGGCGTCCGCACCCTCCCCCTGCCGCTCGCCCTTGCCGCGGGGGCCGTCGCGGTGGTGCCGCAGATCTCCCGATGGGGAGCGCGGGCGACGGTCGTGAGCGGCCTGGCCCTCGTCGTCGCCGCCTTCGTCGTCCTGGCCGGAGCGACCCCGGAATCCGGGTACCCGCGGGTGGCCGTCTTCCAGATCATCGCAGGATTCGGCGCGGGCATGGCCGCAACAGCGGGAACCGGGTCCGTGATGGGGGCCGTTCCCGCGCAGCGTGCCGCACTCGGCTCGGCCATCAACGACGCGACCCGCCAGGTCGGCTCGGCGGTGGGGGTGGCCCTGCAAGGCTCGATCCTCGCGTCCGTGTCCGCCTCCAGCCTGCACCGCTCCCTGTCCCCGTACTCCGCCCAACTCCCTGAAGCAGCAAGGGCCGACATCCTCAGCACCCGCCTCTACCTGGCAGACGTCCCGCCCGCGCTCAGGTCCGTCGTCCTGGCCTCGGCCCGCCAGGCGTTCATCGACGGCCTGATCACGGCAGCACTGGTCGCCGGGGCACTCACCCTGGCCGCCGGCGCCGCAGCCGCAGTGTGGCTGCCGCGACGGTCAACGAGCTGCGTGCCGGGCTCGGAGGTGGACGGGGCGGCGCCACGGGACGGCACCGCGGAGTCCTGCGAGCGGGCGGAGCGGTGAGCCCTTCGACCTGCTCGACGAGCGTCACCGCGGTGCAGAGGCCGCTCGGCGCCCGGACCGCGCTCCGGCCCCGCTCCGGACCGGGCTCCGGCCCCCGCTCCGGACCGGCCCTGGCTCAGCCCCAGGCGTCCATCAGGGAGGTGACGTAGGCGTCCAGCCGCTGCTCCACGGCTCGCGTCGTCAGCTCCGCCCTCCCTGCCTCCCGCCAGGGCTGCGCCACCGACCGCACTTCCTCCGAGCACGCCAGTCCGTCCCGCACCCGCCAGTACAGCCGCTCGCTCGCGGTCGCGGCCAGCACCCCGCCGGCCTCCTCGTACGCCTCGGCGAACCGCTGACCCCACGCCGGGCCGTGCAGCAGCGCGAGATTGGTGGAGCAGTGCGCCACGTCGAGATCCGCCGGGCCCCAGGAGGCCGCCGCCCAGTCGACGACGCCGGTGATCCGCGCACCTGCCGGCCCTGGGGGCGGCACGTCGAACAGCACGTTGCCGGGTTGGAAGTCCCGGTGCAGGAACCGCCCTTCACCGGGCGGCGCGGGCCGGCGGATCACGTCGATCGCCGCGGCCCATGCCGCCGCGTCGGCGCCCTTCGGCACGACGACGGTGTCGGCGGTCGTCAACGCCACATAATCCCGGGGCTGTTCGGCGGGCCGCAGCGCGTGGATCGCCACGAGCTGACGGGCCAGCAGCGGGACGCGTGTCTCCACCCCCTCATCGTCGAGGACCGTCCGGCCCGCCAGATGCGTCATGAGGAGCGACGGATACTCGCACTGCGCGGCGCTCGGATCAACCGCGACCAGCGCGGGAGCCGGCACACCGGTCCCCGCCAGCAGGGTCAGGGCGCCGGCCTCCCTGCCCAGCCAGTCCTCGGCGCGCTCCACGGAGAACGGGTCGACGAAACTCCGCAGCACCAGGTCGCGGGTGCCTCCGTCCCGCGTGCCGATGGTCAGCCTCCGCATCTCGGCAGTGATGCCGCCGTGCAGCGCCTCGATTCCGACGATCCGTTCGCCGGCCTCCAGGTGCCGGCGCACCCAAGCCAGTGTCAACGGTCGGACGGCTGACGCTTCGTCATGGTTGGTCACCGCGCCACCTCATCATCCGGGCAGCAGCGCGCGCAAAGGACTTCAGCGGCATGACGGTCAACGGTCAGCCGCAGGCAGCCGCGATTCCGCCGGACGGTGAGGGCCCCCGATCGCGGCGGTACCGCCCGTGACAGCCTCCTGGCCTTCGACGATGGACGTCAGACCGTCGAGGAGCGTCTTGAGGCCGAATTCGAAGAGCGCGTCGAGGCGCAGGTCGTAGCCGTCCTCGAAGGATCCGACCACCTTGGTGAAGGCCGGGAAGCGGCCGGATTCCACCAGTTCCTGGAGGGCGGGGGCGCGGCTGTCCATCCACTGGTCTTCCGACTGGCCCGTGGCGGCCTCGGCGTGCGCTTCCATCTCCAGGTGCACCGCCAGGCCCTGGACATGGCTGTAGAGCAGGACGTGGATGTCGAACAGCGTCGTGGGGTCGAGTCCGTGGCCGTCGAGGGCGCTCAGCACCCACTCGCCGTGGACCATCAGATTGGGCACGAGCAGCGGGCGCGTGAGGGAGCCGAGCTGCGCCAGCCACGGGTGCTGCCGGTACAGGCTCCACAGGGTCCGGGCGCCCAGCTCGATGCGGGTGCGCCAATCCTCGGGGGCGTCGGGGGCGTCGGGGGCGTCGGGGGTTTCTGCGGGGTAGGACTTCTCGCCGAACGCGGCGTCGGCCATGCGCAGGACGAGGTCTTCCTTGCTCGGGACGTACCGGTAGGTCGACATCGCCGCGACGCCGAGGCGGGCCGCGACGCCGCGCATGGAGAGCGCCGGGAGCCCTTCGGCGTCGGCGATCTCGATGGCGGTACGGACGATCCGGTCGAGGCTCAGCTCCTGCTCCTGCTCCTGCTCGGGGTCCGGGACGGGTGACGGGCGCCTGCGGGCCGGTGCGGCGGGGGCGGTTCCGGCGACGACCGTGCCGATCCGGGGCCGGGCCTCGACAAGTCCCTCCAGGCGCAGGGTGGTCAGGGCCTTGGTGGCGGTGGCGAGCGCGACGCCCCATTCCGCGGCGATCTGCCGGGTCGAGGGAACCCGGTCCCCGGGGGCGAGTTCACCGTGCGCGATGCGCCGCCGGATCGCGGCGACGATGCGCAGATAGGGCGGATCACCGGCTGTCCCTGTGGTCTTCGTCACGACCTGCCGCCTTCCTTCTGTGTACTAGGACAGAGGGTAGCAGCGGTAACGCCGAACGGAACGGGACTGCTCTAGTACACGTCGCGTAGACGGCTGGTTGAAGGCTCTGCGCGTACGGCGTACGTTCAGGGCGCGTACATCGTACAGAGCACTGGAGGAGCTCCTCATGCAGACCGTACTCATCTCCGGCGGCGGAATCGCCGGGCCCGTCCTCGCCTACTGGCTGCGCCGCCACGGCTTCGCGCCCACTGTCGTCGAACGCGCTCCGGGCCGGCGCCCCGGCGGACAGGCCGTGGACATCCGCGGTGTCGCGCTGGAAGTCGTGGAGCGGATGGGCCTGCTGGAGCAGGCAAGTAGCGTACGGACCCGGATGCGCGGCATGTCGATCCTCGGCCCCGACGGCCGCGAGGTCGACCGCTCCACCGAGGCGACCTTCAGCAGCGGACGGCTCGACAGCGAGGACATCGAGGTGCTGCGCGAGGACCTGGTGAGGATGATGCACGAGCACACGCGCGCAGGCGTCGAGTACCTCTTCGGCGACAGCATCGCCGCGCTGGACGAGGACGAGACCGGCGTGCGCGTCGACTTCGCGCACGGACCGTCCCGCACCTTCGATCTCGTGGTCGGGGCTGACGGCCTGCACTCCACCGTACGGCGCCTGGCCTTCGGGCCGGAGAAGCGTTTCGCCCACCACCTGGGCAGCTACCTCTCGGTGTTCAGCGCGGACAACTTCCTCGCCCTGGACAACTGGCAGGTATGGCTGCGGGACGGCGACGCGGGCTTCGGCATCATGCCCGTGCGTGACAACACCGAACTCAGGATCGCCTTCGGCTTCGAGTCCGCCCCCCTCGCCCACGACCTCCGCGGCGGCGCCGCCCTCCGGCAGCTCGTCGTGGACAAGCTCGCGTCGATGCGTTGGGAAGGGACCCGCTTGGCCGAGGCCGCCCGGAAGGCCCCCGACTTCTACTGCGACGCGATGGCCCAGATCCGCATGGACCAGTGGTCGCGGGGCCGGGTGGCCCTGCTCGGAGACGCCGGCTACTGCCCTTCCCCTCTCTCGGGGCAGGGCACCAGCCTGGCCCTCGTGGGCGCCCACGTGCTGGCCGACTGCCTTGCCCGGGCCGGCGGCGACCACCGCGCCGCGTATGCCCGCTACGAGCGGCGGATGCGCCCCTTCGTCACCCTCAACCAGGCCCTGGCCACCGAGAACCCCGGCGGACCCGCCTCGGAGGAATCCGTCGCGCACGCCAAGAACGCACTCTCACTGGACGGCTGAACCCTGCCCCGAACGGACACCGAAGCCGACAGGGGAGGGCTTGAGACGGCGGCGAGTGCCGCTGTTCGCGCGGTGCGCGTCGAGGCCTGCCCGGCGCAGGCGTCGGCCCCCTCTACCAGGAGGGGGCCTCTACTGCTCCTGCGACTTACACTCTCGTTCTTGACGCCTGTTCATGCTTCGTTGGTTGCCGTCCGTGCTCACTGGCCGGACGGAGCGAGCGTCGCGTACGACGCGGCGTGATGTTGTTCCGAGAGCGACCCCCGCTGGGGCCTCCGTCCGTGCGCAGTCGGATCGGACGGTTCGTTTCACCCGGGTTTGCTCGGGGTGGGGCCGCTCCTCCGGATGGGGCGGTGATGCTCCCGAGCTCCCTGCTTTCCGTGAGGCTCTCGCCCTACGCGGCTTCCAGGGGACACCCCCCAGCGTGCGCCTTGCCGGCCGCGGAGGCAACCCCAGCAGGGCCTTCGCCGAAGGTGACGGCGGAGGAGCGTGGTGTCGCCGGGCCGAGCGTAGGCGAGCAGGTGGCCGGGCTTGTGCTTTCAGCCGGTGGGGGTGCCGATCTGGTCGCGTTCGAGCGCGGAGCGCAGCCGGCGGAGGGCCAGGGCGGCGGCCGCCGTCGTGGACTGGTCGAGGGTGCCTTCGACCAGCTCGCTCAGGCCTGCGGTGAAGGTCGCCTCGGCGGCGTCGAGGAGCTGGGAGCCGTCGTCGGTCAGGGCCAGCAGTGAGGACCGGCGGTCCGCCGGGTTGGCCTGGCGGACGACCCAGCCCTGCTTCTCCAGGCGGTCGACGCCCTTGCTGGTCGCGCCGGCTCCGATGGCGAACTCCGCAGCGAGGTCGGCCACCCGGGCCCCCGGGTGCTCGCGCAGGAACCGCAGGAACTCGAACTGCGACGTCACGATGCCGTGCCGCTCGCGCAGGCGGTCATTCAGCGCGTAGTACAGGCGCGTCTCGCAGCGGACGAGATCCGCGAAGAATCCCTGGAGGTCGGCGGCGCCATCCGATGTATATTCCACGGCATATAGTGTAGAGGAAGCCATTTCATAGGAGGAACGCAGATGAGCAAGGAACAGCTCGCCAAGATCGACGCGATGCTCCGCCGGCCCCGACCGGAGGGCCAACGCTCCGTCGAGGAGCTGCGCGCCGGGTTCAGGGCGCTCATGGACACGATGATCGTGCCGGACGACGTCCGCACCTCGCGGACCACGCTCGGCGCCCGGCCCGCCCTGCACGTCACACCGGACAACGGCGCGCGCCCGGGCACGATCCTGTACTTCCACGGTGGCGGATTCGTCTTCGGCTCTCCCGAGACCGCGCTGTCGCTGACCGCGCAGCTCGTCTCGAAGACCGGGCTCGACGCGTACTCGGTGGACTACCGGCTGGCCCCCGAGCACCCGTTCCCGGCTGGCCTGGAAGACAACCTGAGCGCCTACCGCGCCCTCCTCGACAGCGGCCTGGAGCCGTCCGCCATCGCGTTCGCCGGGGACTCCGCCGGCGGCGGTTTCGCGGTCACCACCGCCCTCGCCGCCCGCGACGCGGGCCTGCCGCTGCCCGCCGCGATCGTGGTCTTCTCCCCGGGCCTGGACGCCACCCGGAGCGGGGAGAGCATGACGACCAAGGAGGGCATCGACCCGATCTTCACCCGCGAGGCCGTCACACACACCGGGGCCATGTACCTCGCCGGCCAGGACCCCGAGCAGCCCCTCCTCAGCCCGGCCCTCTTCGCCGACCTGACCGGCTTCCCCCCACTCCTCATCCAGGTGGGCGCCAACGAAATCCTCCTCGACGACTCCACCCGCCTCGCCACCCGCGCACGCGACGCCGGAGTCGACGTCATCCTCGACATCACCGCCGACGCCCCCCACGTCTTCCAGGCCTTCGCGGGCGGCACCCTCGACGAAGCCGACCAGGCACTCGACCGCGCCGCCCTCTTCCTCACCCAGCGCATCCCCGCGCCCTGACGCCCCGCGCCCTCACCGGCCGCCAGGCCGCCGGCGTGGCCAGGTGATCGTTTACGCCGGTGCCTGCGGCCCGGTTGCTGCTCCTCGCCGGGGTGACCAGTTCAGCAGCCGGGCCGGGTTCGTGGTGACGGCGGCGCGCAGGACCGACGGGTCGACGTGCGCGGCCGGCCAGGCGAGGCAGTCGGCGAACGTCCTGCTGTGTTCGTGGCGGGTCCAGGGCCAGTCGCTGCCCCACAACAGGCGCTGGTGGCCCGCTTCCTCCAGTACGCGTTGCAGCATGAGGCCGGGCGCGTCGGGGGCGCAGCGGTAGGGCGCGGAGGCCTTGACCCACACGTGGTCGCGCGTGGCCAGGTCCAGTACCGCGCGGTCGGCGCCCTCGGATGCGCCCGGCAGGCCGAGGTGGTCGATCACCACGGGGGACGGCCAGGCGCGCACTACGCCCTCACCACCTTCCTGCCCACCTACCTCCACACCACCCGGCACCTGTCGATGAGCGGCAGCGGGCACCTCGCGGTCTTCATCGCCGGCTCGTTCCTCGGCTACCTCGCATCCGGGTGGCTCTCCGACCGGATCGGCCGCCGCCGCAACGTCGTCCTCTTCGCCCTGTGCTGCCTCGTGACCCTCGTTCCCTACCTGCTGCTGCCACTCGGCGATCTCGGCACCCTCATCGCGGGCGCGCCGCTCGGGTTCTTCTCGGCCGGGATCCCCGGCGGACTGGGCGCCCTGTTCGCGGAGTTGTACCCCACCCGCGTCCGGGGCAGCGGGCAGGGCTTCTGCTACAACCTGGGCCGCATCGTCAGCGCCGCGTTCCCCGCTCTCGTCGGCTACCTCTCCGGATGCCTCGGACTCGCGGCGAGCATCGCCCTCTTCGCAGGGCTCGCCTACGCACTGGCGGCCATCGCCGCCACCTGCCTCCCCGAGACCCGCAACCGCGAACTGCCCCACGACCCGGCCCCCGCCGCCTATCCGGAGCACATCGCCGGCTGACCACATCCCTTCGGCCCGGGCGCGTTCCTCCTCCCCGGGTGTGTTCCTCCTCCCCGAACACCAGGCAACCGTCCCGTGGCGGCCCGGTGTACGGCGGACACGTCCGCATGTGCACCCGCCTGGGGCCCCAGGCGGGTGAACCCGCCACCGACACCACGTGGTTGTCCCCGGTGGCGGCCGCCGTGTCCCGCAGAGCGAGAAGCCGTCGGGCCGGTTCGCGCAGCCGGGACGGTTTCCGTGGGCTTCAGGACGGCACGATGGCGAACTCCGTGAAGCGTGGGGCAGTTCAATCCAATGTTGCGGAGAGTGGTCACCCGTTAGGTGCCTGGCGAGGGCGGGAGCGGCCAGGTCGGGATAGGAATCGTGTGGTGGCCCTACCAGGCACTATCGCCAGCCGTTCCACCTGCTGGTCTGCCTGGCCGATGGCAGCGGAGGGCGGTTCGGCCTCATCCAGATCTGAGCCCCGCCCACCGGCAGGCCGGGCCTTCCGGCCCGGACGTGAAAACGGTGGACGCCTCTCCGGCCACGCGAGGATCCGACCCGTCCGAGGTCGCGTCCGCCGGGGCCGGAGCGGTCCTTCGCGACGCGCTCCCCGACTCGGTCGCGAAGGGGCCCACCCCGCTCGGACCAGTCCCGCCCCTCTCGACGTCGCTGCCCGACGGCGACGACGCACATCGCCGACAACGACCGCGAACGGGAAGACCCATGAGAAATCCACTGTCCGCCAGGGCGTCCGCTTTTGTTGCCGCGAGCGCGCTCGTCTGCTCGGTGTTCACCAGCGCCGGCGCAGCGCCGGCCGTACCCGCCGCCGTACCCGCCGGCCGAGCCCTCGCCGCGCAGGTGGCGTTCTGGGCGGGGCAGTCGGTCCAGCCGTGTCTGGCGGTGGACCCGCTGACCTGCCCGCGGGACCTCAGCGCGTTCACCGACACCGTGTGGAACACCCTGGCCGCCGGCCACAGTCCGCTCTACCTCGACCTCGTGTACGGCTCGGATTTCGGCCCCGCGCTGCCGGGCGAGAACCAGCGCACCGACGCTCTGGCCCTGGTCGAGCAGGCGAACACCCGTGGCGTGCCGGTCAGCGCCTGGATCACCGTGCCGCTGTCGGACGGCACCTTCGACACCGAGCAGAACGCCGCCCTCGTCCAGAGCGCCGTCGAGGACTTCCACGTCTGGTCGCTCGCCCACGACCTGCAGTTCTCCCAGGCCGTACTCGACCTGGAATCCCCCACCGGCGACCAGGCCGTGGCCCAGGCCCTCACCCAGAAGGACCTGACCGGCTTCAACGCCCTGCTGAACGCCAACAGCCTCGACCCCGCCGCACAGTGCCGCGCGATCCACACCTACGCCGACACCATCGCCTGGGCGCACCAGAACGGGATGCGGATCTCGGGCTCGCCCGTGCCCTACGCGCTGGACGACCTGGACAACGGCAGCATCGCCCTGCAGGCCGCGCTCGGCATCACGGCGTTCCCGCCGACCGGCTACGACCAGTACTTCCTTCAGGCCTACCGTGCCTTCGGCATCGACCTGGGATCCGGCTACGTGGCGTCCTACTTCGCCGACATCCAGCGCTACTTCGGCACTGCGGGACAGGTCACCATCGGCAATACCGGGATCCCGCCGTACGACAACCTCACCACCGTCGTCAACGACATCAGAATGCTCACCGGCCTCGGTGCCACCACCATCCCGGTGTTCGACCTCGAAGGCACCGTCAAGGCCTTCGGCGCCGACGGCGTGACCGCCCTCGTCCAGGCCGGCCGCAACCCCATGACCGGCAGCGAACTCACCGCCGCCACCCAGATGTCCGTGACCGGCGCCGCCGCACGCGCCCTCTTCCACACCCTCGACACGGCCGCCACCACCGCAACCCCCCTCACCACCGGACACCAGCCCAACCCCTACCCCGGTGCCTGCATGTAGTACCGGCACCGGCCCGTGGGCGGTGGGGCCCTGGCGGCTCGCAACGGCTGCCGGAAGTCCTGATCCCGGGGAGTGGGTGAGGTGCGGCTCAGGCGGACACCGGGCCCGCCGCAGCGGGCCCGGTGTCCGGTGATGCGAGGAGCCGGCGCAGGGCGAGGACAACGTCCCGGGGTGACGCGCCGCCGCGGCTCACACGGTGACCTTGGCGACGAAGGCGGCGAGGTTGGCCGCGGTGCGTCGGATCTTCTCCTCGACGGTGAGCGACTCGTGCAGCCGGGTGCCGGTCTCCCGCTTGCCGCGCACGTAGAGCGAGCAGGCGAGGTCGCTGCACATGTAGGCGCCGACGGAGTTGCCCTGCTTGCCGGCCTTCCCGGCCAGGGGCGCGACCAGCAGCGAGACGCCTCCGGTGTGGGTGGTCACGCACAGCGAACAGATGCTGCGGCGGGCCTGCCAGGAGGCGGCGCCGGAGGAGCGCAGCGCGACCGCCACCACGCGGCCGTCCGACTCGGCGGCGAGGTAGGCGCGATCGGGCGCCTGCGGGTCGCGCCACCCGAGGAAGTCCAGGTCGTCCCAGGGCTGTTCGGCCAGGTCGCGGGGGATGTGCAGTCGCTTCGCCTCGCCCTTGGTGCAGTTCACGAAGGCGGCACGGATCTCTTGCTCGGTCAACGGCTTCATAGGATCCAACGTAAATTACCTAGGACTATTAGGCAAATGTATAATGGCCTCAGTCGATCGGAGGGAAGGCCATGGCGCGCGTAGGACTGAACGCGGAACGACTCACCCGGGCAGGAGCAGAACTGGCCGACGAGGTCGGCTTCGACAAGGTCACGGTCTCGGCGCTGGCACGACACTTCGGCGTCAAGGACGCGAGCCTGTACTCGCACGTCAAGAACTCCCACGACCTCAAGACCAGGATCGCCCTGCTCGCACTCGAGGAACTCGCCGACCGGGTCGCCGCCGCCCTGGCCGGACGCGCCGGCAAGGACGCCCTGGCCGCCTTCGCCAACGCCTACCGCGACTACGCCCGCGAACACCCCGGCCGCTACGCCGCCGCGCAGCTCGAACTCGACCCCGAGACCGCGCGCGCCAGCGCCGGCGTCCGGCACTCGCAGATGACACGCGCGATCCTGCGCGGCTACGACCTCGCGGAACCCGACGAGACCGACGCCGTCCGGCTGCTCGGCAGCACCTTCCACGGCTACGTCGCCCTGGAACGGGCCGGGAGCTTCCAGCACACCCCGCGCGGCACCGAGGACACCTGGGCGCGCATCCTCGACGCCCTCGACGCACTGCTGCGCAACTGGCCGGCGGCCTGACCGCCCGCTCCGCGCGGCTCCGTGCGGCTCCGTCGGCCGGGGCCGGCCCCGGGGTGCGGCCAGGTGACCGTTCCCGCCCGGGACTGCGGGCGCCGGAGCCCGTCCGGCGGGAGAATTGAGGTCGACCAGGCCGCCCGGGCCCTGTGCAGCGGCGGGAGGAAGGTGGTCCGTGAACGTCGTGCTGAGCGAGGTGGCGCCGCTGGCCCTGGCCATCGCGTTGTCGCCGTTGCCGATCGTGCCGGCGCTCCTCCTGCTGTTCACTCCCCGGCCCAGGGCCACGGCCGGAGCCTTCCTGGCCGGGTGGGCGGCCGGAATCCTCGTGGCGGCGTCCGCGTTCACGGCACTCGCGGCCGTCATCGAGACCCGCGAGGAGACCCCGACCTGGGCGTCCTGGACCAAAGTCGTCCTCGGCGCGGTCCTCGTCCTGCTCGCCGGGCGGCAGTGGCTCTCCGGCGGCAAGAAAGGGACCCCGGCCTGGATGCGGAGCCTCACGGACGCCACGCCGGCCAAGGCCCTGCGGCTGGGGCTCCTGCTGTCGGGGGCCAACCCGAAGACCATCCTGCTGTCCGCGGCGGCAGGGCTGACCATCGGCTCCGCCGAACTGGGTCCGCCCCGTACGGTCATCGCCGTGGCGGTGTTCACCGCGCTCGCCGTCTCCACCGTCGTGCTTCCCCTGCTGCTCCACATCGCGCGGGGGGAGCGTGTCCTCACTCCGCTGGGCAGGGCCAGGACCTGGTTGGAGACCCATAACAGCACCGTCACCGCTGTGGTCCTCGCCGTGATCGGGGTGCTCCTCGTCATCGACGGTGCCGGCGGGCTGTGAGCGGCGTCGGCCCCGCTCACCTGGACGGATGAGGGCCTGGGGCGGCTGCTGCGGCCGGTCAGGCGTCCGGGACGACGGCGACCGGGCAGCGGACGTGGTGGATCGCGGCGTGCGCCACCGGGCCGAGGTGCGCGCCGAGAGGCAACCGCCGGACGTGGCGGCCGAGGACGACCAGCCGGGCCGTCTCCGACGCTTCCACCAGGACGATGGCGGCGTTGCCCCGGACGAGTTCGGACGTCACGGTCACCTGGGGGTAGCGGGCCAGCCAGAGGGCCAGGACGTCGGCGAACTGCTTCCGCTCGGAGGCGGACAGCTCCTTCTCCAGCCCTCCGATGGCGTCGAACGCCATGTACTCGCTGCCGGCCGGTGGCGCCCAGACGTGGACGATCCGCAGGGGGGCCGAGCGGTGGGCGGCCGCCTCGAAGGCGAACGCGAGGACGTCGTCCGGCGGATGTGCGAGGTCGACGCCCACCAGGACGGGGTCGGTGGCGGCGCCCTGTTCGCCCTCACCGGCCCGGACCAACACCACCGGGCAGGTGGCCCGGCGCAGCACCTCCTGGCTCACCGAGCCGACCAGGAAGCCGCGCACGGGCCCCAGCCCCCGGGAGCCGAGCACGAGTACGGCGGAGGTCCGGCCGGCGGTCACCAGCGCCTTGGCCGGGTCGTCGGGGACCTGGCGGGAGGAGACCTGGAGGCCGGCGTGCGTGGCGCGCAGCTCCGCCTCGCGGGCGGCCAGGGCGTCCCGGCTGCGGTTGTACACCTCGTTGGTGCCGACCGAGTCCCGCTTGGGCCAGGGCCAGGCCTGGAGGAGTTCGAGGGCGAGCCCGCGGCGCAGCGCCTCCCGGGCGGCCCACGCGGTGGCGGCGAGGCTCTCCGGCGAACCGTCGAAGCCCGCGACGACGGGACCGTCCACGGCGACGGGACCGTTCACGGTGACCTCCCAGCGGTCGGGTCCGGGCCGGTCAGGCCCGCAGGTGGGTCGGGGGCGGCGGCGACCGTGGTCCATGCGGCGTCCCGCGGGTCGTACGTGGCCCGGGCGCCCCGGCCAGTATCGGCGGGAGCCGCTGCGGGCGCCTCCCGGCGCAGGGCGGTGCCCCGGGCGGTCCGGGCCCGGCTCGGCGGATCGGTCTGGGGAACGTGGGCGGACAGGGCGCAGGTCAGGCGCGCGGGGCGGTGTGCAGGACGGCGAACAGGCCCCGTGTGCGCGTGCCGTCGGGCAGCTGCCAGGCGCCGCCGAGGTGGCCGGCGGTCTCCGGGGCGGGGAGGGTCGCGTCGTCGGCGGCGGGGTGCAGCACCCGGTGCAGGCGCAGGGTCATGCCCCGGGGTGCCGTCAGCTCGGTGCCCTCCTGGTCGTCGTCGGCGGGGGTGGGGCTCAGGGGGGTGTCGCCGCGGTAGGAGCGGGTGACCTCCAGGTCGGGGGTGTCGCTGATGTTCTGGTCCTGGGCCTGGGCCCGGCCCTCGATCAGGGCCGACAACTGGGCGACCAGCACCGGGTCGTGGCAGCCGTCGTAGGCCCAGCGCCGCCCCAGCTCGCCGTGCTCCATGGTGCCGACGAGCGCGTGCTCCGCCCCGTCGAGCGGGGCGCCGCGGTAGGTGAGCGGGACGAAGTAGGTGGCGGGGGCGGGGCCCGAGGTGTCGGTGACCACGATGAACTCGATGCCGACCTCGCCCTGGGGGTCGTCCAGCCGGAAGCCGCCGGCCTTGGCCAGGTCCGGGGCGCCCGCGCCGCCGCGGTACCAGGGGCGGGAGGGGAGCCAGGAGGCGAGCAGCTCCAGCTTGCTCGGCTGGAGGGTGGTGTGGTGGATGACGGACATGCCGGGGGTGCTCCTCCGTTGTACGAGTGCGATGGTCATACCCTCCCACCCGTGCGGGGCTGACGGGCAAGCAGGCATCGTCGCTGGAGCGGATCGTTCAGGGCCCGTGGCCACGTCGAAGTTCGTCGTCGCTCAGGCCGGGGGTCGTATGCCGCCGAATCCTCCGGGCGGATCCTGGGAGCGGCGTGCCCGGGAAGACCCGTCCTGCCGCCTGTGCGCGATCGGACCCATGCCGACGGCACCGGCCGCCGCACGACGCGGCCGTCGACGTCTCGAAGGGCTGAACATGACGCACCCGTCCACCCCGGCCGCCGAGGCCACCGCGAGGCGTCTCACCGCCGCAGGCCACCATGTGGTCCTCGGGGCGCGGGCCCCCGCAGGCCTGTTGTGTTGATGGCCTGTTTGTCCCTCTTCGGGGCGGTGGCCGGGGCAGTACGGTCTGGACGAGACCGCATGGCAGTCGTCCTCCGCGCGAAGGAGTCTGTGTGATCACTCAACGCTACGGCGATCTGGAACTGCACTACACCACGAGCGTTCGGATGGCCTGGCCGACAAGGCTCCAACCCGCAGTGGCACCAGCGAGCAACCACCGTCGGATCGTCGCCGGTACCGTGGGGCAGGCCGGTTGGCGGGCCGCAGGATTCCAGTTCTCGAACGGGGCGAACCTCGGAGACACGGGGTCGCTGATGCTGCGGGACCGCTCCACCGACGGGAGCCTGCTGCGATCGGCTGTGAGGTGGGAACGGGTCGGTGATCTCCCGGTTGTTCCCGAGTATGCGGGCAGCGTGGCCTCCGCGATCTGGCGGCCGATACCTCCGCCGGGGTACGTCGCCCTGAGCGACTGCGCCTCCGCCGCACAGCCCCCGCTGGAGGCCGGCGTGTGCATCAGGCAGGTGCACAACGGGCAGACCTACGCGCGTCAGGGCGAAGTCGGCGAGCAGTTGTTCGAGCACGCCGGGACGCGGTTGTGGTCGGTGGTGACTCCGCCGTACCCGGACGGGGACCTTGACGAGCGCCTGTTCCTGCCCGTGGGCGGGTTCACCGCCGTGCGCGTCGCCGGGCGGCCCAACCCCACGCCCACGACCTGGATCCTGGATCTGCCCGCTGCCGTGCAACGCGGGAACAACCCCGGCATCCCGGTCCTGACGTCGCCCGCCAGGCCGCCGGCGCAGACGAGGGTGAACGACCGCACCGTGACCGTGCCCTACGTCCTGGTCGACGACCCCAGCCGCACCACGGCCTGGCGGATCCAGAACTCGCCGTTCTACCGGATCCGCCGCCACCGGATCTTCGATCTCGTCCTGTTCCGCGACAACGTCGCCGGAACCGCGGCCCAGACGGAGTCGCAGACGGTCACCACGGGGGTCACCCGGGAGGCGGGCTTCTCCTTCAGCGTGGCCACGGGCATCACCGTGGGCGCGTCGGTCGGTGTGGAGGTGTCCGCCAAGCCGTTCGGCATGGGCGCCAGTGTCACCACCACCGCCTCCGTCTCCGCCTCCATCGAACTGGGCTACGAAACCCGCCGCAACGTGTCGACCATGGCCCAGGAGAGCAAGGAACGCGGGCTCGTCATTCCGCCGCGCAGCACCGGCTGCCTGTGGATGGAGCAGCACGAACTCACGCCCATCCGCGCCGATGGCAGCACCCTCAGCACCCAGGCGTCCCTCGGGTTCCGTACGGACTACTACGTGACCGGCGAGTTCCCCGGCGGATCGGGCGTCATCCCCTTCACCAGCGACGCCTCCGGCGGGCGCACCCCGCTGCCTGCCACGCACCTGCTTCCCGACCGTCCCCGGGCGGCCGCAGACACGCCGCCGCCGGACAGCACGGCAGCCAACGGCGAACTGGCCGAAGGACAGTAGACGAGACGGTCCCACCAAGACGAGGACATCTGGTCACCGGCGTGCCCTCCGGCAGGCGGCACGCCGGTTCTTCGCCATCAGGCGTAGAGGCCGCCGAGCTTCTTGGCACGGGCGTACTCGGCCTTGGCCTTCACGGTGCGCGGGGTGTCGAGGGAGATGAACACGCCGCGTGCCTCGGGCAGTGCGCCCCGAAGCAGGTCCCAGTCCTGCCGCGCCTGGCCATCGGAGCGCCGAGCGACGCGTTGTGAATGCATCATCTGGTGATGGTCGGTCAGAACGCCTGAGCGGTTTTCGATCTTCACTTGAAGGAGTGATCCCACCCGTCGGGCGGTAGGGCGTACCGGCACCAACTTGCCAGTCTGGCCGGAAAGATGGCTCGTGGTCGGCCGATTTTGCGATCTTTTGGACAAGTGGGCGATCAAGGCCTTGATCTACTGCGGGGATCACCCCTAGATTGCGGTGCAATGTCACACTGAACCGACCGACACGGCGTGCCTGGGGGACCGGTGCCGGACACTGCACAGCAAGTACCGCACCAGAGCGCCGACAAGCTGCCCCGGGTGTTCTACCGGCTGGCACTGGGCGACGCCCTGTCCACGTACGGGAGCCAGCTCGACCTGGTGGCGCTCAGCCTGTTCGCCTACGAGGCGGCCGGGAACGCGCTCGGCACGGCCGGGTACCTGATCATCCGACTGACCGGCGGCCTCGTCGGCGGGCTGGTCTCCGGGCGTCTGGTGGCCCGGACCGACCGGCGGCGGCTGATGACGGGCTGCGCGCTGGCCCAGGCGCTGGCCCTGGTCGTGGTGGCCCTCGCGCCCGTCCCCGCGCGCATCCCGGTGCTCTACTCGCTCGCGCTGGTCTTCGGCGGCGCGGCCGCGGTGTGCGCCGTCGCGCTGCGGACCAGCATCCCGGAGATGGTCGGCTCCGAGCGCCGGGCCCGTGCCAACAGCCTGATGGCCAGCTGCCGTTCGGCCGCCATGGTGCTCGGCTTCGCCTCCGCCGGCGTGGTGGTGGCCTGGGCCGGGTTCCGCGCGGCGCTGCTCATCGACGCGTCCAGCTTCCTGGTGTTCGCGGCGGTGGTGCTCCGGCTGCCGCTGCGCACCCGGGCCGAGCCCGCCGAGCAGCCCGCCGCAGAACCGGCTGATCCCGCCGATCCCGCCGATTTCGCCGGGGGGACGAAGCGGCGCGGGAGCCGGTGGCAGGCGCTGATCGTCCTGCGGGCCGCCCCGGTGGTCGGCGCGATGGCGGCGATCCGGCTGCTGGACGCCTTCGGCTCGGCCGCGCACAACATCAGCCTGCCGGTCTTCGCCAACCAGCACTCTCCCGGCAACCCGGCCGCGCTGCTGGGCATGTTCTGGGCCACCTGGGCGGTCGGCAACCTCGGCGCCCAGCAACTGGTCTCCCGGCTCCTGCTGCGCCGGGGCATCGAACCGGGCGAGCGCGCCTTCGCCCTGGGCACCTGTCTGATGTCCGGCTGTTTCATCCTGGTCTTCACCGGGCTGCCGACCCCGCTGTTCCTGCTGGCGGCGATCGGCGCCGGGCTCGGCGACGGCTTCACCGAGATCTCGTACACCACCCGGATCCAGGCCCTCGCCGACGAACGGCGCGGCCAGGCCTTCGGGTTGCTGGCCTCCGCCGAGAACGTCGGCATGGGCACCGGGATGCTGCTGAGCGGATCGCTGCTGGCGCTGCTCAGCCCGCTGACCGTGGTCGGCGTCTCGCACGCCGTCCCGATCGTGCTGGCGCTCGGCTTCCTGGTCGTGGTCGCCCGGTCCCGCAAACGCTGAACCCCCCACCCCGCCGCAGTCACCCCGACGCACCCCCTCACAAGCACCCCATCACAAGCACCGCGCCACCGGATCCGCCGGCGCCACCGCGCCGCAGGCACCAGCCTGATCCGCTCACCCTCCGTACCCCGGGGCGGTCCGTACCCGCGCGCCCCGGCACCGATCCGAAAGGTGCCGTACCTGATGAGCTCCACCGGTCCCGACCGCGCCCGGCTGCGTGCCCTGGAGGCCCGGCTGCTGCTGCGTCCCGAGGTCGCCGACTGCGCGCTGCTGCCGGTCGAGCGCGCCGACGGCCGCCGCGGGCTGCTGGCCTACCTGGTGCCCGCCGCCGACACCGACACCGCCGCGCTGCGCCGCCGGGCCGCCGCGGCCCTGCTGGACGCCGACCCGAGCGCCGAGGTGCACCTCCTGGACGGCATCGTCCGCACCCCGCAGGGCGAGCCCGACCGCGCCGCACTGGCGGCCGCCGCCGCCCGGCCGCCCGCCGAACCCGGGCCCGCCCTGCGCCACCTGCGCGAACTCACCGCACACTGGCGGCCGTTCGGCGACGCCGGGACGGCGGCGGGCCCCGCCCCGGACGGCCCGACGGCCGCCCCCGAGGGCACCGGGACGGAGGCGGTCGGCGCCCCGCTGCCCGACTCGGCGCCGGACGCGCCCCGGACGCTGCCCGAGGCGCTGCTGCGCGCCGCCGAGCGGCACCCCGGGCGCGGCCTGCACCTGGTCCGGGCCGACGGCGGGGCGACCCGGCTCACCTACCGCCGACTGCTGGAGCAGGCCCGGGAGACCCTCGCCCTGCTGACCTCCGCCGGACTGCGGGCGGGCGACCGGGTGATCCTCCAAGTCCCCGACCCGGAGCGCTACTTCCCCACCCTGTGGGCCTGCCTGCTGGGCGGGGTACAGCCGGTCACGGTGGCCCGGCCGCCGGCCTACGACGAGCGCAACCCCGTACTGGAGAAGCTCTGGCACGCCTGGCAGACCTTGGAGGAGCCGCCGGTGCTCGCCTGCGGCCCGGCGGTGGCGGGCCTGGCGCGGCTCGGGGAGCTCTACCCGGCGCCCGGGCTGCGGGTCATCGCGGTCGACCACCGGCCCGCCGGTACCGGTGTCGCCACCGACACCGGCGCCGCGCCCGACACCATCGGCGTGCCCGACACCGGCACCATCGGCGCGCCCGGCGCCGAGCACGCTCCGGACCCCGGCGACGTCGCGATCCTCCAGCTGTCCTCCGGCAGCACCGGCCGGTCCAAGGCGGTGCAGATAACCCACCGCGGCATCCTGGAGTACGTGGCCGGCGCCGCCTCCCAGGGCAGCTCGCCCGAGGACGTCACCGTCAACTGGCTGCCGCTGGACCACGTCGCCGGGCTGCTGATGTTCCACCTGCGGGACGTGGCGCTGGCCGCCGACCAGGTGCAGGTGCCCACCGAACTGGTGCTCGCCGACCCGCTGGTCTGGCTGGACACGCTGGAGCGCTACCGGGGCGCGCACTCCTGGTCGCCCAACTTCGGCTTCCGGCTGGTCGCCGAGGCGGTCCGGGCCGCCGGTCCCGGCCGGCACTGGGACCTCTCCGCGCTCAAGTCGCTGATCAACGCCGGGGAGCAGTGCACCGAAGCGGTACTGGACGAATTCCTGGCCGCCACCGGGCCGTTCGGCGTTCGCGCGGACCACGTCCTGCTCGGCTGGGGCATGGCCGAGACCTGCACCGTGATCACCTACAAGCGCTACCACGAGGACGGCGCCCGCCGCCTGGTGCGCACCGACTCGCTGAGCGGCCGGCTGGAGCCCGCAGACCCGGCCTCGCACGAGCGCGGCACCGGCTTCCTCAGCATGGGACGCCCCGCGCCCGGCACCCGGATGCGGGTGGCGGGCGAGGACGGCCGGGCCCTGCCCGAGCACTGGGTCGGCCGGCTCCAGGTCAACTCCGGCCGGGTGACCCCCGGTTACCTGAACAACCCGGCCGCCGACCGGGAGTCCTTCGTCGGCGACGGCTGGTTCGACACCGGAGACCTGGCCTTCCTCGCCGATGGGGAGGTGGTGCTCACGGGCCGTCGCAAGGAGATCATCATCGTCAACGGGGTGCACTACTTCTGCCACGAGCTGGAGGACGTGGTGGCCTCGGTGGCGGGGGTGCGCTCCGGGCACGTCGCCGCCTTCGGGGTCCCGGACGACCGCACCGGCACCGAGCAACTGGTGGTCGTCTACGTGCCGAACGACCAGGACGCCCCCGCGCCGCCCGTGGCCGCCGAGATCCGGCTGCTGCTGGCCGCCCGCCGACAGCCCGCCCCCGCCCTGGTGCTGCCGGTGCCGCCGTCGGAGTTCCCGCGCACTACCAGCGGCAAGATCCAGCGCACCGCGCTGCGCCGGCGGCTGCTCGACGGCGAACTCGACGAGCACCTCGTCGCCCTGGACCTGGCGGAGGCCAACTCCCGGACCCTGCCGGACTGTGTGCGCCGACTCGCCTGGGAACCCCGCCCGGTGCCGGAGGCCCGTACGGCTCCGGGCGACGGCGCTCCGCAGGGGCCGACCCTGCTGCTCGGCCCCGCCGGACCCGGCACCCTCGCCGAGGCGCTGCGCGCCGCCCTGCCGCAGGCCGTGGTGGTGGACCGGCCGCCGACCACCGACCCGGGGGAGTGGCTGCGGGCGCTCGGCGAGGAGCGCCCCGCGCGGGTGGTGCACCTGTGGGGCGCGGGGCCCGAGGACGCGCCGCGGCCCTCGGACGCGGCGGCGCGGGACGAAGCGCTGCTCGCCCTGCTGCGGGCCCTGGCCGGCCGGCCGCCGATCGGCGAGCTGGTCACCGTCAGCGCCGGGCTGCATGCCGTGCTGCCCGGTGAACTCCCGGACCCGACCGCGGAGTTGACGGCCGCGCTGACCGCCGGAGCCCGGGCCGAGCAACTGGTGCCAGCCGCCCGGCACATCGACCTGCCGGCGGGCGCACCGGCCGCCGAGCAGGCCACCGCGCTGCTCGCCCTGCTGGCCGAGCCCCGGCCGGAGCCGGAGTGCGCCTGGCGCGAGGGTCGCCCGTGGGTGCCCCGGCTGGGACCGGCCGAGACCGTAAGCGGGCCCGACGCCGTGACCGCAACCGAGGGCTGCTCACTGCTCACCCCCGGCGCCCGCTACCTGGTCACCGGCGGCCTCGGCGGGATCGCCGCCGAGCTGCTGCCCGGCCTGCTCCGCGACCACGGCTCCCGGCTGCTCGTGATCGGCCGCACCGACCTGGACGCGCCGACCGCCGAGGCGGCCGAGCGCCGCGCCGCGCTGCACCGGCTGTCCTCCTACGGCGGCCGGGTCGACTACCGCCGCGCCGACGTGACGGACCCCGAGCAGCTGGCGGCGGTGGTCGCCGAGGCCGAACGGGACTGGCAGGCACCGCTGGACGGCGTGTTCCACCTGGCCGGCAGCTACCGGCTCGCGCTGCTCGCCGACACCGGCCCCGACGACTGGCGCGAGGCGGTGCGCGCCAAGACGACCGGCACGGACCACCTCGTCGAGCTGGTCCGGAAGCGGCCCGGCGCCCAGTTCGTCGGCTTCTCCTCGATGGTCGGCTTCCAGGAGGCCGTCGGCTCCACGGCGTACGCCGCCGCCAACCGCTACCTGGAGAGCGCCGTCGACCGGCTGCACCGGGAGACCGGGGCCCCGGCCTGGACGATCTCCTGGGGCCTGTGGAGCGGGGTCGGCATGAACCGCGCCACCGACCACGAGCAGGCCGCCGCCGACCGGGGCATCGCCGTGCTGAGCGCCGCGCACGGCCGCCGACTCGCCTCGCTGCTGCTGGCCGCCGCCCCGGGCCGCTGGTACGCCGGGCCCGACCCGAGTGCCCCCGCCGCGCGCCGCCGCCTGCTGGCCACCGCACCGCGACCGGTCCGCGAAGCGCCCGCCGCACGGCCGGCCGACGAGCGGGCCACCGCACCGGCCGCAGCCGTACCGCCTGGCCCTGGCAGTCCTGCCCACGCCGCCCCCACCCCTGCCACCGCCGCCACCCCTGCCACCGCCGAGCTGCGCCGGGCCGTCATGGACGCCTTCGAGGCCGTCCTCGACACCCCACTCGACCCTGGCCGCCCGCTCGCCGAACTCGGCATCGGATCGCTCCAGTTGATGCGGGTGCACGGCGCGCTCGGTGCCGTCCTGCCGGCGCCCCCGGCGCCCACCGAGCTGTTCCGGCACCCCACCGTGGACGCCCTGATCGCGCACCTGACCGAAGCGCCCACCGCGTCCACCGCGTCCACCGCAGCCACGGCCGCCACCGCCGCGCCCGACGGCCGGGACGGCGGCCCCGACGGCGGCGACCGCCGGGTGGCCATCGTCGGCCTGGCCCTGCGCTTCCCCGGCGCCGACACCCCCGAACAGTACTGGTGCAACATCGTCGACGGCGTCCGCAGCACCACCCGCTTCACCGAGGACGAGTTGGCGGCGGCCGGCCTGCGCCCGGCGGAGTACCGCCACCCCGACTTCGTCCCGGTGACCGGCGCGCTGCCGGACACCGACCACTTCGACGCCGAGGCCTTCGGCATCAGCGGCACCGAGGCGGCGCTGATGGACCCCCAGCAGCGCCTGCTGCTGGAGATCTGCCGGCAGGCCCTGGAGGACGGCGGCTACGACGCCCCGGACCCGCGCCGCCGGGTCGGGGTCTTCGCCGGCACCGGGATGACCCTGTACGCGCTGCGCAACTACTACCAGCACACCCTGGCCGCCACCGCCGACCCGGCCGAGCCGGTGGCCGCGCTGCAGACCGCGATCGGCAACCAGGCCGACTTCGCCGCCACCAGGGTCGCCTACCGGCTGGGCCTGACCGGGCCGGCGATCGGCGTGCAGACCGCCTGCTCCACCTCGCTGGTCGCGGTGCACCTCGCGGTGCAGTCGCTGCTGGCGGGCGACTGCGACCTGGCGCTGGCCGGGGCCGCCGCCCTGCACACCCCGCAAGCCGCCGGATACCGCTACGAGGAGGGGTCGATCCTCTCCCCGGACGGCGCCTGCCGGGCCTTCGACGCGGCGGCCGGCGGCACGGTCGGCGGCAACGGCGTCGCGGCCGTCCTGCTCAAGCGCCTGGACCGGGCGCTGGCGGACGGCGACACCGTGCACGGCGTGATCCTCGGCTCGGCCGTCAACAACGACGGCGGGCTCAAGGTCGGCTACACCGCGCCCAGCGTGGACGGGCAGGCGGCCGTGGTCGGCCGGGCCCTGGACCTGGCCGGGGTGCCGGCCGAGAGCGTCGGCTACATCGAGGCGCACGGCACCGGCACCCCGCTCGGCGACCCGATCGAGTTCCGGGCGCTGTCCCAGGCGTTCCGCGCCCGCACCGAGGCCGCCGACTTCTGCTCGCTCGGCTCGGTGAAGCCCAACATCGGCCACCTGGACACCTGCGCGGGAATGGCGGGGCTGATCAAGGCCCTGCTGGTGCTGCGGCACGGCACGATCCCGCCGCTGGTCAACTTCAGCCGCCCCAACCCCGCGCTGGAGCTGGACGGAAGCCCGTTCCGGCTCTCCGCCGAGCGCCGGGACTGGCCGGCCGGCCCCACCCCGCGCCGGGCCGGGGTCAGCGCGCTGGGCGTCGGCGGCACCAACGCCCACCTGGTGCTGGAGGAGGCGCCAGCCGCGCCCGGCATCGCCGACCCGCGCCCCGCCCCGACCGTGCTGCCGCTGTCTGCCCGCACCGAGCAGGGCCTGACCGCCCTGGCCGGCCTGCTCCGCGACCGGCTGGCCACCGGGCCCGCCCCCGCCCCCGGCGACCTGCCGCTCACCCTCGGCGGCGGCCGCCGCGCGCTGCGCCACCGCCTCGCCGTCACCGGCGCCGACCCCGACGAGCTGCGCCGGGGCCTGGAGGCCCACTTGGCGGGCCGCGCCTCCGGCGCCTTGCCCGTTGTGGGCCGTACCTCCGGTGCCGTGCCCGTTGCGGGCCGTACCTCCGGCGCCGTACCCGTTCACCGCGAGGCCCGGCGCGGCGACGTGCAGCCGGTGCTGCTGTTCACCGGCCAGGGCGCCCAGTACCGGGGCATGGCCGCCGAACTCCACCGCGCCTTCCCGGTCTTCCGGGCCGTGCTGGACGAGTGCGACCGGCTGCACCGCGACGCCTGGGGCGAGCCGCTGCTGCCGCTGCTGCTCGACGCCGTGCCCGAGGGCGCCGACGACGCCTGGACCACCGAGGCGGCGCAGCCCGCGCTGTTCGCCTTGCAAGCGGCCTACCTGCGGCTCTGGCAGGAGCTCGGGCTGCGTCCGGCCGCGGTCGCCGGGCACAGCGCCGGCGAGTACGCGGCCTTCCACGCGGCGGGCGCGCTCGACCTCGCCGACGGGATGTTCCTCACCGCGGTGCGCGGACGGCTGATGCACCGGGCGACCGAGCCCGGCGCCATGACGGCGGTGATGGCCGGCCCGCAGCGGCTCGCCGCACTCGGCGACTGGCTGCCCGGGGTGGAGCTGGCGGTGGTCAACGGCGCCGGCCAGTGCGTGCTGGCCGGATCGCCGCGCGAGATCGCGGCAGCCGAGGCCGTGCTGGCCGCCGACGGTGTGACCACCGAACGGCTCGCCACCGACCGGGCCTTCCACTCCCGGCTGCTCGACCCGGTGCTCGACCCGTTCCGTGAGCAGCTCGCCCGGCTGCGCCTGCGGCCGCTGACCGTACCGCTGGTGAGCAACCTGGGCGGCGAGGTGCTGGCCCCCGGCACCGTGCCCACGCCCGACTACTTCGTCCGGCAGACCCGGGAGACCGCGCGCTTCGACCTGGTCCTGGCCGCCCTGGACGGGCAGGGCCACGAGCTCTTCCTGGAGCTCGGCCCGCACTCGACGCTCACCGGCATGGGCCGCCGGGAGCTGCCGCACCGCCACTTCGTGGCCGGCGCCCGGCGCGGCGCACCGCCGGAGCGGCAGTTCGGCGTCGCGGCCGCCGCGTTGTGGTCCCACGGCGTCCCGCTCGACTGGGCGCGCTTCGCCGCCGCCCGCGACTGGCCGGACGGCCCGGCCCGCCGCGTGCCCCTGCCGACCACCGTCTTCCAGCGCCGCCGCCACTGGTTCACCGCCCCCGACCGGCCGACCACCGAGGACTCCGCCATGCACCAGGCACCGCCGCCCCAGCAGCCCGTTCCGCCGTCGGCCGTACCCGAGGCCGCGTCGGCGCCCGGCCCGGCGCCCGTCGCAGTGACGCCCGTATCGGCGCCCGCAGCGAGCCCCGAGCAACTGGCCGAGGAGGCCGTGCTGCGCCAGGTGCTGGAGCAGACGGCCCGCCAGCTCGGCCACGACGAGGGGTCGGTCGGAGCCGACGAGCCCTTCTTCGACCTCGGAGCCGACTCGCTCTCGATGATCAACATGATCCGGGACCTGGAGCGGACCTTCCGGGTACGGGTCTCGATGCGCGAACTGTTCGAGGCGGCGGACACCCCGGCCCGGCTGGCCGGGCTGATCGCCGGCCGGCTGGAGCCCGCCGTCCGGGACGCGCTGCTGCCGGCCGCCGCACCCGAGCCGGCGGCGGCGGCTCCGGCACCGGTCCCTGCCGCCGCCCCTGTTCCCACCCCGGAAGCGGCACCGATACCGGCTCCCGCACCCTCGCCCCAGGTGATCGCGCCGCCCGTCCACTTTGCTCCGCCCGTCCCGCCCGTCCCGCCTGTCCCGTCCGTGCCCGCGGCGCCGTCCGCGCTCGCCCCGGTGGCCGACGGCACCGGCCTGATCGAGCGCCAGCTCGCCTTGCTCGGTCAGTTCTCCGACCTGATGCGCGACCAGCTCGGCCTGCTGGCCGGAACCGGGGTGGCGCCGCCCGCGCTCCCCGGGGCTGCCGCCCCCGTCGCCCTGCCACCGGCCGCCGCACCCGCCGTCACCCCAGCCGCCGCCGCACCCGCCGTCACCCCAGCCGCCGCCGCCCCCGCACCCGCGCCGGCCACCCCGCCCACCCCGCAGGTACACGGCCCCCGGGTGACCGTCTCCCGGGAGTCCGGCATGGCCTCCGGCGGCCTGACCGAGCAGCAGCGCGCCCACGTGGACGAGCTGGTCGCCCGCTTCACGGCCCGGACCGCCGCCTCCAAGGCGGTCACCCGCCGCCACCGGCGCACCCTCGCGGACAGCCGCGCCGTGGTCGGCTTCCGCTCCGCGACCAAGGAGATGCTCTACCCGCTCGCCGCCCGCCGGGCCCGGGGCTCCCGCCTGGAGGACCTCGACGGCAACACGTACGTCGACATCACCATGGGCTTCGGCGTCCTGCTGTTCGGCCACGACCCGGAGTTCGTCTCCGATGCCGTCCGCGAGCACCTGGCCGGCGGGCTGCGGCTGGGCCCGCGCGGCCCGGAGACCGGTGAGGCCGCCGAACTGCTGGCGGAGCTGACCGGCACCGAGCGGGTCGCGTTCGCCAACTCCGGCACCGAGGCGAACGCCGGGGCGATCCGGCTGGCCCGCGCGTACACCGGCCGGGACAAGATCGTCATGTTCGAGGGCTCCTACCACGGCCACTTCGACCACACCCTGGGCCGGACCGTGGGCCGCGGCGCCGACCGGGAGACCGTCCCGGTGTCGATCGGCATACCCGGTAGCGCGGTCGCCGACCTCGTGGTGCTGCGGTACGGCGATCCGGAGAGCCTCCAGGTGATCGAGGAGCTCGGCGACCGGATCGCCGCCGTGCTGGTCGAGCCGGTGCAGAGCCGCCACCCGGGGCGCCAGCCGGTCGAGTTCGTCCGCGCGCTGCGCGAACTGACCGCCCGCCGCGGCATCGTGCTCATCTTCGACCAGATGCTCACCGGCTTCCGCCCGCACCTGCGCGGCGCCGAGGGCTTCTGGGGCGTGCGCCCGGACGTCTCCACCTACGGCAAGGTGCTCGGCGGCGGCTACCCGATCGGCGCGATCGCCGGGCGCGCCGACATCCTGGACGGGATCGACGGCGGCCACTGGGACTACGGGGACGACAGCTACCCGCCCAAGGACACCACCTTCTTCGGCGGCACCTACATCCAGCACCCGCTGGCGATGACCGCCGCGGGCGCCGTGCTGCGCCACCTCAAGGCGGCTGGCCCCGGCTTGCAGGAGCGGCTGAACGCCCGCACCGACGAGCTGGCCGCGACCCTCAACGGGTTCTTCGAGGAGGAGGAGTTCCCGCTGCGGCTGGCCCACTTCGGCTCGCTGTTCCGGTTCGAGCCGCGGGCGGACATGGAACTGCTCTTCCCGCAGCTGCTGACCCGCGGGGTCTACGTGTGGGAGTGGCGCAACTTCTTCCTCTCCACCGCGCACACCGACGGCGACCTGGAGTTCGTGGCCGACGCGGTCCGCGACTCGCTGCGCGACCTGCGGCGCGGCGGCTTCTTCCCGGCCTCGCCCGGGGTACGGCTCCCGGCCCCGCGCTCGGCGGCCGCACTCCCGGCGCCCGCGGCGGACGACCGTACAAGCACCGGCACCACCGGCACTACCAGCACCACCGGCCACACCGAGCCCGCCGGGACGCCCTACCACCCGGTCAGCGACCCGCAGCGCCCCGTCGACTTCAGCCTCTACTTCTTCGGCGACTACCCCCTGGACTCCCCGGAGGACGAGAAGTACCGCATCGTCCTGGAGAGCGCCCGCTTCGCCGACCGGCACGACTTCCACGCCGTCTGGCTGCCGGAGCGCCACTTCCACTCCTTCGGCGGGATCTTCCCCAACCCCTCGGTGCTGGCCGCCGCACTGGCCCGGGAGACCACCCGGATCCGGCTCAACGCGGGCTGCGCGGTCCTGCCGCTGCACCACCCCGTCCGGGTGGCCGAGGAGTGGTCGGTGGTCGACAACCTGTCCGGCGGCCGGGTCGGCCTGGGCTGTGCCAGCGGCTGGCACCCCAACGACTTCCTGTTCTTCCCCGAGAACTACGGCGGCCACAAGGAGCTGATGCACCAGCAGATCGACACCGTCCGGGCGCTGTGGCGCGGCGAGCCCTACCGGGGCCGTAACGGCAAGGGGGAACCGATCGAGGTGACCCTGCACCCGCGCCCGCTGCAGGAGCAGCCGCCCATGTTCACCGCGATCGTCGGCAACCCGGACAGCTTCCGCGAGGCCGCCCGGCACGACCTGGGCATCATCACCAACCTGATGACCCAGGACGTCGCCCAGCTCGCCGAGAACGTCGCGCTCTACCGGCGCACCCGGGCCGAGCACGGCCTCGACCCGGAGGCCGGCCGGGTGGTCGTGCTCGTCCACACCTACCTGGGCGCCGACCTCGCCACCGCCCGCGAGCAGGCGTACCGCCCGTTCTGCCACTACCTGCGCTCCTCGCTCTCGCTGTTCGGGCAGATGGCCAACAGCCTCGGTCTGACCCTGGACTTCGAGAACACCCGCGAGGAGGACCTGGAGTTCGTGCTGGAGCGCGCCTACGAGCGGTACTGCGCCTCCCGCGCGCTGATCGGCACCCCGGAGAGCGTGCAGTCGGTGCTGGCCGAGCTGCGGGCGGCCGGCGCGGACGAGATCGCCTGCTTCGTGGACTTCGGGCTCGCCCCCGACCAGGTGGCCTCCGGCATGCCGCACATCGACGCCCTGCGCCGCTCCGCCCAGCGCGGCGCCCCGCTGTCCTACGCGCAGCAGCGGATGTGGTTCCTGCACCGGATGCTGCCCGACACCGGGCAGTACAACGAGGTCAAGGCCATCGAGCTGGACGGCCCGCTCGACCCGGCCGCACTCGACACCGCGCTGCGCGCGCTGGTCGAACGGCACGTCGGGCTGCGCACCGCCTTCCGCGAGCAGGACGGCGAACCGTTCCAGCAGGTGCTTCCGGTGCCCGAGGGCCCGCTGCTGGAGCGGGTCGCGGCCGACGGGCCCGAGCACGAGGCGGTGGCCGCGCTGGTCGCCGCCGAGGGCACCCGCCGCTTCGACCTGACCGAGGGCCCGCTGTTCCGGGCCCGGATGCTGGAGACGGGGCCCGACCGGCAGGTCCTGGTGCTGTCGATGCACCACATCGTGATCGACACCCTGTCCACCGTGGTGATCACCCGGGAACTGGGCGAGCTGTACCGGGCCGCCCGGGAGCAGCGCCCCGCCCGGCTGCCGGTGCTCACCACCACCCCGGCCGCCGAAGCCGTCCGGGAGCGGGCCGCAGTGGCCGCCGGGGCGTACGACGAGAGCCTCGCGTACTGGCGCAAGGTGCTCGGCGGCGACCTGCCGGTGCTGGCCCTGCCGACCGACCGGCCGCGCCCGGCGGTGCCGGACGGCCGGGGCCGCTCCCACGTCCGTCAACTTCCCGCCGAACTCTCCGACAGCCTGCGGGACTTGGCCCGCAGCCGCCGCTCGACCCTGTTCATGGTGCTGCTCACCGCCTTCGCCGGGGTGCTGCAGCGCTACGGCGGCCAGGACGACGTGGTGCTGGGCACCCCGGTGGCCAACCGGACCGAGGGCACCGAGGACCTGGTCGGCTTCTTCGTCAACACGCTGGCGCTGCGGCTGGACCTGTCCGGGGAGCCGGACTTCGCCGAGGCGCTGGACCGGGTCCGCTCCAGCGCACTGGACGCCTACGAGCACCAGCAACTGCCCTTCGAGGTCCTGGTCCAGGAGCTGAACCCGCAGCGGGACACCAGCCGCAACCCGCTCTTCCAGGTCCTCGTCGAGTTCGAGAACCACGCCGTCTTCGAACTCGACCTGCCCGGGGTGACGGCCCGCCCGCTGGACCACGTCGTGGACCGCTCCGCCTTCGACCTGTCGCTCTTCCTCACCAACCTGCCGGACGGCATCCGCTGCCACGTCGAGTACGCCGAGGCCCTGTTCGACCGGGCCACGGTGGACCGGCTGTTCGACGCCTTCGAGCGGCTGCTCACCGCCGCCGTCGCCGACCCGGCCCGCCCGCTCGCCGAGCTGACGGCCGCCCAGGCCGACCCCGCCCTGGAGTGCGGGCCCGAGGCGCAGCCGGCGCCCGCGCACCCGCTGGCGGCGGTGGCCGCCGTCGCGGCCGCCCGTCCGGACGCCCTCGCGGTGGTCGCCGCCGACGGCACCGGGACCGACTACCGGACGCTGCACGCCCGGGCCGGCGAGCTGGCCGGCCGGCTGCTGGCCGCCGGAGTGCGGGAGGGCAGCCGGGTGGGCGTGCTGCTGCCGCGCTCGGTGGACCAGGTGGCCGCGCTGCTGGCCGTGCTGCGCCTCGGCGCCGTCCACGTGCCGATCGACCCGTTGCAGGGCCCGGAGCGGTGCCGGCTGATCGCCGCGGACAGTGCGCCGGCCGTACTGCTCACCGCCTCGGACACGGACCTGATGGGCCTGTCCCTGCCGACGGTCCTGACGGACGCCGAGGCCGATGCTGTCGCCGCCGCCGAACTGCCGCCGCTGCCCACCCCCTCCGCGCAGGCCCCCGCGTACCTGCTGTACACCTCCGGCTCCACCGGCCGCCCCAAGGGCGTGCTGATGCACACCCTCGGCCTGTCCGCGCTGCTGGCCTGGAACGTCGCCGAGCACCCGGCCGCCCGCACGCTGCAGTACGCCTCCTGCGGGTTCGACGTCAGCGTCCAGGAGGTGCTGACCACGCTGGCCGGCGGCGGCACCCTGCTGCTGATCGAGGAGGAGACCCGCTACGACGTGACGGCGCTGGCCGCCGTGGTCCGCGCCACCCGGGCCGAGCGGCTGCACCTGCCGTACACCCCGCTGGCCGCGCTGGTCGACGCCCTCGGCGGCGAACCGGTGCCCGACCTGCGCGAACTGATCACGGGCGGCGAGCAGTTGCTGCTCACCCCCGGGCTGCGGGCCTTCCTCGCCCGCAACCCCGGCTGCCGGTTGATCAACCACTACGGCCCCACCGAGACCCACGCCGTCACGGCCGGCGAGGTCGCCCCGGACGGACCGGACCACGCGCCGATCGGCCGCCCGGTGCCGGGCACCCGCATCCTGCTGCTGGACGCCGCCGGGCGCCCCGTCCCGCCCGGGGCGGTCGGCGAGATCCACGCGCTCGGCGTCCAGGTCGGGCTCGGCTACCCCGGCCGGGAGCAGGAGAGCGCCGCCGCCTTCACCGACACCCCGGAGGGCCGCCGCTACCGCACCGGCGACCTCGGCCGCTGGCGGCCGGACGGCACCCTGGAGTACCTCGGCCGCGCCGACCGCCAGGTCAAGGTGCGCGGCTACCGGATCGAGCCGGGCGAGGTCGAGACCGTGCTGCGCTCCGTCCCGGGCGTGCGCGGCGCGGCCGTGACGGCCCGCCGCACCGGGACGGGCACCATGCTGGCCGGGTACGTGCAGTGCGCCGCCGCCGAACTGCCCCGGGTCCGCGACCACCTGGCCGACCTGCTGCCCGAGCACATGGTGCCGGGGCTGTGGGCCGCGGTGGCCGCGCTGCCCTTCACCGCGCACGGCAAGCTCGACGTTGCCGCCCTGCCGGAGCCACTCCCGCTGGGCGCGGGCCGGGCCGCCGTCGCCCCGGCCACCGAACTGGAACGCACCGTGCAACGGCTGTGGGAGGAGGAACTCGGCCGCCCCGCTGGCGTGGAGACCTCCTTCTTCGACCTCGGCGGGCACTCGCTGGCCGCCACCCGGCTGCTGAACCGGGTCCGCGAGGCCACCGGGATCCGGACCGGCGTCCTGGACTTCTTCCGCCGCCCGACCATCCGCGCCATGGCCGCCCAGCAGCCGCAGACCGAGGACCGCCAGGCCCCGGCCTACGAGGAGGGCACGCTGTGACCCCTGTCGACGATGGCTGGCACCGGCTCGTCCGGCTGCTCGACGAACGCGAGATCGTCCTGCGCACCACCGGCGACCGGCTCGGCTACCTGGCCCCGCCCGGCGCGCTGGACGAGGAGGCCACCGGGCTCGTCCGGGCCCACCGGGAACGGCTGCTGGCCACCCTGACCGGCTCCGGCACGGCCCTCGCCGCCGCGCCCGCCGGGGTGGCGCAGCGCCGGATGCACCGGGCGCACGCCCGGGCGGCGGACCCGGCGGTGTGGAACATCACCCAGCGGATCGTCCTGCGCGGGCCGCTGGAGCCCGAGCGGCTGACCGCCGCGCTGACGGCGCTGACCGGGCGCCACGAGAGCCTGCGCACCAGCTACCGGGACACCGACCTGGGCCTGCTCCAACAGGTGCTGCCGAACGCCCCGGTGCAACTCCCGGTCGCCGACCTGCGCACGCTCACGCCCGGGGCACGGGACGCGGCGCTCGCCGAGGCGGCCCGGGCCGAGAGCGACCGCCCCTTCGACCTGGCCACGGCCCCGCTGCTGCGCGCCCGGCTGCTGCGGCCCGCCGACGACGCGTGGGTGCTGTTGCTGACGCTCCATCACATCGCGGTCGACGGCTGGTCGTTGGCTACCCTGCTGGCCGACCTGGGCACGCTGTACCGCCCGGACGGGCGGCTGCCGGAGGACCCGGGCCGGATGACCGACCACGCCTGCTGGGAGCGGACCGTGGTCACCCGGGCCGCCGTCGCCGCGGCCGCCGACCACTGGGCCAAGACCCTGGACGGCGTCGCGTCGGCGGCGGAGCTGCCCACCGCCTGGCCCCGCCCCGCACAGCGCTCCGGGCGGGGTGCCACGGCCGCCTTCCGCCTCCCCGCGGCACTGGCCGAGGAGGTGGGCCGCTACGCCGCCGCCCGCTCCACCACCGCCTCGGCCGTCCTGCTCGCCGCCTTCGCGCGGCTGCTGGGCGAGCTGAGCGGCGCGGCGGAGACCCTGGTGGTGCTCTCCCACGCCAACCGCACCCGGCCGGCCGACGAACGGGTCGTCGGCCTGCTCACCTTCGGCCTCCCGATCCGGCTGCCCACCCGCTCCCCGGGCGGGTTCGGGGCGTCGGTCGACACGGCCGCGACGGCGATCGCCACCGCCCTCGACCACGCCACCGTCCCCTTCGGCCTGCTGGTCGAACCACTGCGCGAACGCGGCGTCCGGCTGCCGGACGCGTACCCGCAGGTCCTGCTCACCGTGCAGAGCACCCCGCCCGCCGTCCTCGGCCTCCCCGGCCTGACCGTCGAGGTCGAGGACGTGCCGGGCCCCTCGGCCCGCTCCGACCTCCTCCTGGTCCTCACCCCGGACGCGGACGGCTACGCGGGCCTGGCCGAGTACGACGCCGACCTGTTCGACCCGGACACCGTGCGCTCCTGGCTCGACACCCTGGTGAACGACCTGGCCCGGCACCTGACGGACCGGCCAGGCTGACCGACCGGACGGACCGCCCCCGGGCGGGGCGGTCGGGGACCAGAATTTTCCGTGGAAAATTCTCCGAGCCCGAGAGCACACCGGGGGAGGACCACCGGCGCCCCGCTCACGGCCGGCTGTCCTCCCTGGTCCAGGCGCCGACGCCGAGCCGCCCCGTGGTACCCAGGTCGATCTCCGGGACGACCATCACCGGGGCCGCGTCAGGGGTGGTCCGGACCCGCACGTACGGGGCGTTCACCGGGTTGCCCGCCTCCACGGTGTTGCGCCACACCAGCGTGGACCGGGCGCCCTCTCCCGGGCGCAGCACGATCTCCTGCGGCGGGTCGTCCGCGCCGGTGCCGCTGGCGATCCCGGCGCCGCCGGACAGGAAACGCACCCCGTCGACCGGCCGGTGCTCCACGTCGAGCAGTTGCAGCTTCGGGTAGCCGTTGACGGACACCGCGGACGTCCCGCAGTTGCGCAGGTGCAGGCCGACCACGCGCAGGCCCATCGCGGCGTCGCCGTCGTCCGCGTACAGCCGCAGGCCCGAGGCCGGGCAGGGGCCGCCCGGCTGCGAGGCCTCGGCGCTGGGCACACTGCGGACCTGGACGATCTTCACCAGCGGTCCGGCGCCCGGCCGCGCCTGCCCGTGCCCGTCCAGCTCGATCCGCCCCTTTGCGGTGGCCCCCGGAGCGAGCGAGGTGACGACCTGCGTCACGTTGTCCAGCGCACCTCCGGCCGCCGAGAGGCGGCTGAACACCGCTGTGACATCAGAGGTCTCGTCCTCCGGATTGGTGACCTCGTACTCCGCGCAGGCCGTACTGGCGGCCGTGATCCGCACCCCGCCCTGCGCGAGCCCGGGCGACGCCTGCCCGTTGCGGGACGCCGACGGCAACGGCGCCCCGCACAGCCCGGCACTGCCGGAGGCCGCCGAAACCCCGGTCGCCCGGGATCCGCAGCCCACGAGCAGGGCCGCGCAGACCGCGACCACCACAACCGCGGCAGTCGGCCGGCGGGCCGTCAGGTGATTCCCGGCGTTCTCGAACTGATGCATCAGCCGATGCGATCACGAACCACCCGCAACGCCTATGAGCTGCGCCACTGCCCGCGCAACAGGACCGCAACGATCCGCCCGGCGCCCGCCGAACCGAGGCCGGCCAGGCCTCCGGGCGTCCCGTCGCGCCCGCCGGCACCATCGCCATCGGTGACCGGGCCCCGCTGCCCGATGGTCCGAACCGGTCGCCTTCGGGTGCGGCGCGTGGTCTGCCGCGCGCGGTGGGGGATGTTCCGCGCCGGATGCCACCCGCAGAAAGGATTCTTCATGGTGGAGCACGTGTTCGCGCGCATGGTACGGACGGTGACCGTCTCGGCCCTCGCCCTGGCGACGAGCGTCGGTGCGAGCGGTACGGCCGGCGCCGCCTCGCCGGAGGAGCACCCCGTCGAGGTGAGCATCGGAGCCTCCGGCCTGCAGGCACCGGACACCGCGAAGGGCGGCCTGGTCAGCTTCCGGGTCAAGACGGACGACCCGAACGGCCGGCAGCTGCAGCTGCTGCGTCCGCACGAGGGAGTGACCATCGACCAGGTCCTCCGGGACCTCGCCGACGCGGTCAGCCCGTCGCCGGCCACCGCGGGCGCCGGGATCCGGGCGGTGAACGGTGAGGCGGACCTGCTGGGCGGGGCGCTGGTCACCTCGCAGGTGCACGAGCAGTTCACCGAGGAGGTCAGCCCCGGGCCGGTCTACCTGCTGGACCTCACCGCGTTCCGGGCGGACCCGGCCCACCCGGTCTCCAAGCAGCTGAACCTGGTCGGTACGAACGGCCAGAACGACAACCAGGTCCGCTTCGACGACGGCATCGTGATCGAGAAGGACACGGCCGAGGGCCCGCGTTTCCAGACCGAGGACGTCGACCACGCGCACCTGGCCTACCTGGTGCACGACGAGTCCAAGCAGATCCACGAGATGCAGCTGCGGCCGATCGGTGCGGACACCACCGACGAGCAGATCGGGGAGTACCTGAGGGACGTCGCGCTGGGCGGCCTGCCGGCCCGGTCCCCGTTCACCGGTCCGGCCACCGGCCTCGGCGCCATGTCCGGCGACCGCACCGCCTCCGTGCAGGCCCACGGCCTGCAGCCCGGACGGTACGTCCTGCTCTGCATGATTCCCGACGAGCGGACGGGCGTCCCGAACGCCGGCCTGGGCATGCGCAAGATCGTCACCCTGAAGTGACCGGCCGGGCCCTGGCACGCCGGCGGCAGCGGGCTGTCAGGGCCGACCGCCCCGGTCGACGCACCGTCGCGGTGGTGGGCCGGGTCAGGCGCCGAGTACGTCGTCGGCGCTGCGGGGTTCCGTGCGCGGCTGCCGGTTGAGCTTGTGGCGCGCGATGGAGGACTGCCGGTAGACCTCCTTGCGGGCCCGCATGATGTTGCCCAGGGGCGCGTGCTCGGCGGTGACCCGCCAGGGCGTGAAGGACAGCGAGTCCATCTTCTCCAGGTTCTCGGGGCCGGAGATGTCCTGCTGCGGCAGCCGCAGCTTCGCCACGGTGACGGACGGCGAGAGCTGCTCGGGCCACTCCACGGTGGTGTCCTCCACCGGCATGCGCTCCAGGTCGGTGCAGAGCTGGACCTGGATGTCGAAGGCGTAGGGCCGCTCCTGGAGCTCGGCTTGCAGGGTCGGCCGGAAGAACTCCGCCCCCGAGGCCGGGTCGATGGTGCGCCGCACCACCGCCGCGGCGAAGGACGGCTCGGGGGTGATGCGCACCTTGGCGATGTAGTCCCCGTGCCGGACCGCGCCCATCGTCCAGTAGCTGGACAGCAGCAGGTTCGCCGGAGGCGTCTTCGACAGGCGCAGGAAGGCCAGGAACTCGTCCCAGGCCCAGTCCTCCTGGTCCAGCGTTCCTTTCCCGGTCACGAACTCGGTGAAGAACCGATGCGCGCCGGGTCGGCCCTGGGAGAAGTACGCCGGCGCGTTCAGGAACAGTTCCTGGATGAACAGGTAGTGCTCGACCGTGTTGCAGAAGAAGACCGGTCCGTTGATGTTGGCGTAGTCGAACGTGCCCGTGTCCGGTTCGTCCTCCAGCAGGGTCGGGCCGGGGATGTCGAACATCTTCAGCGCCAGTCCGGTGGCGGCACCCAGTCGCGCGTCGGCGCCGGCGTGGGGCGAGCCGTTGGAGAAGCGGATCAGCGCATCGTGGGTTCCCGCAGTCGCGTAGATTCCCTGGGCGTACTCGGGGGGCAGCCCGGCCAGGATCTCCACTTCCCCTCGGACCAGCCCGTAGCCCTTGGCGTGGGCGTCGCGCAGGGCCCGTCCGGTGCCGCCGGCCTCGACCGACTCGGCGATGTAGCCCTCGGTCTTCTCGATCACCGTCTGCAGGTTGCGGTCGAAGTGCGGGTCGTCGTCTTCGACGTCGGGCGTGTAGCGGACGAACTGTGCTGTCATGACTCCGACCTCTCCTCGGAGAGCGTGATCGGACCTCAGGGGGTGGGAATCGCCCTCAGTCCTCCAGCTCGGCGAGCCAGCGCAGGGCACGCAGACCCGGCAGGAAGCAGTACTCGCCGCCGCGGGTGACCACGAAGCTGGGCAGGTTCCTCAGGCGGCGCCGGACCGGCTTCTCCGGGATGGTGACGCTGCCGGTTCCGCCGTGATGTCCGGCCACCGGGTCCTTCTCGCCGGGGTAACCGATGAAGTTGCCGTCGTTGACCCACTCGGCCTTGATGAACTCGAACTGCCGTTCCAGATGGGCCCCCATGAACACGCCGACCAGGCCCCGCTCGGCGCCGTCGTCCTCCAGCACGCCCTCGGGCAGCGGCGGGCCGTAGGTGGTGCCGCGACGGATGAGCCGGTGCATCCGTGCGTCGCCGATGATGGTGGAATCGCGGGGGTTGGTGCGCCGGATGTGCGCACCGGCCGGGCACCGGAAGCCGCGATCGTCGTTCTCCCGGTACAGGAAGTCGTTGACGCGGCGCGGATCGGCCGCCAGCTCCGGATCATCGTGCTCCGGCGCCAGCGTCAACGGCGCCCCGCTCGGCCAGCGCCCGACCATCTTCGCCGCCAGCAGTGCCTCCTCCTCGGCGCTGGAGCTGTTCGCCCGCAGGTACCGGCGCCAGGCCGCCACGTTGGTGTGGATCTTGCGAACGGCCACGTAGGTCCCGTTGCGTCCCAGGACGTCGGGGCTGGGCACGGGCGGCAGGCCGCCGGTCTCGTCGGGGTAGCCGAGGATGAACTCGCCGGCCTTGATCGGGGCTTCCTGCGGGTTGGAGCCGGGCAGCCCGACGCCCTCGATGTTCGGATGGCTGATGCCGTCACGGAAGCCGAAGGTGGTACGCCCGGTCGGGAGCTGGTGGACCTCCTGCTGCCAGATCACCTGGACACCGGGCGTGTCCTCGTAGGCGACACGGGCCCGCCCCAGCTCCCTCTCCAGCTGCGCCGCATCGGAGGAGAGGGCGCTCAACGCGATGTGGACCTCACCGGTTCCGAACGGGGCCTCCCAGCGGGCCGGTGCACTCTCGCCCACGTCGCCGATCAGCTCCGCCCGAGCGGCCATGCCCTCACGGAACGCCCGCGGAAAGCTGTCCAGCGACTCCTGGGGCACCCCCAGGGCCCTCAGCCCCTGGTAGGTGAACGCCACGGTCACCCAGGCATCCCGGCTCGGGTCCACGCTGGGCAGACCGCCCGAGGCCAACGGGAGCAGTCGGCGCAGCAGGGTGCGCCCGACGTGGCGGTCATCCACGCGCAGGAAGACGAACCGCCCCTCGTAGGGCACGGGCCGTGGACGCAGGGCCCCGCTCTGGACGTCGTCGATCTCGACGCGCACGCCGCCCGTCGCGCTGCCGCTGTCCGCTGTGTTCATGGTCGCTTGTGCCTCTCCACATCCGTCTCCACATCTGTCTCTCTGCATATGTCTCTGCGCATCTGTCTCCGCCTGGACAGCCCGGCAACGGCCGACTCGCACCGGCCGACCTGGTCCACCGACGGTGGGTGGGCTCCGACGGCTGGCCGTGCCCCGGTGCTAGGCCGAGGCTTCCTCCAGCAGCTTCTGGAAGGCCGGCGTGGCCACCAACTCCGCGTTGGCCGGGTTGTCCAGCGCCGCCCGGAACTGGGGGGTGTCCAGCACCTCCTGGAACGCGTCGTCCACGCGGTGGTCCTTGTAGATCTGCTGGACGGTGAGGTCGGGATAGGCGCTGACGAAGACCCTCGCCGGCTCCTGGTGGGCGACGAACCAGTCCTTCACCCCCGGATCGGCGACGCCGGGGAACCCTTCGCTGTGCGAGAAGACCTTGTCGAAACGGGACCCGACCACCGTCTTGGCGAAGTCGTCGATGTAGGTGTCCCAGGAGCCGTCGAAAACGCTGGCGAACATGAACCGGGTGTTGTCGTCGAAGATCACGTGCCGTGCGTCATGCAGGGTGCCGATCTGGCGCACCGCCGCATGGGCGCTCTCGTCATGCGCCGCGTCGGAGAGCGTCGCGAGGTCCTCACGCAGCGCATCCGCATGGCCCGGCTTGATCTTGGTGAAGACGGTGAACTCACTGCAGACCCCATCCGACCTGCCCGGGCGCTCGGGGTGAGCCGATTGGGTAGCGCCTGTCGTCGCGGTCATCATGGACCTCCTGCCGTGGTCGGTGCGAGGGACGCCAACCGCCCGAACATGAGGCGCCATCGCCCTCACCTCTTCATCCTGACCCGAGTGCGATGGGGGCACCACCGGGCAATGGGCGGGCCGAGGCCTTCAGAGCTCCGAGAAGCTCATGAGGACAGCTTCGCCAGAGCGGAGGATCATGGAACACGGGCCTGCCGGGTTCGTCGTCGTCACGCGCTCTGGCTCCCCTCTGGAGGCCATCATGGGCAAAGTTCTCGGTGACATCCTGGGCCTCGCCGCCGGCGTCGCGATCAGCCCGCTCCCGATCATCGCGATCATCCTCATCCTCGCCACGCCTCGGGGACGCCTCAACGGAGTCCTCTTCACCGTCGGCTGGATCCTGGGACTCTCGGCGCTGGGCGCGGTGATGCTGGCGGTCGCTTCCCCCGCAGGCGCCTCCGCCCACCATCACCCGGCCACCTGGGTGGGAGTCCTCAAGCTCGTCCTGGGCCTGCTCCTCGTCCTCTTCGGCGCCCGGCAATGGCACCGGCGCCCGAAGGATCCGTCGCAGGCCCAGCTGCCGAAGTGGATGAGCGCGATCGACCGCCTCACGCCGGTCAAGGTCCTCGCACTCGGACTGGCCCTGTCCGCGCTCAACGCCAAGAACGCCCCATTGACCCTCGCCGCGGGCGCCGCGATCGGCTCGGCCGGACTGCCGGTGGGGCAGCAGATCGCCTCACTGGCGACCTTCGTCGTGATCGCCACCCTCGGCCTGTTGGCCCCACTGGGAGTCTTCCTGCTCGGGGGAGAGCGAGCTCAGACCACGCTCGGTAACTGGAAGGACTGGGCAGCTCAGCACAACGTCGCCGTGATGGCGGTCCTGTTCTTCGTGCTCGGGTTGAAACTGTTCGGAGACGGGATCTCCGTCCTCACCTCCTGACAGGCCGCTCTGATCGACAGGGCACGCCTTAGGGGCTCTCTTTCGGATCACGCCGGGCGCGCGACGCCGGAGCACGCACCTCGCCGCGTTGTCGTCGGTCGCCGATGGCCCCCAGCCTCCGGCCGGGAGGTGCCCCCACCGCATGGACTCCCTCCTCCGCCTTGCGATGCACGCACTCCGACGCCGCGCGCTGATCCGACGTGATCCGAAAGAGAGCCCCCTAGTCTTCGCGCCGGGTCTCGCGTTGGAGATCGGCCACGTGGTGGAGGGCGGCCTTGAAGGCGGCGTACTCCCGCGCGCCCAGGGCCTTCGCGTGGCGCTCCTCGATCGAGCGCATGATGGCGGTGGCCGCCGCCATCTGGAGCAGGCCTCGTTCGGTGGGGTGGATCAGTTTGGCGCGGCGGTCCGCGGGGTCGGGTCTGCGTTCGACGTAACCCAGGCGTTCGAGGTCGTCGACGAGGGTCCCGATGACCTGCTTGTGCTGTCCGGAGGCGCGGGCGAGTTCGCTGGCCCGGATGCCGTCGGTGCGCAGGTAGGCGAGTACGGCGCCGGCGCGGGGCTGGATGTCGTCGAAGCCCTGTTCGGCGAGCACGGTGAACAGCTCGTGCTGGACGGAGAAGAGCACCCGGGCGGCGAGCACGCCGAGGTCCGGTTCCGCCGCCTGGTGTCCGCTCAACGCCTCTCCCGCTTCCGCCGTTTTTGGGCCCGCCCCACGTTCCGCCCTGTGACCAGCAACTTTAGTCGCCCGCCCGGTGGGCTCGGGCGGCGCCCCAGGCGTTCCGGCGCCCCGCCCTGACCAGTGCTTGCGCCCCGGGGGGCAGGGGTATAGCGTCGAAGTAGTCACTAATCTTGACTATCAAGATTAGTGACTACTGGCCGCCAACGGAGCCGTGGTTCAACCCGAAGGAGCACACGATGAGCGAGCACAGCAAGTTCCTGGAGCCGGTCACCCGGGAGAACGCCGCCGTGGTCCTGGTCGACCACCAGGTGGGCCTGCTGTCCGGCGTCCGGGACATTCCGCTCGGCGAGCTGAAGCACAACGTGGTGGCGCTGGCGCGCGCGGCGACCGTGCTCGGCATCCCCCTGGTCGTCACCACCACCGCGGCCGACAGCATGTGGGGGCCGACCACCCCGGAACTGGTCCAGGCCCTGCCGGCCGGACAGCGGATCATCGACCGCGGCACGGTCAACGCCTGGCACGACGCCCGGGTCCGCGAAGCCATCGAGGCCACCGGGCGGCAGAAGCTGATCTTCGCCGGAGTGTCACTGGAGGTGTGCGCGGCGCTGCCCGCGATCGCCGCGACGGCCGCCGGGCACCACGCGTACGTCGCCGTGGACGCCTCCGGCACCTTCAGCCAGGCCAAGCGCGAGGCGGGACTGCTGCGCATGCAGCAGGCGGGCGTCACCGTCTCCGACTACGCCACCCTCATGGTCGAGGCCCTGGCCGACAACGCCGCCTCCGAGGCCGGCGACCTCTACGCCGCCCTCGACATGCCCTTCGCCGTCCTGGTCGGCCAGATCTCGGCGGCCGCCCGCCCCGCGTGACGGTCGGCGTACTCACCCGATCCGGCCGTCACCGACCCGCGCCACGGGGGGCGTGCCTCGCCCCGTCGTCTGTCAGTGCCGGCTGGCATTCTGCCGGGCAGAAGAGGCCGGCAACGGGTGGCAAAGGGCTGTGTGCGATGGGTTTTGAGGGCGGGGTCTGGCGTCTGCTGCGCGGGGACGAACTGGTGGGCGAGATCGTGGTCGAGGAGGCGGACTTCCCGTGGCTCCACGGGCGCTTCGTGCCGGGAACGGCGTTCCCCGCCGTCCAGCGGCTCTTCGTCCGTTCGCTCGCGCTGTCCGAGGCGGAGGACTGGGAGGCCTTCGACGACGCGTACGACGAGATCACGAGCACCGTGTCGATGCTCTCGCCCTCGGGGCCGGTCGCCGAGTTCCTGCTGCACATCCAGGACGACAGGGCTTGGTTCCGGTGGAGTGGCGAGCCGTTCGAGGACGCGGACGGGCAGGGCGGACGTGAGGCGGACAGCGCCGGACCGTCCGCGGGAAGCGACGTCGACCTCGGTCTCGGCCTCGACCTGCCGGTGATGACGTGGGAGCAGTTCTGGCAGTTGATCGAGGTCCTCGGGGGTGGGGCCGGTACCGAGACGTGCGAGCAGCTCGAAACCGCCTGCGTCCGCCTGACCGAAGTTCTCGCGTGCGAACCGCTGGGCCAGATCATCGGCTTCGGTGAACGTCTCGCCGAGGCGCTGCACCGCCTGGACCAGGAGCAGTTCGGGACGCTGCCGATCACCGGGGCGGTGTTGCCCGACGGCTCGCCGTTCCCTCAGTCGAGCGACCACTTCCTGTACGCGCGAGCTGCGGTCGTGGCTGCGGGCCGCGACGTGTACGAGAGCATGTTCCACGATCCCGAACGGTTCGCTCCGTACACCGCGCGACAGTGTGAACCGCTGCTCTACGTGCACGAGGAGGCGTTCGAGCTCGTGACCGGGACGGAGTGGGACCGCCTCACCCGCTACGACTACGAGTCCTGCTCGAACGCGGACGGCTGGCCCGAGCTGCGCGGCTGAGCGCCGCCCGTCGCAGAGCACCGTTCGCCGCAGGCCCGGGCCCCGCTCGGCGGGCGAGCGGGGCCGGGTTCCCTGGCGGCCGCCGGTCCGTCTGTCCGGCAGGCAGACAGGCAGACAGGCAGGCAGGCGGCTCAGGCTTCGATGTTCTCCAGGTCCGCGAGCAGGCCCGGGTGCGTCGGCTTCCAGCCGAGGGCGGTGCGGGTGTGAACGCTGGAGGCGGGCTGGTCGGCCGCGAAGACCGGGCCGAGGGGACCGAAGCTCTCCTGCGGCACCGGCTCGACCGGAAGGCCGAGCCGCCGTCCGATGACCGCGGCGATGTCGCGTACCGCGTCGCCTTCGTCGGCGACGGCGTGCCACGCGCTTCCGGCCGGGGCCTTCTCCAGGGCGAGCCGGAACAGGACGGCGGCGTCGAGCGCGTGGACGGCGGGCCAGCGCTGCGCGCCGTCTCCGGGGTAGCCGACGACGCCGGTGCTGCGGGCGATGCCGGTGAGCAGCCCGGCGAACCCGCCCTGGCCCTGGTTGTGGACCGTGCGCGGCAGCCGTACCGCCGAGCTGCGCACGCCGCGTGAGGCGAGTGCGAGTGTGCGGTTCACCGACAGGCTGCGTCCGCTGACGGGGCCGTCCAGCGGCAGCGGGTCCTCCTCGGTCGAGGCGCGTCCCGCCACGAGGGGCGTGCCGGACGCGGTGACGAGCGGCCTGTTCGTGCCGACGAGGGTGTCGCCGAGGGCGGCGAGTGCGGCGCTCTCCTCGGCGATCCCTCGCGCGAGTGCGTCGGGCGAGCTGAAGTCGTTGCTGAAGGCGAGGTGGATGACGCCGTCCGCCTGTTCCGCGCCGGCCCGCAGCACGTCGAGGTCGGCGAGCCCGCCGCGGAGCACGTCGGCGCCGGCGGTTTTCGCGCTGGCCGCGGAGGCGTCGGATCGGGCGAGGGCGGTGACCAGGTGGCCTGCGGCGAGCAGTTCGGCGACGACGGCAGAGCCGATCAGGCCTGTGCCGCCGGTGATGAAGACGCGCATGGTGAGCTCCGAGGAGTGATGCGACTGTTGTCCCATCACTGTACGACGCGATGCGACACTTGTCCCGTCATCTAGACTGGCAACATGCCGCGATGGAAACCCGATGCCCGACAGCGCCTGGTCGTGGCTGCGCTAGGCCTGTTCGCCGAGCAGGGCTACGACGAAACGACCGTCGCTCAGATCACCGAGCGGGCAGGGCTCACGCGGAGCACCTTCTTCCGCCACTTCACGGACAAGCGCGAGATCCTCACCATGGGACAGACGGCGCTCAGCCGCCTGCTGGCCGAGGGCATCGACGGCGCCCCCGCGGACGCGACGCCGATGACGGCCGTCGCGGCCGGACTCGAGCGCGCATCGGGCGAGATGACGTCGTTCAACCGCGAGCTCAGCCCGCTGCTGCACGCGGCGATCGAGGCGAACGCGGAGTTGCAGGCGCGCAACGTGCTGAAGTGCATCGGCATGGCCACGGCGATGGTCGACGCGCTGAAGCGACGGAACGTCGCGGAACCCACGGCGCAGGTGGCCGCCGAACTCGGCGTCCTCGCGTTCAGGCTCGGCTACGCCCGGTGGACCGACCCCAGCCACGACGAGGACCCCGGCGGGCTGACGCCCCATACGCGCGCCGCGTTCGACGAACTCCGCGCGGCAGCCGCTGAGCTGCGCTGAGCTCCGCCGATCTCCGCTGAGCTCCGTATCGGCCGCTACGAGGAATCCTGCCGCCGGTTGCTGCCGCGTAGAGTGGATACGGAGAGTGCTGGATCACGGCTTCCCTTCTCGGAGGGTTATCGGTGAGACACGCGGATGCCTCCGGTGAGGCGGTGTCGGTCCGGCTGTTCCTGGACTTGGTCGACGGCGGCGCGAGTCGCGCCCGGCCGATCTGATCTGCGCGTCGACGCCTCGTCTCGGGAGAGGCGATCCTGCTCGCGGCGGTTGCGGCGCGCGGGAGGAGACCTTCGCCATGAAACTGACCGCCGAGCGGCTGCGGACCTCCGTCCGCAGTGCCGCTCCGACCTCCACGCATCCGCCGCCGGTGTCCGCCGCCGATGTCGGCCTGCTGGTGCTCCGGCTGGCCGGCCTGCTGCTGGCCGGCCACGGTGCCCAGAAACTCTTCGGTGTGTTCGGTGGCGCCGGTCTGCATGCCACCGGTAAGGGCTTCGAGGCCCTGGGCTACCGGCCCGGCGTCCTCTTCGCCACGCTGGGAGGAGCCTCCGAGCTGTGCGGCGGCCTGGGCCTCGCCCTCGGGCTGTTCACCCCGCTGGCCGCCGCCGCCGTGATCGGGGTGATGATCAACGCGATGTCCGTCAGCTCGCGCGGCGGCCTGTGGGCCGACAAGGGCGGCATGGAGTACCCGCTGTGCCTGGCGCTGATCGCGATCGCGGTCTCCGCCATCGGCCCCGGACGCCTGGCGCTGGACCGCCCGTTCCGGTGGGGCCAGGGCGGGTGGTGGAGTGCGGCCGTCGCCCTGGGGATGGGCGGCATCGGCGCGGGCATCGTGCTGTCCCTGCAAGGGGTGACTCTCTAGCGCCGCGTCAGCACCGCGTTGGACCACCACTACGTGCGCGAAGCCAGGACCAGCAACCCGTCGCATCCCTCAGCAGGTGTGGCCGCTGGGCAGCGCGGAACCGTCCGACTCGCTGAGCCCGGCACGCGGGCGGGCCGTCATCCGGCGTGGTCGTAGTCCGGCAGGATCACGTCGCTGTGGGCGGCACGTCCCCCCGTTCCCGCCGGGTTGGTGGGGTTGCGCAGGGCCGCGTTGCGGGTGTCGAGCATGTCCTGGGTGCCGGGGATGAGGGTGGTGCCGCCGGAGCCGGCCAGCGCCTGGTTCCGCTCCACGAAGGGGCGCGCCTTGCGCTCGTAGGCCGCGAAGGCGGCCGCGTGGTCGGTGTGGCCGGCCAGTTCCCCGGCCAGGAGGTAGGCGCCGACGAGCGAGACGCTGGAGCCCTGGCCGGACAGGAACGAGGTCGCGTGGGCCGCGTCACCGGCGAGGGCGACGCGGCCACGGGACCAGGTGGGCATGTGGATCTGGCTGACGACGTCGAAGAACAGGTCGTCGGCCTCGCGCAGCGCGTCCACCAGGCGCGGGAGGTGCCAGCTGCGCTCGGGGAAGGCGGCGGCGACGAGTTCGCGCTGCGCCTGCGGGTCCCGGAAGGCGTCGACGGGGGCGTCCTCCCGCTTGAGGACGAGGAACCCGTGTACGCGGTCGGCGGGTTCGTGGGCGTAGAGGACGGCCGCTCGGCCTGGCGTGTTCCAGATGATCCCTTCGTGGGCGAGGCCCAGGTCGTTCGCGAGGGTGAAACCGGCGAAGACGTGGCCGAGGTAGCGGTGGAACGCGTCCTCGGGGCCGAAGACCAGCCCGCGGGTGTTGGAGTGCAGCCCGTCGGTGCCGATCACCAGGTCGAAGGTGCGGTGGGCGCCGCTGTCGAAGGTGACGTCGACGCCGTCCGCCCGGTCGTCCAGGGCGGCGATGGAGTCGCCGAAGAGGAACTCGACCCGGTCGCGGAGCGGGGCGTGGAGGGTGCTCGCCAGGTCGCCGCGCCGTACTTCCAGGTCCAGGCCTGCGGCGCCTCCGGTGACGGCCTCGGGGGTGACGGAGCCGATGAGCGCCCCGTCCGCGTCCACGAACGAGAGCTTGCGCGTGTCCACGTGGGCCTCGCGCAGCTGCGGGAGCAGCCCCATGCGGTCGACGACCTCGCGGGCGGCGCCGCGGATGTCGATGGCGTACCCGCCGCCCCGTACGGCTGACGCCCGCTCGACGACGGTGACGTCGAAGCCGTAGCGGTCGAGCCAGTAGGCGAGGGCCGGGCCGGCGATGCTCGCGCCCGAGATGAGGACCTTGCGGTTCGCGGAGTGGTTGTTCACGGTGTGCTCTCCTCCTGGCGGCGCAGCCCGGCGGTCGCCTCCTGGCGGTCACACCGAAGATGCGTACCTTAGGTATCTTTATGGACGGCACAGTGCACCCGCGGAGAGCGGGCACAGCCCCAGGATATAGATACCTAAGTTAGGTATTCAAGTGGAGGTGGTGGTCCGATGACCGCGGACTCGCCGGACGACCCCGGCGCGGACGAGCAGGCGGCAGCCGTCTGGGCGGCCCTGCCCCGGCTGGCCCAGCTGAGCAACGCCATGACCCGCGGCCGCCTGGCCGAACGGGCGGCCGAGGCGGCGGGACTCGCCCTGGAACGCCCCGCGCTGAGCGCGCTCATGACCCTGCACATGGCGGACCGGCCGCTGCGCATCGGGGAGATCGCCGAACGGATGCAGGTGGTCGGCCCGCACGTCACGCGACAGGTCCAGGCGCTGGAGCGGCGCGGCCTCGTCCATCGCGTCGGCGATCCGCACGACCGGCGTGCCAGCCTCATCGAGGCGACCGCTGAAGGAACGAGGACGGCGAACGCCTACGCGACGTCCATGATCGGCTGGTTCACGGACGCGATAGCGCACTGGTCGGACCAGGACCGCGGGGACCTGGGCCGCCTGCTCGCGAAGCTGGCCGACGACGTCATCGCCCGCCTGGCCCTCCTCGACGACGGCGGAGGCGCGCCACCGCCCGCCACCTGACCCGGCCCGCCCCAACCTCAGGAGGGCCGCGCCGGGTGTCCGCGCGAGCTGAACGCGCGGCCGGCATCCACCCCGCGAGGGCGGCACCTGAAGGGTCAAGGCGGCATCTTGAAAACCCGTCCCACCCCATCTCGTTCGGGTGAAACCTCCGAGGCCACCGGCATCGGAGGGCCCGGACGGCGACATCATGCCTCCATGATCACTTCTCCTCCTCGGCCCGCCCGCCGGCTGCGCGCGGGCGCTGCGGCCCTCGCCGCCCTCGGCGCGCTCGCCCTCACCGCCACAACTGCCGCCGCCGCCCCCGCCGCCCCCGCGCCACGCCAGGCCGCCCCGTCCACGCGTACGGTCGCCGAGCCGCACTGCGGTGAATGGGTCGACTACAACGGCAACGAGGACCGCCGGATGAAGAGCTGGCTGTGCCTCTACGACAGCGGGGACGGGGGGATCTACCCGACGCTGTGGACCGAGTGCGGCTGGTGGAAGATCATCGGCTGGGCCGACCCGCCGAACGGCTGCCGCATCTGGGAGCCCAGCTCCTACGAGATCACCTTCCCGGACGGCACCAAGACCAAGGACGCGGTCTTCCCCGGCGCCTCCGGCAAGAACAGCGCCGCGAGCAACGGCAGCACCCACCCCTGCCAGAACGGCACCTGGAAGCTGTGGTCCTACTACGGCGTCCAGATGAAGGACATCCTCGGAAACTGGGGCAGCAACGTGGCCGCCACCCACGAGGTCACCTTCAACGTCACCTGCCCCTGACCTGGCATCCGCTGAGGGTCCGGACCTGGTCCGGACCCTCAGCGCCGGGCAGTTCGCGATCGGGCCCCGAACCGGCCGCCGCAGCCGCCGCCGGAGCCGCAGCCACACCGTTGACCGCTGGTCACCACCGGCCCGGTCCGCGGCGGTACGCCCCGCCGTCGCGCCGCCTCCTACCGGGCCGCGGCCTCGTGGTGAATCATGGAGGCGGCCGAACGGAGCGAGGGCCTCGGGGCGGACGGCACCAGGTCGGCCGCCGCCGGTCCTCATCGAGTGGGACGGGAACAGCATGCCTCTTAGCGGCGAATACCAACCGAGCCCGGAGAAGTGGGTCAGCGACCAGGTCGCGCTGTACGAGGGCTCCGGGGGCACCGAGGGCACGACGCTCCGGGGCGTGCCGGTGGTCGTCCTCACCAGCCTGGGGGCCAAGAGCGGCAAGATCCGCAAGAACCCGCTGATGCGGGTGGAACACGAAGGGGCCTACGCCCTGGTGGCCTCGCAGGGCGGCGCGCCCAAGAACTCCACCTGGTACCACAACCTGGTCGCGCACCCGCAGGTCGAGCTCCAGGACGGCTCCGTACGCCAGGACATGACGGCCCGTGAGGTCGAGGGTGCGGAGCGGGAGCTGTGGTGGTCCCGCGCGGTCGAGGTCTGGCCGGACTACGCCGCGTACCAGACGAAGACGGACCGGGTGATCCCCGTCTTCGTGCTGGAGCCGGAGACCGCCGGCCGTTGACCCCGAACGGCTCGGGCGGGGCCCGGAGCGCCAGAAACCGCCCGCCCGCCCGAGCCCTTCGCCCGGCACGGCAGCTCCCGTGCACGACGCGACGTGTCACGACGCGACGTGACATGACATGACACGAACGGAGAACCCGGCCGGAGCGGGTGAACCGACCGGTCCGTCGAGGCGTCCCGATCTTCGACGAGCTCCAGCATCTGATCGACGAGACCGACGCCCGCTGAACGGTCCCGTGGGGTGGTGGGTGGTGGGTGGAGGGAAGATGACTTGAGTCTCCACCAGGGGGAGACGTGAGGGTGGGGGCATGGACGGCGACGGACTTTTCACGATCGGGGCTTTGGCCCGTAGGACCGGACTGACGGTCAAGACCATACGGTTCTACTCCGACATCGGGATCGTGCCGTCGACTGACCGAAGCCCGGCTGGCTACCGGCTCTACGACCTCACTGCGCTCGCACGCCTGGATCTGGTGCGCACTCTTCGCGACCTGGGCCTGGAACTTGCCGTCATTCGGCAGGTGCTGGACCGGGAGGTCTCGGTGTCCGCGGTCGCGGCGGCCCACGCCGACGCACTGGAGGTGCAGATCCGCACCCTCCGGCTGCGACGCGCGGTACTGCGGGCGGTGGCCAAACGGGGCTCTACTCCCAAGGAGATGGACCTCATGCACAAACTCGCGAAGCTCTCCGACGACGAACGCCGACGCCTCGTCAACGACTTCATCGACGACGCCTTCGGCGGTCTCGAAGCCAACCCCGACTTCGTGGCCCTGATGCGCTCGGCCATGCCCGAACTGCCCGACGACCCCGAGCCCGAGCAAGTCGACGCCTGGGTCGAACTCGCCGAACTCACCCAGGACCCGGACTTCCGCGCCTCCGTGCGACGGATGGCCCAGCACCAGGCGAACGAGCGCGCCCAGGGCGACACCACCGGCCTGCACCAGGAGCTCACCGAAGCCGTCCGCGACCGGGTCGGCGACGCCCTCGACGCCGGCATCGCCCCGGCCTCCGCCGAGGCTGTGCCCATCGTCGGTGACCTGACCGCCCGCTATGCCCAAGTTTTCAACCGTGCGGACGACGGCGAGCTGCGCGAGTGGTTGCTGACGCGTCTGGAGACGGCCAACGACCCTCGGGCGGAACGCTACTGGCACCTCCTTGCCGTGATCAACGCATGGCCCGTCCCGCCGAGCCTTGCGCCCGTGTTCGCCTGGCTCATCGCAGCCCTGCGCGCCGGGACCAGCAGCCCCACCACCGTGTAACCTCCCGCCCGGCCCTCGCAGCCCCTGATCAGGCTGCGAGGGCCTCGGCACGTTCGACGAGCAGGCCGCGTTCGAAGCGAGCACCGGCGCGGACGAGCGCGACCAGGTGGGCGCCGTTGACGGCGCGCCACCGGGCCTGGGTGGACTCGACCAGCTTGAACACCATCGCGAGTCCGGTCCACGCCTCGGACGATTCGCGGTAGCCGTCGGCCATGGCCACCACGTTCAGGGCCACCTTCCGAACCGTCACCGACCGCATTCCGGAACGTCGATCGCCCTGCAGTCGTATGCGTCGGCCCGGGGCGCTGGGCGTCCGCATCCGACCGCGGTGGACGGCTTGGGCCAAGGCCGGTTCAGGCCAGCACGGACCCCTAGTTGGGCCACTGGCCGGCGGGCAGGATCGTACCCAACGGCAGCGACAAGCAGCCGAATGAGGAACCGGGGCAGCGTCACCGCGGGACGCACCGGATCCGGACCACTCCCTGTTGCGCGTGTGTCCCGAAGGAGCCCTGTCATAATCCGCACCCGCATCGCGAAGGCCGCCGCGGTCGCCGCCCTCGTCACCCCGCTCGTCACCGCCACCCCGCTTCCGATGCCGCCCCTGGTGAGCACCGACACCATGGGCCGGCAGTAGCAGCCCACTTCGGGCCCACCCGCACGTCACCGGCCCGGGCGCCGCGCCCGTCGCCGCGATGGCGCCGCGCGGCCGGGGCGGTCGCCGAACCGGGGCCGTCGCCGAACCGGGGCGTTCTCACTCTGCTCTCACGTGTTGCGCGCCGGGCTTGTCCATGCCCTGTCCGGCGCACGGTCGAAGGCGAATTCCCTCAGTGCCCTTGAGACCTGTCGTGGCCCAGATCTCTGGCGACGACACATCCGACCTGCGAACGAAGGAAACGTTTCACCATGAAGAGGACTGTGCGCAACGCCCTGCAACTTCTCGCGGTGAGTGGGGTCCTGGCCGGCGGGATGATGGTTGCGACGAGCCCCGCGCACGCGACCCTGCCCGATGTGTCCTGCGGCACGGTCACCTCCGCCGACACCACCGCCGCCGCCCAACTGAACCAACAGCTCACCGGAAGCCTGCGGAACGCGATGAACGCGTACCGGATGTCCTGCGCCCGGGCCATCGTCAACACCGTGCGGGCCAACGGCTTACCGCAGCAGGCCGAGGTCATCGCGATCACCACGGCGATTGTGGAATCCACCCTGCGGAACAACCCGAACATGGAGGACCACGACAGTGTCGGCCTGTTCCAGCAGCGGGCCTCGTGGGGCACCACCGCGCAGCGGCTCGACCCGGCGACGACGACCCGCAAGTTCATCAGTGCGATGCTCTCGACGTATCCGAACAACACGTGGCAGAGCAAGTCGATCGGCGAGGTCTGCCAAGGCGTCCAGCAGTCGGCCTATCCCAGCCTCTACCAGGTTCAGGCGGCCGACGCGCAGAAGATCGTCAACGCCATCGGCCAGAGCCCCGCTATTCCGGTGGGGATGACGGGTTTTGCGTCGGCTGACTTCAATGGTGACGGGAAGACCGATCTGGCGGCGGTGGATGCGGCGACGGGGAAGATGTACCTGTACCCGGGTACCGGTGTCGGTACGTTCGGTGAGCGGAGTCTGATCGGTACCGGTTGGGACACGGTCAGCAATGTGACGCCGGGTGACTTCAACGGCGATGGGAAGGTCGACCTCGCCGCGGTGAACACCGCCAACGGGAATCTGTACGTCTATCCGGGCAATGGCGCCGGCGCGTTCGGCACGCCGTGGTTGGCGGGCACCGGCTGGAACAACCTGGACCACCTTATCGGTGGTGACTTCAACGGTGACGGGAAGTCGGATATCGCCGCGGTCGGTACTGCTGACGGGAATCTGTACGTCTATCCGGGTAACGGCGCCGGTTCCTTCGCAGCGCCGATCAACGCCGGTACCGGCTGGAACACCGTGGGTAAATTCGCGAGCGGTGACTTCAACGGTGACGGGAAGTCGGATATCGCCGCGGTCGGCACTGCTGACGGGAATCTGTACATCTATCCGGGTAACGGCGCCGGTTCCTTCGCAGCCCCGATCAATGCCGGTACCGGCTGGAACATCATGCGCGACCTCATCGGTGGCGACTTCAACGCCGACGGGAAGTCGGACATCGCTGCCGTCCAGGCTCCGCAAGGATCCACCGGCGACATGTACTTCTACCCTGGCACCGGCCAGAGCACCTTCGGCAACCGCACCAACATCGGCACCGGCTGGTAGCCGCCCCCCCCAACCCAGCAGCCGACACACACCATTGACCAGATCGAGGTAGACAGCCATGCCCAAGAACAGCCGTTTCCGCCGCGCGTCCGTTCTCGTTCCGTTAATCGCCGCCCTGGCCGCCGTGGGCCTGACCGCGCCGCCCGCCCAGGCCGGCTCCTCCCTCGGAGGCCCCGTCAACCGATCCGAGATCCTGCAGCGCGCCCAGTACTGGGACGCCCAGAACGTCCAGTACAACCAGGGCGCGACGTACGGGGACGGCGACGGCCACACCTACCGCACCGACTGTTCAGGGTTCATCTCGATGGCTTGGCACCTGTCGGCCACCGGGCTCGGCTCGCCGACCACCAATACCCTCGACAGCCGATCGCTGAGCACGCGCATCAACAAGAGCGAACTCCGCCCCGGCGACGCGCTGGACAACATCAGCGACCACGTCGTGCTCTTCGTGAGGTGGAACAACCAGGCGACCGGGGACTTCACCTACATCCACCAGTCGAACCCGAGGACCGACGTGACCTATGGGAACGGGAACGTCTACACCGGAAACATCTCGAGCTACCCGGCGAGCAGCTACGTGGCCCTCCGTCTCAACAAGGTCGTTGAGGACAACACCACGCCTCCGCCGGCGACTCCGGTGGGGATGACGGGTTTTGCGTCGGCTGACTTCAATGGTGACGGGAAGACCGATCTGGCGGCGGTGGACGCGGCGACGGGGAAGATGTATCTGTACCCGGGTACCGGTGTCGGTACGTTCGGTGAGCGGAGCCTGATCGGTACCGGTTGGGACACGGTGCGCAATGTGACGCCGGGTGACTTCAACGGCGATGGGAAGGTCGACCTCGCCGCGGTGAACACCGCCAACGGGAATCTGTACGTCTATCCGGGCAATGGCGCCGGCGCGTTCGGCACGCCGTGGTTGGCGGGCACCGGCTGGAACAACCTGGACCACCTTATCGGCGGTGACTTCAACGGTGACGGGAAGTCGGATATCGCCGCGGTCGGTACTGCTGACGGGAATCTGTACGTCTATCCGGGTAACGGCGCCGGTTCCTTCGCAGCGCCGATCAACGCCGGTACCGGCTGGAACACCGTGGGTAAATTCGCGAGCGGTGACTTCAACGGTGACGGGAAGTCGGACATCGCCGCGGTCGGCATCGCTGACGGGAATCTGTACATCTATCCGGGCAACGGCGCCGGCTCCTTCGCAGCCCCGATCAACGCCGGTACCGGCTGGAACATCATGCGCGACCTCATCGGTGGCGACTTCAACGCCGATGGCAAGACCGACATCGCTGCCGTCCAGGCTCCGCAAGGATCCACCGGCGACATGTACTTCTACCCCGGCACCGGCCAGGGCACCTTCGGCAACCGCACCAACATCGGCACCGACTGGTAGCCCCTGGGTGACGCACCCGCTCTGACGCGAGAACCCGCCCCGGGCCCGGGGCGGGTTCTCGCGTCAGAGGCGCACTGCTTCGACACTACCGCCGGATGACCCTGCGTCGAGACCGTCGTACGGCGGTCCGCCGCTGCCGGATCATCGGGGCGCGGAGGTGAAGGTCTGCGAGGTGCCCTTCGGGTGTCTTGCCGTACCTGGTGCGGGACCTGCGGCAGCGAGGTGACGCCCTGGAGGGGGCGGGTGCGCACCCATCGACAGGGCGCGCCGCTGTCAGAGTTCGGGGAGCGGACAGCCCCGGCCGCTGCCGATCAGCTTGTTGACGACGCTCAGCGCGTCCTCGTGGCGGAACAGCACGGCGTACGGCAGTGCCGCCGCCGAGTGCCGTCGTACCAGTGTGGTCTGGTCCTCGGGAAGTTCCGGGTCCGCGACCAGCTCGGCCTGTGCGAGCAGTTCGGGTTGGTCGGTGCGGACCAGCTCCGCAGCGCAGAACCGTTCGAGTTGGTCCGGCCACGCCACGGCGACGCTCGGGCGCGGCCCGGGGGCGGCCGCCGGGGTCGCCAGCCAGGCCCGCACCGGGTCGTCGGAGGGGACGCGGCCGGGTTCGAAGAACGACCAGAACGTTCCCGGCCACATGGCGGAGGCACGGTAGGCGGTGATCGACACATGGCTGCCCGTGGTCAGGTCGACTGCCAGGTGCACCGGCACGCCTTCCTCGTACCAGTGCGCTCCGTACTCACAGGCGGCGAAGCGACGTCCGTCGTGGTCGAGGAGTACGAACGAGGTGTTACGGCGGCGCTCGGTGGCCAGGTCATGCCGTGTCACCAGAACGTCCAGCAACTCCTGGTGCCGTTCCGGTAGTTCCTCGCGGGAAAGGTTGAGCACGGGAGCCTCCAGGTCGGCTGTTCGGCGGATCGGGTTCCCACTCTGCCTGTCCGGGAGCGATGAGGTGTGCGAATTCGAGGTTTCCGGGGACGTCCCGTCGCAGCCGATCCGGTCCGAGCGCCCGGCGGTGGCCAAGCGGCGAACCGGCTGGTGGCATCCGGGCGTCCGAACCGCGGACCGGCAAGCGTTCTCGGCCGACGCGTACCTGCTCTGAACTGCGCGTTCACCCCCGCCCGTAGGCACGGGTGAGAGGGCGCCGAGGCGCCCCACAGTTTCGAGCCCCGAGGAGTTCCCGTTGGTCCACCACATCGAAGATCCGGCCCGCCGCAGGGGCAGATGGCGAAGGCCGCTCGTGGCCTTCGCCACCGCGACCGCCGTCGTGGGAGTGCTCGCGGCTCCCGGCATCGCGCCCGTGGCGAACTCCTTCGGGAGCCCTTCACCCTTCCTGTCCTGGCATCAACTGATGGACATCCAGGGCAAGATGAACGAGACCGCTTCGGCCGTGGAACAGGTGTCGGGTCAGATCGGCAGCCAGGCCCTCGCCGGCGTGGTCGCCGCCCCCGAGACCAAGCACCTCACGGTCTACTGGCACGGCGAGCTGGCGCCCGAGGTCCGGGCGGTCGTCGCGCACAGCCCGGTGCGTGTCGACGTCAAGTCGGCGCCGCACAGCGCGCAGGACCTGAAGGACGCCTCGCGCGAGGTGACGCGCATCGCCGATTCCGTCGGAGTGCGGATCGCCGACGTGGCGATGCCGCAGGACGGGAGCGGCCTCACCGCGACCGTGGTGGGCGGCGAGGCCGACGCGCAGCGGCTGCGGCGGGCGGTGGCGTCCGTGAGCGTTCCGGTGACGGTCGAAGCGAACGGCACGGAGTCGATCAGCCTCGGCGAACCCTCGCGCCGGAGCGATCCGAGTGCCGGCGGCGCGCAGATCATCGCACCGTTCTGCAGCACGGCGTTCGCGATCAACTACCGCGGCGAGGACGCCATGCTCACCGCGGACCACTGCTTCATGCCGAACAACGAGACCAACGTCCGGTACGGCGTGGACGATACGGGCGGACAGGGGCCGGCGATCGGCACCCGGATCTCGCCCCACATCGTCCGCCAGGACGAGAGCGGGCCCGTCTACCTCGACGCGGCCGTCATCAAGCCCTCTTCGAACATCACGATGGACCAGCAGATCTGGACGGGCGGCGCGGCCGACCAGTCCAGCATCTCGCAGACCAAGAAGTGGGTGAGCGCCGCGCAGGTGGCGCACGAGGGGAACTGGATCTGCAACGAGGGCGCCCGCTCGGGCGAGATCTGCAACATCCAGGTCACCACCAAGGTGACCGACTACTACGCCAAGGGCCCCGACAACCTGGGCGGCGACGTCGAGCACCACTACATGTACGGGTGGAAGGCCCTCAAGCAGTTCACCGCCGCCGACAACTCGTCCATCGCGGCTCGCAGGGGTGACAGCGGAGGCCCCGTCGTGCTGGGAGGCGGCCCGGGCCTGCCGGGGGCGCCGCCCAACATCACGGCCCTGGGCATCGTCTCGGCCACCACGGGTGGAACCTGGAGCTGCAAGACGCCGGGAAAGACGATGGCGACCACCTGCTCGGGCGGCATCATGTTCGTCGGCCTGGAGGACGCCCTCCCCATGCTGGGCGCCAAGATCGGCGTTCGCGACTGGAGCACCGGGCACCTGAGCTGGGAGGACTTCGGCAGCGGCGGCGGGGGAGTGGCGATGGGCTCCGACCCCAAGCCGCACGAGCACGACGAACTGGTCGACGGCAACGGTGCGGCGATGGCCTACGACGTCCCGAGCGGCCGGCTCGTCGGCACCCGGCCCGGTGACCCGCGAGCCGACTGGGAACTCCTCCAGACGACGGACGGCGGCTGGATGTTCCGGAACCTGGCCGCACCCAACGAGTACCTCGGCCAGTCCGCCGACGTCGGACTCCAGATGTCGGACTGGGAGGGCGGCCACTGGTACTTCCACCTCCAGATCAAGGGCGGGAACTGTCTCGCACTGTGGCCCGGTGCGAGCGTGCCGAACAGCACCGCGACACCCGGCAACGCCCCGTGCGACCACAACGACGAGAACCAGCTCTTCAAACTGGTGCCGGTCGGCGACGAGGACGCCGACCTGCCGAGCACGCCCGGCTCCCCGCCCGCGGACAGCCTGCACCTGCCGTCCCAGCAGCCGCCGGTGAAGCCCTCCGGGCCCTCCGTGGACGCGGCCTACTCCTTCCTCGCCCAGCGCCTCGACGCCCACGGCACCGGCAGCACGCTGCGTGTGCCCCGCAGCTACCAGGGCGGGCACTTCGAGGACCCGAAGCTGTTCGGCCCGGACGGCTTCCAGGCCTCCTTCACGTACGACAACGCGCTCGTCATCACCGCGTTCCTGCAACGCGGCGGAACCGACGACGTCGCCCACGCCACGGCGCTCGGCGACAGCCTGCTGTACGCCCAGGCCCACGACATCACCCCGGACGGCCGCATCCGCGCCTCCTACGAGCCGGACCCCTTCGTCAAGACCCCGTCCGGCGAGCCGTACGTCGGCGGGTTCTCCGTCTACACCGGGAACATGGCCTGGGCCGGCATGGCGCTCACCCGGCTCTACCGGGTGACCGGCCAACAGCGCTTCCTGGACGGGGCGTTGAAGGCCGCCAACTGGATCCAGAACAACACCGCGGACACCCGCGGCGCCGGCGGCTACACCGGCGGCCTGCGCAACGACGACGGCACCGGCCAGACGATGGTCCCGCTCACCTGGAAGGCCACGGAGCACAACATCGACACCGGCGCCTTCTTCGCGATGCTCGCCGGCGTCACCGGCGACGCGGGCTGGGCGCAGCGCTCCACCAACGCGTTCCGGTTCGTGAAGTCCGTGCAGGCCGCCAACGGCCACCTGTGGACGGGCACCGGCCTGGACGGGGTGACCACCAACGACGACGTCGAGCCGGAGGACGTGCAGACCTGGAGCTACCTGGCCACCCTCGACCCGTCCTACGCGCCCGCCGTCGACTGGGCGGCCGGGCGGATGGCGGCCACCGACGGCCCGTACAGCGGGGTGGGCTTCAGCGGCAAGGACACCAGCGGCGTCTGGTTCGAGGGCACCGCCCACCTGCTGGCCGCCTACCAGGTCCGCCGCGCGGACGGCGACGCCGCGAAGGCGGCGACCCTGATGGCGACCCTGCAGAAGGCCCAGAGCGGCGCGGCCAACACGGACGGCAAGGGCATCGTCGCCGCCTCGCACGACGGCCTGGACACCGGGGAGGGCGACTTCTACTACTCCTCCCTCCACACCGGGGCGACCGCCTGGTACGTGATCGCCGCACAGGGCGGCAACCCCTTCCGCCTGTGACCGGCAGTCGCGGCCGCCGCACCGACGGCGGCCGCGACTCGCGGGACCGCAGCGCCAACTCCCCAGCGACCAGCCCGACGACTACGACCGGGCCTGCGAGGTCGAGGCCCTGGCTGAGGTGATCGGCCTGCGCGGCCACGGTCCCGTCAACCTTTTCGCGGGCTGTGGGTCGGTTGCCAGATGAGTGGGCTCCGGCCGATGACCGGAGCCCACTCATCTGGCGTCGGTGAGTTGCCGGTGCCTTCGTCTCACGGGGCGAAGGGCGCCTTCGGGGTCGGTGAGCGCCGCCTCTGCGACCGGTGATCAGCCTCCCAGTGGTGCCCGACTATTCGCCCGTCCCGGCCTCGGGATCGGAGGCGGTCACGAAGGAAAGCAGCTGACGCCCGAGACCTCTCCTCTCTCCCCCCGGCCGGGGCGGCTGTGGGAGGGTTCCCTGGCCCGCCGTCGGCTCTGGTGCCGGCCGCAGGGGCCCGAGGTCTCGGGCAGCCGGCAGCTCGGACGGGCGGTGTCCTTATGCGGGTCCACCGAGCTGTCCGTTGTCCGCATCGCGAACCTGGCAACCGCCCTACTACGGCAGGCGGTGGTCGTCGAAGGGGTTGTCGGGCTCGTGGGGCTCGTACCGCTCGAAGTCGGGGCGGTCGATGAGCTCAGCGACCGAGAAGGGGTGCCGGTGGTCGGTGAGGAGCCGGTGGACGAACTCGGCGGTGGAACCCTCGAACCGCGCCCAGCTGTCGCCGTCCTCGTTGCGGGCGATGACCGGCCACCGGTTCGGGTCTGCGTCCTCCGTCAGCCAGTAGAACTGGTCGGCCCGGACGGAGCCGGCCCACTGCAGGAGCCCGCCCGGAGCCGGGTGGAGCTGGTGAGGCCGGTAGAGGTCGGCGATGCCGGGGTCGTCGGCGGCGAGTTCGGCAAGGCGGAGGGCGTGCTCGACGAGGCACAGGAACTGCCGGAACGGGTCGTCGTGGCCGGGCGGGGGGCCGGGCAGGGAGATGTCGAGGAAACCTGCGAACGTGCCAGGGCCGAAGTGCTCCGCCAGGTGCCGGTAGTCGGCGGGCAGGGCGGTGCCGAGCCTGGCCTCGGCCGACGACCAGTCGACGGGCCACTGCCGCGACTGCGGTCGGCCCGTCGCGGCGGCGAGCCGCCGAACCCAGCGGTCACCCGGTACGTCGGCCTCTTCCTCCCCGTCCTCGGCGAGCAGGCAGGCCGTCGCCGGGTCGGCCCGGCGGGCCGTCACCGCGACCAGGTGCGGCGCGCCGCCGTCGTTGTCCCGGACGATCCCGCAGCCGATCCAGCGCTCGCCCACCGCCCACCCGCACAGCTCGACCAGACGCCCGACGAACGGGGCTACCAGCGGCAGCCCGCTGTCGACGTCGAGCGTCGGGTCGACGAAACCGCCGGTCGCGAGGTTGCGCGACGACCCCCAACGCGGGCGCAGCGCCTCAACGAGGCGGCGGTGGGCGGTGGTGAGGTCGCCGTCGGCCGGCAGGCGGGCGATGTCCGGGGCCGGGCCGATCAGCAGGGCGTCGATGCGGTGCAGGTGGTCGGTGGTTTCATCCATGGCGTCAGTCAACCGCGGGCCGCTGACAGGGGTTCCGGTAGTTCTCGTCGTCGGCCCGGGCGCTGTCCTTCGGGGGCGTGGACGAGCGGCGTCATGCGGCCGTCTCTTCGCAGGTCGACTGGGCGAGTCCTTGGGCGCGGAACGCTGCGGACCAGACCCGCCCGAAGTAGTCCTGCGGCCAGCGAAGGTCGAGAGCCTCGGATGGCCTACCTGGTCGACCACTTCCTGAAGCCCGCGACCTATTCGGTATTTTACCAGAATGGCGATGGAAATTCATATCCATTAGGGGGTATGGAAAATTGGTACCTCGTTCGCTATGTTGGCGCCCATGACTGCGATTGCTGAATTAATTGTCGAATCCGGCGAATTGCGCCTGTGGACCGAACGAGTCGGCAACTCAAACGATCCGGCGGTCCTCCTGGTGATGGGGACCGCCGCACCCGGCATCGGATGGCCGGACGAGCTGGTGGATGTGCTGGCCGCCAGCGGTCGCCAGGTCATCCGCTACGACCACCGGGACACCGGCCGGTCCACCTGTCTGGACTTCGCCACCCACCCCTACACGCTGGCGGACATGGCCGCCGATGCGACGGCCGTGCTCGACGGCCACGGAGTAGCCGCCGCGCACATCGTCGGGGCGTCCCTGGGTGGAGCGATCGGCCAATGGCTGGCCGTTCACCGCCCTGAACGCGTACTGACTCTGACCGCGATGATGACCGGCCCGATGGGCCACAGCGCGGGCCCGGCCTGGGCGCGCGCCATGGCCGGCCAGGCGCCCGACCCCAGCGACCTGCCGCCACCCGCAGCACGCTTCCTGACGCACCTCGCACAACGCGCCGCTCTCCCGCAGGGGACTCGCGACGAGTACGTCACAGCGAACCTGGAGACGTGGCGCGTGCTCAACGGCGACATCCTTCCCTTCGACGAGCCTGCCGCTCGCCGCTTCGTGGAAGCCTCCTTCGACCGGACCGGTAACCACGGTGCGGCCCTCAACCACGATCTGGCTGGACGCCACATGACCGAAGACCGCCTTGCTCCGCTGTCCTCGATCAAGGCCCCGACACTGGTCATGCACGGCACGGAAGATCCCCTGCGCCCGCTATCGCATGGCCGTGCCCTCGCCGATGAAATCCCTCACTCCCGATTCCAGCTGATTCCCGGTATGGGGCACACGCTGTTCTCCCCCGGACTTCCCCAGCAGATCGGCGAAATCATTCGCGAGCACACCGCGTAGAGAGCGGAACATCGACGTGGCGCTGGACCTCGCGGGCCTCGGCCAGGTGCCCGACGACCTGACCGGTGCCCAGGTCAACCGCATCGCCAACGGCCTCGCACGGGCCGGCGACGTCGTGGCCACCACCGTCGCCGAGTTCTTCCCCCGCGACGTGGTCCACGTCCAGCAGGTACTGCACCGCTTCCCCTCATCAGCGGCTGACCCCCGGCCGAGCCACCCGCGCCCACCGCCCCGGGGCGACACCCCCGTCCGTACGCACCCCGTTCCCAGCGGCACCAACGGCTCGGCCGAGGTTCGGGAGGTGGGTGGAGCTGCCGCCCTCGGGGATGTCGGGCAGGCGGCCGTTGCGTGCGTGCCAGGCGAAGGACACGGGACGGGGGCGGTCAGTCGGCGACGGGTCGCCAGGCGGGGCCGTGCCCGTCGGGGTGGACTCGGTCGAACACCACGTCCGCGAAATGGGCGCCGAGGCCGGTCGTGTCCGGTCGGGCCAACTCGGCGACCAGGCGCCGGCGTTCCTGTGCGGCCTGGTCGGGGTCGGGGTCGGCGGCGGCCGACGGGCTCGAACCCGGCGTCCCGGCAGGCGGCCGTGACCAGGTCGACCAGCGGCGGGTTGTTCCGGCGGGCCGGCAGGGCGACCACGAGTTCCTCCCGCCACACCGGGATCAGCCGCACGCCTTGCTGCGCCGCCACCTCCCCGCGCACGAAGGCCGCGTCCCACTCCCGGTCGGCGACCCGCCGCAGGCGCTCCTCCGGCGCCGCCGAGGCCAACTCCGCCCGGGTGCCGGGCGCGTTTCGCTCCAGCGCCTCCAGTACCTCCAGCACCCGTTCCAACCGCACGCCCATTCCCCGGTTCGTCCCGACGCGCAGCACGGTCTCCCGCGCGGCGACGAAGCCGCCGACCAGGTCCGGGGCCCGCTGTCCGGCCGCCAACACCTCACGGGCGCCGGGCAGGAACGCCGCCCCCGCAGCACTCAGCCGCACGCGGCGCCCCGAGCGGTCGAACAACTCGACGCCCAGCTCACGCTCCAGCCGGCCGATCTGCTGACTGACGGCCGACTGCACGATCATCAACCGCTCGGCCGCGCGACCGAAGTGCAACTCCTCCGCCACCGCGACGAAGTACCGCAACTGACGAGATTCCATGCTCCATCCTTCGGCCGGGCCAGTTGCCCCGGTTCGGGTAGCGGCGTTTCCCGCAGCCGGGCCGACGGCCGACCGCGGTCGGGTCGACCGTGGCGCCCCGGCAACCCGCTGCTCCTCCGGGGCGCTTCTCCAGTACTCGCCGGGAGCGGGGCACCCGCTCACCTCATCCCGTTGCGGGGGGCCTATCCCTGGGCGGTGGGGCGAACGACGATGTCGCCGACGTCGACACCGTCCGGTTGTTCGATGGCGAAGGCGATGGCGCGGGCCACCGCGGCTGGCGGGAGGGCGATCTCCATCAGCTTGTCGATCTGGGCCTTCGCTGCCGGGTCCATGTGCTCCGCGAAGTCGGTGCGGACGGCGCCGGGTGAGACGACGGTCACGCGCAGGTTGGGGCCGGCCTCCTGGCGCAGGCCCTCGGAGACGGTGCGCACGGCGTTCTTGGTGGCGGCGTACACGGACTGGAGCGGGACGATGCGCAGTCCGGCGGTGGACACGGTGTTGACGAAGTGTCCGAATCCCTGTTCCCGGAAGAGGGGGAGGGCCGCGGCGATTCCGTACAGGACGCCTTTGAGGTTGACGTCGATCATCTGTTCCCAGTCCTCGACGCGCAGGTCGTCGAGGGGGGAGATCAGGCCGATCCCGGCGTTGCTGACGAGGACGTCGAGCTTGCCGTATCGGTCGCATGCCAGCTTGACGAGGTTGGGGAGGTCTTCGCGCCGCGTCACGTCCGTGCGGGTCCAGGCGGCCTCGCCACCGGCCTGTTCGATGCGGGCGGCCAGGGCCGCGAGACGTTCCGGACGGCGTGCCCCGAGGATGACCTTCGCGCCGCGCTCGGCCAGCAGAAGCGCGGTCGCCTCGCCGATGCCGCTGCTGGCGCCTGTGATCGCCACGACCTTGCCTTCGATTCCCGGCATGCTCGCCTGTCCTTCCAGAGTGCGGATTGCGGAGTTGGAGTGCGGAGTGCGGAGCAGAGGGGGCGTCAGGGCAGGTCGGACCATGCCCTAGAGTGAAAGTGGAGGCTCCGCCACTTCGCCCAGGCTAAATGGCGGAGCCTCCACTTAGCAACGGAGAATGAGCAACGGAGAGAGGGAACGAGCCGCCGATGACCCGAGAGGCAGGGCGCCCGCTGAGGGCCGACGCGCAGCGCAACCGGGACAAGATCCTGGCCGCCGCGGTGCGCGTGTTCAGCGAGGAGGGGCTCGACGCCCACTTCGAGCGGATCGCCAGGGAGGCGGGCGTGGGAACGGGCACGCTCTACCGCAACTTCCCGACCCGAGAGGCGCTGATCGAGGCGGCGTACCGCAACGAGGTGGCCCGGCTGTGCGAGGCCGCCGCCGGCCTCCTGGAGACGATGCCGCCCGCCGAGGCCCTGCGGGTGTGGACTCGCCGCTTCATCGACTACGCCACCGCCAAATACGGCATGGCCGATGCCCTGCGAGCCGTCGTCGCCTCGGGCAGCAACCCCTACGCCGACAGTCACGAGATGATTCAGGGCGCCCTCAACTCCCTGATGGAGGCCGCTGCCGCCGCCGGAACGATCCGCTCCGACATCCGTCCGACCGACATGTTCGCCGCCCTCGCCGGAATCGCCCTCACCTCGGCCAAGCCCGAGCAGCGTGAGCAGGCCGAACGCCTTCTCGACCTCACCCTGGACGGGCTGAGATCCGCGCCGCCCCAGCCGCCCGGTAACTGACGACAGAACCCGGACGCCACCAGGCCGCCGGTTCGCCGCTCGCGCCGACGAGCGACGGACGCCGTCCCGGACAGCGGCACCACCGGGATCCGCTCGACGGGGGAGTGGTTCGACCCGGACAGCGCTCCCCACCCGTCTGCAGCGGCGAGGCGCCCGAACGCTCGCAGGACTGCGTAGACAGCGCATCAACACACCGTCGACCCCGGCGTCCCAGGCGGCGGAGGGCGTGTCCAGGCCCGCGCCGACGCCACGGGCCCTCCGGGCTCGCACACGGCCTCCGGCGTCAACACAAGCGTTGATCAAATATCAATTCCTGCTTCGTAAAGTCTCGACTTCCCTGTGCCGTCAACGGAAGGAAAGACGTGGAGCACACGTCAATGCGAGGCAGTCACCCCCCGAGCGGGATTCCACGATGTCGACCGACCATCTGGCGTCGAGTCGCCGCGGCACTCGTCCTCACCCTGACCGTGGGCCTGTTGCAGGCCCTCGCGGTCACGCAGGGGGCGCCCGCCGTCGCCGCCATGGATTCCTATAAGGCGGCCACGTTCAACATGAAGAACGAGAACCGCTGGGACGGCAGTTGGAAGGGCGGGGGTGGGAATCTGGAGGCCGACCTCCTGAACACCACTGACGCACCCCAGGTCATGGCGCTCCAGGAGTTGGGCAGCACCGTTCCCTGCCCCGCCAACCCCCAACAGTTCGTCACCCTGGGCCGTGACCTGCAGGGCGTCAACACCGACGTCAAGACGCAATGGACGGTGACCAAGTGTGAGAAGCCGTTCACCGAGGCGACGAACTACGACCTGATCTTCCTCGCCACTCGGAACGGGAACGCCACCAGGAACCTCGGTTTCGTGGTCGACCGCGGCCTGCCGATCCCGTTCGACGTCAACAACGTTCATGTCATCGGCCAGGCCCTCAACGATCAGAACAACGAGGTCCCGGGTAACCCCAAGCCCATGCTCGGCATCAGGCTTCCCGACGGCACGTGGTTCTACAGCGTGCACGGGGCGAACACCTCCAACGACCGTAACGACACCGGCAATCGCATCGCCGCGGCCAGGGAGGACGCGAGCCCCGACAGTTGGACCGTGCTCGGTGACTTCAACAGGACCGCGACGTCGTGGACGCCCGCCGACCTGGGCGGGGCACACGTCGTGCATTCCGACGGGGAGACGTACCCGGCCCCGCGCCCTGACCCCGATGACGGCAAGGGAAAGAACCTGGACTACGCGATCAGCAGTTCCCTGCTCCCGGACGAGTACCAGGCCTATCGTCTGAACACCCCCTACTCCGATCACCACGCGGTGTTGTTCGAGCGCGACTGCGCCCCTGCGCAGCCTGTTGCCCGTTCCACCGCCGCACGCGGCAAGGCCTGCAGCAGGAAGCAACCGGCCATCGTGTCCATGGGGGACAGCTACATCTCCGGCGAGGGCGGCCGCTGGGCGGGCAACGCCCTGACGAAGGAGGAGGGGGACGTCTGGGGAACGGACCGGCGCGACCGCTGCCGGTCCAAGGCGGACGGTACGAAGGAGGATTGCGTCTACGACGCGACGTCCTACGCCAACGGCGGCAACAAGTGCGACCGCTCCGACGTGGCACCCATCAAGGGGACGGAGTTCGAGGGCATTCCCGTCGAGCGGCGGTTCAACATCGCCTGCTCGGGCGCGAAGACGGAGGACATCCTCTCGGCGTCGCGCAACAACGAGAAGCCGCAGATCCAGCAGTTGGCCGACCTCGCCCGCACCTATGACGTCCGGATGGTCGTGGTGTCCATCGGCGGCAACGACCTGGATTTCAGCGGGATCGTCTCGGACTGCGCGCAGGCCTACTACCGCTGGGTGGAGATCTGCTCCTCTCCCAACAAGGCGGCCAAGGTCGATCGCAAGGTCGATGCCGTGAAGGCGGACATCGTCAAGACGCTCGCCGCGATCCGCACCACCATGAGGGAGGCCGGCCAGTCGGGCTACCAGTTGGTGCTCCAGTCCTACCCCAACCCGATTCCGGCGGCGGAGAACTTCCGCTACCCGTTCGGCGTGGTCAGCGACGCGCGCTTCCGCGAGGGCGGCTGTCCGTTCGCCGACCCCGACGCGGACTGGGCCCACAACACGCTGGTGCCGAAGATCAGCGACATGCTGCGCCAGGCCGCGGGGAGCGCCGGCGCGAAGTTCCTGGACGTCCAGAACGCCTTCGCCGGGCACGAGCTGTGCGCGAAGAGCGCGGAGCAGGCGACGGCAGCGAACAACAGCGCAAGCCCGTTGCCGGCCTCGAAGGCCGAGTGGGTCCGCTGGGTCCCGTACCTTCCGAAGACGGGGTGGATCACGCCCAGTGCGCAGGGTGACATCCAGGAGGCCATCCACCCCAACGCCTTCGGGCAGCGGGCCCTGTCGCAGTGCCTGACCGAGTTCGGGAAGGCGGCGTCCGATCTGTTCATCTACCACTGCGCCGCTTCCGGCGACGGCGTGAAGGTCACTCCCGACGCCTCCGCGGTGCGCGAGGGCGTGGTCCGACTGCGCAACGCCCGGACGGGGGAGGTGCTGGACACCGAGACCGACAAGTTCGACGACTACCTCGTCACCCGCCCGGACAGCGGGAAGGCCAGCCAGCGGTGGCTGCTCCACAACGTGGGTTCGCAGATCTCGTTGCAGTCGGTGCAGCACGACGGGCGCTACCTGGACCGCTACAACAACTGGACCAACATCGGCCCCAAGGAGACCGGCTGGTACGTGTCGAAGGCGGCCGACGGCCGGGTCGCGCTGTCCATCGGCGAGAACAGCAGGTGTCTCACGCAGGACCCGGGGAACCGCTCCAGGGACCTCAACTGGGTCAGCAACGACTTCTGCGCCAAGGGTGTCCAGGAGACCCAGTACTGGAACATCGAGTACCCCGGCGACGTGGTCATCACCCCCCGCGACCCGGCCTCCGGCACGGACCCGCGCGAGGGCCAGCAGGTGGAGCTGCGTTCGGCCACCGGCATGGCCGTGGACCTCAGCGGCAGCAGCACCGCCGCCGGTACGAGCGTCCAGGCGTACGAGCCCAACGGCAGCGGCGCCCAGCGGTGGGTGATGCGCTCGCTCGGCGCCGGGAACTGGCGCATCGCCGCGTCGGCGAAGCCCGACATGGTCGTCGACCACGATCCCGGGCCACACACCACCCACCTCATCCAGGCCCAGGAGGGCAACGCCAACCAGGTGTGGCAGCCCAAGGGCACCGGCACCGGCTGGTACACCCTGGTCAGCGGTGCCGACGGCGGCTGTCTGACCGCCGGCGCCGGGGGCGCCGCGCTCGCGGTGACGGCCTGTGACGCGAACAACCAGGCCCAGCGGTGGAAGTTCCGGGAGAGCGGGACGGGCACGCAGGTGGGCACGATCCGCGGGTTGGGCGGCAAGTGCGTCGAGCCGCGCGGCGGCAGCCGGGACGACCGGACCCCGATCCGGCTCGCGGACTGCGCCGGCTCCGACGGCCAGGCGTGGACGGTCGCGGCCGACGGCACGCTGCAGGCCCTGGCCAAGTGCCTGGACGTCGACGCCGGGCGCGCCGACAACGGGACGGCCGTCCAGCTGTACGCGTGCAACGGCTCCGCCGCCCAGAAGTGGATCTACTCGGCGCGCCAGGAGCTGCGGAACCCGAACTCGGGCAAGTGCCTGGACGTCCCCGGCTCGGACACCGGCCGGCCGCTGCAGATCTACGACTGCAACCGGTCCGACGCCCAGAAGTGGCAGCTGTCCGCCCGCCCGGTGGGCCAGCCCGACGGCGGTGACGCGGGCGACCCGTTCGACGCCTCCCCGGACGGTCGCGGCACCAAGCCGGCCGCCTCGGGGGACTGCCGCCCCGAGGGCATGACGCCCACCCAGGGCGTGGCGGCGCGGTACTGCGACGTGTACGACGGCGCGGGCCGCGAGTGGGTCGGCAACGACCGCAGCCGGCGCGTGGTGGGCTACTTCACCGGGTGGCGAGCGGGCGTGAACGGCGACCCGAAGTACCTGGCGTCGAACATCCCCTGGTCGAAGGTGACGCACGTCAACTACGCGTTCGCCGACGTCAAGGACAACCGGATCAGCATCGGCGACCCGAACGACCCGGCCAACCCGGCGACCGGCCTGAGCTGGCCGGGCGAGAAGAACGCCATGGATCCGTCCCTCCCGTACAAGGGCCACTTCAACCTGCTGAACACGTACAAGAAGCAGCACCCGGCGGTGAAGACGCTGATCTCGGTCGGCGGCTGGGCGGGCACCCGGAACTTCTACGCGATGACCACCAACGCCGACGGCTCGGTGAACCAGCCGGGCATCGACGCGTTCGCCGACTCCGTCAGCGCCTTCCTGGACCAGTACGGGTTCAACGGCGTCGACATCGACTACGAGTACCCGACGGCGCTGCCCAACACCGGCAACCCGCTGGACTGGGACGTCTCCAACCCGCGCCGCAAGGGCCTCCAGCAGGGCTACAACGCGCTGATGAAGACGCTGCGGGAGAAGCTGGACCGGTCGGGCGCGGACAAGGGCCGCTACTACCTGCTGACGTCGGCCGGCTCCTCCTCCGGCTACCTGGTGCGCGGGCTGGACGCCGGGCAGGCGCTCCAGTACCAGGACTACGTCAACGTCATGACCTACGACCTGCACGGCTCCTGGAACAAGTTCGTCGGCCCGCAGGCCCCGCTCTACGACGACGGGAAGGACAACGAACTGGCCGACGCCGGGATCTACAACGACCAGGCGCCCAACACGAAGGACTTCCAGAAGGAGGGCTACTTCAACACCGACTGGGCCTACCACTACTACCGCGGCGCCCTGCCGGCCGGCCGGATCAACCTTGGCGTCCCGTACTACTCCCGCGGCTGGCGCGACGTTCAGGGCGGCACCGACGGGCTCTGGGGCACGGCCGCGATGGCGGACCAGGCGCAGTGCCCGCTGGGCACCGGCGGGCGCGGGCCCGCCAACGCGCAGTCCTGCGGGCGGGGCGCGGTCGGCATCGACAACCTCTGGCACGACCTGGAGAACGACCGGGAGGTCGGCGCCGGGTCGAACCCGCTGTGGCACACCAAGAACCTCCAGGACGGCCGCACCCCCGGCTACCTGAGGTCCTACGGCGTCGACACCGGCCTGCCGACCGGGCAGCTGACGGGCACCTACGCGCCGAAGTACTCGGACGCGCTCCAGTCGCCCTGGCTGTGGAACGACGCCAAGAAGGTGTTCCTCTCCACCGAGAACGAGAAGTCGATCGACGCCAAGGCCCGCTACATCGTCGACAAGGGCATCGGCGGCGCGATGATCTGGGAGCTCGCCGGCGACTACGCCCAGCGCCAGGGCGGGGAATGGGGCATGGGCTACGACCTGACCACCCGCCTCGACAACGCCTTCAAGGGCGCCGGCGCCGCCGGCAGCACCAAGGCGGGCGGCCGGCCGCAGCCGGCCGAGGTGATCGACGTGAAGGCCGAACTGGTGGACTTCCCCACCGGGGAGAACGACTTCTACCCCGTCCAGCCGAAGCTGCGGATCACCAACAACTCCGGCGTCACCCTCGCCCAGGGCACCGAGATCGCCCTAGACCTGCCCACCTCGATGCCGCCGATCGTCAAGGACAACGACTACAAGGAGATGAAGGGCCTCGTGCCCGGCCACACCGGCCCCAACACGGGCGGCCTCAAGGGGGACTTCCACCGGCTCACCCTCACCCTCGGCTACTGCGAGGACCTGGCGCCGGGCAAGTCCCGGGACATCGACCTGAAGTACTACCTGCCGGTCACCGGGCCGTCCAACGTGACGTTCAAGATCGGCGGACGGGAGTACGGCTCGACCGGGGACCAACGCCGCGACGTGCGGACGGTGGCCCCGCCCGCCCCCGCGGCCGGCAGCTCCTGCCAGGCCCCGGACTGGAAGCAGGGCCAGGTCTACCGGCCCGACGGCGGCCGGCTGTGGCGGATGTACGACAAGGGCGACAAGGGCTGGATGTTCGAGTACGGCGACAGCCAGACCGGGAAGCCCATGATGATCGACAACAACCCCGACCAGTCCCGCGCGCACCTCGTGGAGCTGAACGACCAGAACCCCAACCAGTACTGGCGGATCCAGGACGCGGGCGGCGGCCTGTACACCGTCTCCGGCGGCGGCAGGTGCCTGACCGCCACCGCCTCCCGGCAGGACATCGCCTCGCTCGCGTGCAACGGACGCAACGAGCAGAAGTGGCGGCTCGTCCCGATCGCCGACAACGGCAGTGAGGGGGCGCCCGGCGGGCCGAAGCACAACGGCCTGTTCAAGCTCCGCTCCGCGAGCGGCAGCGACATCGAGGTCGCCGGCGGAGCCACCGTCCGGGAGACCCACCTCCTCACCGGCGACCCGGCCGCCTCGACGGCCGCGTTCGTGAAGTACCAGGGCTACTACTGGTACGCCCAGTGGTACACCACCGCCACCCCCGGCACGGCGGAGGCCAACGGCGGCCGGCCGTGGAAGAAGCTGAGCCCGGCGCCGTAGTCCCGTCTCCAGGGACACAGCCGGCCGGGAGCCGGCCGGGAGCCGGCCGGGCACCGTGCTTTTGCCGGTGCCTGGCCGGCTCCTTCGTCGTCCAGGCCAGTCGGGCGCCGTGCCCGGTCGGGGACGGCCCCGGGAGACACCCGGTGCCGTCACCTCCGGAGTGCGTCCCACAACGACCGCAGCGGGGATCGGTGCAGGTATCGGTGCAGGGGCGAGGTCGGTTGGCGGTGAGCAAGTACCAGCCGGCGCGCGGCGCTCAGCCGCCCGTCGTGCCGCCGGGCAGCGGGATGACGGTGTCTGCGACGTGGATCATCGCGAGACGGTCCGGCCGGACTGGCTGCCGTTGTTGGTCGGGTACAGGTTCGCCCATGACAGGTTGCACGCGAACTGCCACCACGCGTTGTTCGTCCCGGCGTCGGCCACGTCGTTCCAGTTCCAGCTGTAGGTGTGGCCGCAGGTGTCCCCGGCGGTCAGGTAGAACCGCTCGTCGGTGCGGCCCGCGTTGACGTGCCACCCGACGGTCGGGCCGTTCGCGTACACCTGGTACCACGCGCCGTTGTTGCTGGTGGCGCTGTCGGAGCCGCTGTCGGAGGCGGACGCGGTGCCGACGGTTGCGACGCCCACGCCGACCATCGTTGAAGTGACGACGGCCAGGGCGGCGAGAGTCTTCCTGATGCGCATGCTGTGCTCCCTTGGTGGATGAGCGTGTCGGTGGCCCGCCCCCGGTGCGTGGACGTCATTGCGTGAAGTGGTGCAGCCGATCACGATGAGGGGGTGCGCCGGGGGCGCGTACCCATGCCGCTTCCACTCCCTGCCCGCACAGTGGGCCGCCATGCAACTCTCCTTGGTGAACGGCCAGTTCGGCGAGGGAGGTGCGGGGCGGCCCGGTCTCAGCATGACCTGCTCCGACTGCCGGAGTCACTACATTCGGCAGACGGACTCGAACTCGGCCGCAGTGGCGCGGCGCCTGCGCTGGTGAACCGGCTTGCCCGGCGGCCGGACGCGGGGTCGTGCCCGGACCGTCGTGGTCTGTCGGGGTCGGCTGCCCCGGTTTTTGGTTCCGGCGGTGGTGGTGGTGCGTCTTTCCGGGCACGCGTGTTCGCCGTGTCGGGTGACGGTGCTGGCGGATCGCGAGGGCAGGGCGGAGTTCTGGGGTTAATGAGGTGACCGGTCGGCCGGTGTGTGCCGTCGGTGTGCCGTTGTTTCGTCTCCGAGGGATCTGGAGGGTGTCATGGCTGGGTCGGACGCTGGGGCTGTGCGGTTGCGGCGGGTGGTCACGGGGGTTCCCGTGGTGTTGGGGTGCCTGGTGGGAAGTGGTGTGCCTCCCGCTGTGGCGGCCCCCCGGGACGGGGGATCCGTGGCCGCGGTCCGCGCGTCGGGTCAGCGGGCGTTCGCCACTCCCGGCGCCTACAGTTTCCCCGTGCCGGCGGGGGTGAGCGTCATGACCGTGTACGTCGTCGCCGGCGGTGGTGCCGGTGGTGCTGCCGGCGGCGGGGGAGGCGGTGGCGGGGGAGGTGGCGGTGGGAGCTACGTCCTGGGGCCCGCCGGCGGTGGCGGTGGTGGTGGCGGTGCGGGTGGCGGCGGCGGTGCGGGTGGTGGAGGGGGCGGTGGCGGCGGGTTCGTGTCCTGCACGCTCACCGTCAAGCCCGGAGAACGGCTCGTGATCCGTGTGGGCGAGCCCGGGACGCTGACCCGCGGGGGAGCCGGCGGCGCCGGAGGGTCCGGGGGAAGGGCCGACTCCCTCTTCTCCCCGGGCAGGGACGGTACCGCGGGCGCGGCGGGTACCAGCGACTTCTCCAACAACAGCGTCGGCGGGCAGCTGTCCACTGTCTACTCCCTGACCACCAAACAGATCGCCCAGTCGTTCGGCGGCTACCCGGGCGGCAAGGGCGCCGGCGGTGCGGGTGGTGGCGGGGGTGCCCGGGGCGAGAGGGCCGGCGGCTCCCAGGGCGGCGTCGGCGGGCTGGGAGCCGCCGGGGCCGCGGGCGGCAGCGGAGGCGGGGGCGCGGCAGGCGGCACGGCCGGCCGCTGCACAGGACTCAATTCCGTTCTGGCCGCCGGCAGCGGGGGAAGCGGAGGCCGGGACGGCCAGTCCAGCACCACCGCGAGCGCCGGCGGTACCGGTGTCGCCGGCCGCGTGGGCTCCGGCGGCCCGTCCACGAGCGGGGGAGGCGGCGGTACCGGCGGCCAGGGCGGCGCCCCCGGCCAGTCCACCGCGGTCCTGCCCGTCACCCTTCCCGCCGGCGTCGGCCAGGGTGGCTCCGGCCTCGACGGCGCGAGCGGCGCAGCCGGGGGCAAGGGAGGCCACGGAGGCGCTCCCGATCCCAGCCCCGGCAGCCAGGCCGGGAGCAGCGGCACCACCGGAGCGGCCCCCGTCACCGGCGGCCACAACGGCGGTCCCGGCTACGTTCTGCTCACCTGGTAGAAACCCGACGATCGTCTGACGCGGCACGAGCGGCTCCGGGCGGCGACCCTCGCCCACCCGTCCCGGGGGTCGCGACGCCCCAGCTCAAGGCGTGCGGCACCTGGACCGGACCTGGGTCGGTAGCCCCGGGCCCGGAGGCTCCGGGCGGACAGGCGGGCGAATCCACGGTAGCGTTTCGAGCACTTAGAGTGACTATGTGGAGAGGTGAAGCCATGAAGCCGATCAGCATGGGAGCCGCAGCGCTCGTCCTTGCCACCGGGACGGTGAGCGCCGTTCAGGCCCCGGCCCGTGCCGCCGACCCGGCCTACGCCTACACCTGCCCCACGGGCTACTACAGCGAGCAGTACACGAGTGAGGGCGTGTTCTTCGGCAGGGCCTGCATCCCGGACCCTGCCGGCTCCGGACCCCGCTACACCTTCCACGTCGCCTTGCTCACGGTAGGCCTCCTGAGTGGGGACCGTGAGTACATCGACGTCACCCTGAAATGCGACGAGTTGCAGTCCGCCGACCCTGATGTCATTGCGTCGCGCTGCGACTTCGTCGACGCCGACCTCACGCCCCGGGCGACGACGAAGGCGTAGGGCCGGCCGGGCATGAACTGGCCCGGGGAGCAGGGGCCGGTTGTTGCGGCGTAGCAGGAGCGAACCAGACCCCCGGGTGGGCGTTCGGGCCACGTCGGTGGGTGCGGGCGGTTCCTTCCAGCGCGTGCTGGTCGCCGTCGGCAGGGCTTGGCCGGCTTGTCGGCCGGTGCCTGGGTGTGGTGGCAGAACGGGACCGCCCGGTCGCCGGCTCGGGTGAGTCGGCGACCGGGCGGTCGGGGTGTGTCGGGTTGGGTGGTGGGCCGTGCCGCGGGGTCAGGCGGTGGCCCGTTCGGGCTGCTCCGCCCGGCGGTCGGCGGGCTGTGCGGTGGTGGCGGGGGTGTTCTCCCGGGGTGCGGGGAGTGCGGCCATGATCGCGGCGGAGATCACGATGGTCGCTGCCCAGGCGAGCCCGTACCTGCCGACGGGGGTGTCGGAGAGCGGGCCGGCGAACCAGTCGCACTTGGTGAAGGCGAGCCCCAGCAGCAGGGCGAGCACCCAGGACACCATGGCCTGCCAGCAGAAGCCGCCGGTGTACCAGTAGCGGCTGTTCCTGCTGGTGTCCATGAGCCCGGCGGCGTCGTAGCGCACCGCGCGTGAACGGCGCCGGAACATGTCCACCGCGTAGACGCCGATCCAGGCCGAGAAGGAGACGGCGAGCAGGATGAGGAAGGTGATGAAGGAGCCCAGGAAGCTCTTGGCGACCAGCATCAGCAGCAGGCCGCCGACCAGCGAGATCACGGCGTTGATGCTGACGGCCGTGGCGCGCGGCAGCTTGACGCCCATGGTCTGCGCGGTGAAGCCGGCCGAGTACATGGAGAGGCTGTTGATCAGCAGCATGCCCACGATCGCGGTCAGCAGGTAGGGCACGGCCAGCCAGGTCGGCAGCAGGTCGCCGAGGAAGGAGACCGGGTCGGCGGCCTGGGCGAGGCCGGGTGAGGCCACCGCCATCACGGCGCCCATGAGCACCATGGGCACCATCACCAGGCCGGCGCCGGAGACCGTCACGCCGACGATCTTCCTGCCGGAGGCGGAGTGCGGGAGGTAACGGGCGAAGTCCGGGCCGGTGGGGACCCAGCTGATGCCGCCGGCGGCGATGGTCCCGATGCCGGCGATCATCATCGCGGTGGTGCCCGCGGGCTTGGCGAAGACCTCGCTCCAGTGCATGGTGGCGACCAGGTAGCCCAGGACCAGCACGCTGAAGACGCCGAAGAGGTACGTCGACCAGGTGTTGCAGACGTTCAGCGCCTTGCGGCCCATGCCGGAGACCAGGAAGGTGCAGGCGACGAAGGCGAAGAGCGTGACGACGATCAGCGCGGTGTTGGCCTTGACGCCGAAGAGCAGGTCGAGGACGGTCAGCACGGCGTAGGCGCCGGTGACGGCGTTGATCGTCTCCCAGCCGAACCGGGCGATCCAGAGCACCGCGCCGGGGAAGAGGTTGCCGCGCACCCCGAAGGTGGCCCGCGAGAGGGTCGCGCCCGGCGCCCCGCCCCACTTGCCGGAGACCGACAGCACGCCGACCAGGCCGAACGAGATGAGCGCGGCGCACGCCGCGACGATCAGGACCTGCCAGAAGTTCAACTGGTTGAACACCACCAGGGCGGCGCCCATGGTGAGCAGCAGGACGCTGATGTTCGCGGCGACCCAGGTCGGGAAGAGCTCGCGGACTCTGCCCCCGCGCTCGTGGTCGGGGACGGGTTCGATGCCGCGGGTTTCTATCGCGCCGCCGGTGTCGGCGTTCGACGGGTTGTCCATGAGGGTGGCTCCGTGCGTGTGAAGCGGAGATAAATCGAACAAATAGGGCATTTATGGAACTCTTCGCGCGTAGCGCGGGAGTTGAGTCATCCTACTTTGTCCGCTTCGGTTCCCGGGCAGGGCCGGTACCGGAGGGGAGGACGTCACCCCCGCCCGCGGCCCCTCCGCAAACGCCTCAAACGCCGCGAACGCCGCAAACACTGCGAACGCCGCAAACGCCGCGAACGGCGGACGCGGCCCACGGCCAGGCCCGACGCGCTCGCGGCGTTCGCCGAGGAGGAGATCAGGGCCGGGATGCGCCGCCGGCCCGGGAGCGCGCAGGCCCGACCGGGCGCCGCCTGGTCCAGGCGCTCAGCGCGCACCCGGGAGGTCTCACCTGGGTCTCACCTGGTGAACAGCGAGCTGCCGCTGACGACGCGGGTGGTGCCGTCGGCGAGGGTGACGGTGACCGTGTCGGGGACGGCACGGTGTGACATCGTCCCGGGCCACCAGGCGGTCCAGCGGCCGTCCGCCACGGTGACCTGGAAGGTGCGTCCGGCGACCTGCATGGTGATCGCCTTCACGCCGGCCCCCACGGAGCCCTGCGCGTAGTTGAACATGGCGTCCCCGTCGCCGTGGGAGCCGCCCGTGTCGTACGTGACCGCATCGGCCGCCACGTTCTTCACCGGGTCGATCGCCTCCAGCAGGCCGCTGGTCTCCGAGGCGACGTAGCAGAGCATGGCCTTGCCGCCGCGGTTGACGACCATGGAGGCGACCTTGCCCCGTAGGTCCGCATTGGTGATCTTGACGGGTGCCCCGGCGCCCGGGCCGTCGGCCATCCGGTCCAGGCACCACTTCTCGGCGGTGGCGCCCGGGCCCGTCGAAGCGGCCAGCGGTGTCGGGACACCGGTCCAGCTGGCCAGTTCCGCAGAGCTCAGCGGCCCGCTGGCGCCGCCCCGCGAGGACTGCGTCACGGCCACGGCCACGACCGTACCCACGACGAGCGCACCGGCGAGGGTGACGGCCAGCCGCCGCCGAAAGCGCGGCCTGGCGGGGGCCGGGGCGGGGGTGGAGGTTGGGGCGGGGGTGTCGAGGTCGATCTGGCGCATCAGGCGCTCCCGGTGTAGGGCGTGGCGTCCTGCGGGGAGGTCGCGCTCGGCCGGCACGGGCACCTGCCCGAGCAGTTCCGCGCGCTCGACCGGCTCCGGCCGCTGTCCGGCGTTCACTGGTGTACCTCCTTCGTGGACGGGGCCGCACTCGCGGACCCACCCTGGATCTGGTTCCGGCCACGGCCGGGTTCCACTTTTTTCCGTTGCGCCCGGCGCTGGGCCGTCTCGGCGAGGCGGTGCAGCCGGGCCCGGGCCCGGGACAGGCGTGAGCGTACGGTGCCCACCGGTACGCCCAGGGCCTCGGCGGCCTCCTGGTAGTCCAGGCCCGCCCACACGCACAGGGCCAGCACTTCACGGTCCGGGCGGCGTAACCGCGCCAGCGACTGGTGCAGGACCGCGATCCGCGCCGCGTCGTCGATCCGCCCGGCCACCTCCTGCGCGAAGTCGGGAACGTCCTCGCGGGCCGGCGGGAGCTGCGCCAGTACCTGCCAGTGCCGCCGGGCGGCCCGGCGCTGGTTGCTGACCAGTTTCGTGGCGATGCCCAGCAGCCAGGGCCGCAGCGACCCGCCCTCCGCCTCGACCCGGTCGTGCCGGCGCCAGGCCTCCAGGAACGTCAACGACATCACGTCCTCCGCCGTCGACCAGTCCCCGGTGAGCCGGAACACGTGGTTGTACACCGCGCGCGCATACGTGTCGAAGAGCCGGCCGAACGCGTCCCGGTCGCCGGCCCGCACCCTCGCGCGCACATCTCGATCTGAAGAGTCCACGCCCCCTATCTGGTGCCCCGCCCGCGCGGGTTCCTATGACCTGCGTCACCCGCGGAACGCGCCTGGCCGCTCTACCGGCCCGCCCGGCCATCGATCGCTTGCACTGCGATCCCGCGCATCGGGTCGAAGGCCTCCGACGGATCGTCGTGGTCCCCGAACTCGCGGGCAAGACCGCCCCGCGCACTTCGCCCCGCATGCCGGCCGCCTCGGCCTCCAGCCCACCGGCTGGTCCCGGGCGAGTGGCGGACGATCCGTGCTCAGGCCGTTGCGTCGAGGGCCGGGGGCTGCCAGTTGTACGTCCGGGCGGAGCGGTTGAGCAGGGTGCGGGCCGGGAGGAGGCCGGCGAGGGTGAGGGCGGCATCGCGCAGGCGGGTGGCGGCGGGGGTGTGGAGGGCGACGAGGTCGCCGGTATGGCGGGAGCCGGTGACGATGGCGGTGGTGCGCGGGAGGCGTGCGGCGGTGTAGGCGGGGAGGGTGGTGGCCGGGTCCGCGCCGGGAGTCAGGGCCGAGGCGAGGACGACGGCGTCCTCGATGGCCTGGCAGGCGCCCTGGCCCTGGAAGGGGCACATGGCGTGGGCGGCGTCGCCGAGGAGGGCGACCCGGCCCTGGTGGTAGGCGGGCAGGGGGTCGGCGAGGTCCCAGACGTCGTGACGCAGGACACGCTCGGGTTCCGCGAGCGCGAGGAGTTGGGGCACGGGCGCGCACCAGGTGCCGAACCGGCGCAGGAGTTCGGCCTTCTCGTCGCCGTCGGCGGCGCGCGCGCCGGCCGGGGCGAGGGCGGCGCCGTACACGTAGACCCGGCCGTCGGCGAGCGGGACGACGCCGGCGAGCTGTCCGCGTCCCCAGACCTCGCCCACGGCATCAGGCCGGCGGGTGGGGGACACGACGGTGCGCCAGGTGGTGAAGCCGCTGTAGCGGGGGCCGGGGTGCTGCGGGAAGAGCAGCGCGCGGGTGGCGGAGCGGAGGCCGTCGGCGGCGACCACCAGGGCGGCGGGCCGCTCCCCGTCGGGGGTCCAGACGACGGCTGGTCCGGTGGTGCTTCCTGGGGTGCCTCCGGTGGCACTTCCGGGGGTGCCTCCGGTGGTGCTTCCGGGGGTGACGAGGGCGGCGGGCGAGTTGGTGCGGACAGCGCCGTCCGGAAGGGCGTCGACCAGGGCGGCGATGACGTCGGCGCGGGCGACGGCGGCGATCGTGTCGCCGAAGCAGGCCTCGAAGGTGGCGGTGTCGGTACGGGCGAGCCAGCGTCCGGAGGGGTGGCGCAGGCCGACGGCGGGATGGGGGGTGGCGAGGGCGCGCAGGCGTTCGCCGATGCCGAGCCGGTCGAGGGCGCGCAGGGCGTTGGGGGCGAGGGCGAGTCCGGCGCCGACGGGTTCGAGCGAGGCGGCGCGCTCGTGGACGGTCACGGGGATGCCCTGGCGGTGGAGGGCGAGGGCGGCGGAGAGTCCGCCGATGCCGCCGCCGATGACGATCGCCTGGTACGCGCCCATGAGTGAACTCCTCTCCCGACACTACGGCTGTAGTGACCACTTCCCGCACCGTACTACACCTGTAGTTGGGATGGGATAGTGTTGGTGTGAGGGGGTTGGGCTCGCTCCGGGCCGGGACCCCCTGAAGAGAGAGGCCAGGACCGGATCCATGACACCGCCGCGCCCGACGCTGATCGCCGACGCCGCCATCGCCCTGATCGCCGAGCGCGGCCTGCGCGGGCTGACCCACCGCGCCGTGGACGAGGAGGCCGGACTGCCCGCCGGCTCGACCTCGAATCTCGCCCGGACCAGGGCCGCCCTGCTCGACCTCGCCCTCACCCGCATCGTCGAACGCGAGACCGGAGGCCACCTGGTCATGGCCGGCGGGCCCCCGCCGGACTGCTGCCCGCGTCACCTGCTCACCCAGGGAGTGGCCGAACTGCTGTACGAGGCGCTCACCACCGGGCGCAGGCTCACCCTGGCCCGCCTCGAACTCGCCCTGGAAGCCACCCGCCGGCCCGAACTGCGCGCCGGCTACGACCGGCTGGGCGCGCGCTTCACCGACACCGCTGCCGCCCTGCTGGCGCAGAGCGGCTCGGCCGACCCGGCGGCCGACGCCCGACGGCTGATCCGCTGGTGCGACGGGCTGCTGTTCAACGCCACAGCGGGAAGCGGACACTGGCACGTGCCGACACCGGAGGACCTGTGCGGCGAGGTGGCACACTACCTCGCCGCACTGCTCGACCGGGAGTGACCGGTCGGGACTGACCGGTCGGGACGGACCGGCCGCCGCGGACGCAGGCCCTCGACGCGGCGGGCTTCGGCTACCACCGCTGCTTCAGTTGGGTGTTCGCTGTTTCCGCCAGCGGGCCTGGTGGAAGATCGGTTCGACGGCGACCACGCAGAACGCGTGCATGGGCTGGTCCGTGCCCCTGGGGTCGAAGAAGCCCACCATGTCGCCGAGGAAGCTCTCGCCGTGCTGATGGACGTGGGGGTCTTGGGCGACGCGGTCGCCGGCGGCGGTGAGCCAGTCGCCGATCCAGAACAGCAGCTCGGCACGGGCGGTGATGACGATCGTCGCGGCGTACTCGGCGAAGCGGGCGGGGTGGCGATCGGCTCGGCGACGGACGTCGTCGGGACGGTCGGGAGACCGTGCCGCTGGGGCGGTCACCCTCAACGGCGCCGAGGCGCGGCGCATCCTGTGCCGCAGATCCGGCCAGTCGGACGGCCGCAGTCCCGTGTCCTCACGGGCCAGGAGCATGGGCATCGGATGGGAGTCGCCGCCGGCGGAGGCCATCGGATGGGCGCCCGGTGGGACCGGAATGTAGATCGCGCTGTGCGGGCTCGCCGCGGCGACGCGGAACAGAGCGCCGAGCCGAAGGAGATCGGCGCGGCTTGCGCTCAGATACCCGACTCGGTAGTCGGGCGGGCGGACGAAAGTGTTGCGGAGCATGGGACCAGCGCTCAGGATTCGGCTGAGCCCGGATTCGGGATCGGCAACAGGGTGGCTCGTCACCCGCAACCGCATCCGACCGTCGCCAACCCCCATGCGCCAAGTACAACACGCGCGCCAGTGGCCTCAAGCTCCTTTTTTGCGAAGCCCGGGGAGCCCCTCGCGGTGCGGAGCACAACCATGGTCCCGACGGACCTCGACTAGCCCGTCGGCCGCCTCTCCGTCGGCCGTGAACTGCGGCTGGAACCGGGCCGGAGCGCACACCCGGCACCGGTACGAGGACGAGACGTCGTTACCGGAACCTGACGGTACCGATGGAAGAGCGAAACGCGCCCCAGACGAGGACCTGACGTTCTGTTCCTACAGTGCCGGATATCCGCGACGCGCGGGGCGGACCGCGGCCGCCCCCCGCGTACGGACCGCACCCGAACGCGAACCGCACCCGACATGAACCGCACCCGACATGAACCGCACCCGACCGAGATGGGCAACGATGTCAGTCACACGCCGAGAACTTCCCCGCGGCCTCTCCGCCGCAGGCGCCCTCCTGCTGAGCGCGACCACGGCAGCGGCGGTGCTGCTGCCCACCGCGGCCTTCGCCGCGGAACGGGACTCCGTCACCTCGCACGCCGGCGCCACGACCGCCCAGGAGCGCGGCCGGATCGACGCCTACTGGACCGCCGCGCGAATGAAGCTGGCGGGCGCCATGGTTCCCGAGATCACCCCCGTGCCCGAGGACGACACCACGCCCGACGATCCGCGTCCGCTCCCGCCGAACACGCCGGACCCCGGCGCCGTCTGGACCCACGGCGGCGCGGTGGACCGGAGCGTCGGCCGGCTCTTCTTCACCTTCTCCGACGGCTACGACGGCAGTTGCACCGCGACCGTCGTCAACAGCACGAACCGCAGCACCGTCGTCACCGCGGCGCACTGCCTGCGGGGCGTCGGTGCTCCCGCCACCGACGACACCTGGCAGCACAACCTCTACTTCGTGCCCGGCTACCGCAACGGGACGAAGCCGCTCGGCGGATTCAGCATCAAGTCGACGGCCACGTCCTCCCGTTGGGACGCCGATCCGGGCAGCACGACCTCGAACGACGTCGCCGTCGCCGGCTACGACACCGGGGTCCTCGTGGCGAACCCGTCAGCCGAGGGGCGCCGGATCGCGGACGTCACCGGAAGCCAGCGGATCGCGTTCACCGAGCCCGCAGCGGGCGAGTTCATCCACACCTTCGGCTACCCGAAGGACCGGCTCAACGACCCCAGCGCCAAGTACGCCGGTTCACGCATGATCCACTGCGCCGGACCGGACCGGCCGGCCCCCAAGGCGCCCCTGCTGTGGGGCGAGTCCTGCGACATGACCCACGGGGCGAGCGGCGGCCCGCACTTCGCCCGCTTCGACACCCGGACCGGCGCCGGCACCGTCGTCGGCGTCACCACCACCACGGATGACCTCGTGGGCGGGCAGCCCGGCACGCTGTACGCCACCCGCCTCGGTGACAGTGCCCACCGCCTCTACAGCTGGGCCCAGGCACGCTAGGCCTGACCGGCACAAAGGCCGGCCGGGACAACCAGGCCCCAACGGAACACGCCGGTACCGGGGGCGCGAGCCGACTGGCTCTCACACCCCCGGTACCGGCGTTCAAGGCCTCCGCCCGAGGCGGCCGTCCGAAGCCGCTGCGGCGTCCGTCAGGCCGGGACCACCCGGTAACTCCACATCGCCCACGGCAGGTTGGCCTGGGCCAGCGAGCCGGTGGCCCACGGGTACGCGCCGGCACAGCCGCCGTCCGGGTACAGCATCACGGACGCGGAGCCGGAGGCGACGTGGACGGAGCGGGCCGGCGCCGACAGGGTGTGGCAGGTGCCGAAGTCGCCCAGGTCGACAGGTGTGCTGGTGGTGCCGGCACGGCAGGCGGCGGCGAAGGAACCGAAGGGTTCACCGCCCCTGCCGCGACGGCGGGTTGGGCCAGCGGGCCGAGCGGCCCGGACCGCAGGGTCCTGCTCAGTAGACGTTGATCTCGTTGGTGCAGTAGGTCCAGTACGGGCGGGGCGGGGTCCAGCCGAGGTACTTGGTGCCGCAGATCTTGATGCTCTTGATCCTCGCCCAGTACTTCGTCGCAACGTCCTTGCCCTGGTCCACCGCCAGCTCCGTCTTCTCGCTGTTGAAGTCGTCCGTGGCGCGGACGGAGCCCTTGAAGTAGGTGCCGTCACCGACCTTGATCCACACCCAGCCGTCCGAGCGGTTGTCCACCTCGACCTGGACGTTGTCGAACTTGAAGTACTTCGTGCAGCCGGCCGTGGCGGCGGTGCCCGCCGCCGCGGGGGAGACCGACACGGTGGTCAGCGCGGCCACGGCGAGGCCCAGGGCGCCGGCCGTCCTGGCCAGCCTGCCGGACAGGTTGTTCACGGTGGTGACTCCCATGGTGTGGTGACGAGGTGTCTGCTCGTCGAGCGTCTCCACTGTGCCGCGGCAGTCGCGGGCACGGCAGCGGTCATCTGACTGCGATAGCCGGTACCGGGACGGGCGCGGGGATCGGTCAGATGACCGCACCCGTCCCGACCGGCCACCGTCCCCGAGCCGCGGACGGGCTCAGCCCAGCAGTGCGGCGGTCACCCGCCGGACGACCGCGCGGCGCTCCGCGGCGTCGTCGAGGTCCACCAGCGTGAGCACCAGCTCGATGTACCCGCACGACCCCGCAACGCCCCGTCGATGTGGAGCAGCTCTTCCCCGAACTGGTGCCGCTGCGCCGCGACGCAATACGCCTCCACCCGCGCGCCGGCAGCCCGTCCCCGGCCGAGAGCTCGGCCGACGGGCCGCTGCTGTGGCCTGGCGGCGAGGCCTCCTGCCATCTGCGGCGGGGCCCTGAACCATCTGCCGTTTGCCGAGTTCGCCCGGATCGCCGGAGAGCTCCCATGGTCTGAGCCGGAACTCTTTCAGCCGTTCGTCATGGCACCGGACGAAGACCGCTACCGGTTGCTCACATTGACCGACTTCCGTTTGACCGACCTCCGTACATGGCCCACGGACTGAGTACCCCCTTTTCGCCGCCCTGGCGGCGTGCTGATGGGCCCGGCAGGCGGTGGAGTCGACGGAAGCCGCCCTGGCTTCTTACCCGCCGGCAGCAACTCCTCCAGCCGGACCCAGTGTTCGTCCGTCAGGCCTCCGCGTCCCGCACCAAGATCATCACAGGCCGCGATCAGGAGTTTCCTCCGTTGGAAACACCGGGTTCCCGTCCTCACCCGTGAACGGAGGGCGGGACGGCAGGTGTCCCAGCGCATGCCAGACGGCGTGGGCGGCAGCGAACTTCACGTCGCCCGGACCGGTGTCAGCAGGAGCGATGACAATCCCGGTGATCTCCACCAGCCAGCCGCGGATGCCGGCGGGCAGTTCCCTCAGCGCGTACCGGACGCCTTCTCGCGCTTCCGCCTCGGCGCCCGGGTCCCCCGCGTCATCGACGACTGCCGAGCCATTTCGGCCGAACACCGCCGCACGGACCACAATGCCGGCACTCGCCACCGGGACCAGGCGCACGCTGACCTCGGCGAAACGCGCCCAGCGGTTCGTCTGGCGCCGCAGTCGATAGATCCCATCCGTGGCGTGAGTCTCCCGCACTACCAAGGCACCAACCGCCACTTCCGCAACACACGCACACCTAACCCAGCTGGCGGCCTGGCGGGGCGGATCGCAGTTGAGCCGCTGAAAGTAGTGGCTGGAAATCCTGGCGCCCGGGAGCATTCGGGCGTGTCGCACCGCCAGCTACTGCCCGGCCGCCATCCGTCAGCGCGCGGTGCGCCATGGGTACTCGCTGCCTCACTGCAGGACGACCTCGACCCCGTGGTCGGCGAAGATCTCAAGGAGAACCTCGAACAGGGCCGCAGTGCCCTCGTGCAGCGCACGCTGTCTCACGAGCCGCGTCCTGGCTACCTCCGAGTGCTGCCATTCCAACGTGAACGGAGAAGAGGCACCCCAGCCTCCTCCGAGGCAGTCGTCCAAGGCGTCGAGGTTCCAGCCGAAGTATCCGCCGGGTCCGTCGATCGCTTCGCCCAGCGCGCAGTAGAAGCTGTCGACGTCGATGACCTGACGGCCGTCCATCCTGAACACTTGTCCCGGTGACCGGTCGCCATCGTCGTTCCGGTGCCGGTATTCCCGGGACAACATAGCCACGGACAACCATGCAAGACGGCCCGCCGGGCCCATGGATCTCCACAGTCCATTTCGGTTCAACTGCCCGGTACGGATCAGTTCCCACACCCCGGCGGAGCCAGGAAGCGCATTTTGACACCAGAGCCGTACCGAGACATCGAAGAGGCCCTCACCGAGAACTGATGGCTTGACGGCGGTCACGGTGACACCACCGACGAAGTAAGACCCCATCGTGGTACCAGCGGTATCGAGCAGGGTCAGGTAGGCGTTTCCCGCGCAGGCGTCGTGTCCACCAACACGGTCGAGAGCGGCCAGCAGCCCGCCCTCCGGTGCGCATCCGCGCAAGTCGACCAACCGGTGGTCATTCTTGAGCGGCGCGAACAAGCCTGTGCAATCCTGAGCGAAACCCCAAGGGGTGTCCTCGTCGTCGTCGCCGGTCAGAGAGTAGTTGAACTCCGCCCGCGCGCCTGTCGCTTCCATCTCAACCTCACCATCTGTCGTCCCTGCAGGAGCTCGGGTCGGGGCCCTTCGAGCGAGTTCGCCGCGTGTCCTGTCGGCATGGAGTATCGCTGAGTTGGGTGCTGACGGTGCAACCGATGTTGGTGGCGCCGCCCGCGCCCAACCTGCAGGTCGAGGACTTGCCGCCGGAGATCGGGAAAGCGTTGGCGCTCGGTCCTCCGCATCGGCGCTGCTTCGTCCGGCATCCCGGCGGAAGTCGGGCGTGCCGAGGTGGACGGTGGAAGGTTGCGCTGCACGCTCGCGCATGGCCCCCAGTCTCTGTGCGCCAGCGGCCAGGTGGTCTCGCTGGCGGCGGCCTCGCCGATCCAGCCCTGGTCCTTGGCCTTCTGTAGGCGGTCGATGAGATCGACGTGGATCTCCTGGAGACGTGGCATCTGAGCTGGGTCCACGAGAAGTAGGGGATATCCGACACTGCTGGACGGCACCCTGGTCCGCACCCGGCGCGGCACCGGCGACCAGAACCGGCCCAACTACAGCGGGAAACACAAGGTCCACGGGCTGCTGTTCCTCGCCCTGGCCGACGAGAAGGGCAACCTGATCTGGATCTCGGCGGCGAAGCCGGGCCGCTCCGGCGAGATCACCACCGTGCGCCACAACAAGATCTGCGCCGAGCTCCGCGAAGCCGGCCTCGGCGCCTTGGTCGACCTCGGCTTCGTCGGTCTGGACGACGGCCCGGACGACCCGGTGATCGTCACCGGTCGCAGGGCGACCCGGGGACATCCGCTGACCGAGGCCCAGAAGGAGGCGAACCGGCTGGTCAACCGCGAACCCGCAGCCAATGAGCACGGCTTCGCCGGCCTGGAGAACTGGAGGGTCCTCACCAAGGTCTGCATGAACAGGCCCGGCACGCCACCATGCTTCTGCAGGCCCTGCTCGTGTCGACGAACGCCGAAATCTCCCGTTGACGGACGATCATCTGCTACCGATCACGCCGTACCCGAGCATCTTGTGCAGCACCGTGGTGAACTGGGATCGGTCGCTCTGGTTCGTGAGCGCATCCCGGCGAACCGCGCTGATCACCTCCGACCCGCGCGGGATCGTGTTCTCCAGGCCGGCCAGGAGTGCCGTGCTCACCGACCTGCTGTCCATGGGGATCTGGCAGAGACCCAATAAGGCGACTTGGCTGAGATCGTCGTTCGGAGGCCGCCGGATCTCGGCGGTATCCCGTTCTTGCGGGTATCGGGCGAGCAGTCGGTGGGTCTGCGGAATATGCCATGGTGTCGACGAACGGCTCCCGGCCGCATGGGCCGGCCACCCGGCCGCGTCCGGGCTATGGCGTGGAGTCATGAGGCAGCCGGAGCGTTCCAGCTGGGAACACGGGGAACGCCTGCCACTACCAACGCCGTTCGGCTGGTCGGCCGTTCAGGTCCGGCTCCGATTGCAGTGGCTCGGACCGGAGGTCCTAGCAGGTCTGTTGGTAGCTCAAGCCCGGGACGTAGGCCCTCCAGTCCGGGGCGGAGAGTCCCCCGCCGGCCCGTGTGCAAGCCAGCGCATGGGCGTGGTCGCGCAGTTCGTCGAGTGCGCCGAGGTCGTTGACGTTGACGATCTTGTCCTCGGCGCCGGACAGGAGAGTCTTCCCGTCCGGGGTGACGGCGACCGCGGTGATCGCGCCGGTCCGGGTGCTGGTGCCGCCGAGGTTGTAGGGCTGGACCGGGTTGGTCACATCCCAGACGATCACCGTGCGGTCGGCGCTCCCGGATACGAGGGTGTGGTCGTCCGGGCTGAAGGCCAGCGCTTGCACCCCACTGTTGTGACCGGTCAGGGGCTGGCCGAGGCGGTGTGTTTCGGCCGGTCTGCTGGTGTCCCAGAGCATGACAGTGGCGTCCAGGCTTCCGGTCGCGAGGGTCCGTCCGTCGGGGCTGAACGCCAGCGCGACAACCCAGTTGGTGTGGCCGTCGAGTTGGCACAGCTGCTGCGGGTGGGCGGGGTCCTCGGTGTTCCAGAGGATCACCGTCCCGTCCCAGCCGCTGGTGGCCATCGTGTGCCCGTCCGGCGTGAAGGCCACGGCGGCGACGGTGCTGCGATGGCCGGTGAGCGGCCGGCCGACCGGCCGGGGGCGGGCCGGATCGGAAGTGTCCCAGAGCTGCGCCGTGCCGTCTCCGCCGACGGTGCTGAGGAGGTGCCCCACCGGGGCAAAGGCGAGCGCTTGGACTCCGCCGGTGTTGGCGGTGAACTGCCTCAGCTGCCGGGGGTGGTGTGGATCTGCGGTGTCCCACAGGATCACGGTGGTGTCGAGGCTTCCGGTGGCCAGCAGGTGTCCGTCCGGGCTGAAGGCCATGGCGTCCACCGAGCGCGACTGCCCGGTCAGGGCGGGGGAGATCTTGCTCGGTTGCTGCCGGTTCCCGAGATCCCAGAGTACGGTCGAGCCTTCGCCTCCGCCTGTGGCCAGCGTGCGGCCGTCCGGGCTGACCGCGAGCGAGGCCACGGTGTCGGTGCGGCCGCCGAGGCGGGCGAGCAGCGTGGTCCTGGCGCCGGCTCCCCTGGAGTCCCAGAGGATCACGGTGCCGTCCGTGCTGCCGGTCGCAAGCAGTTGGGCCTCGTGGCCCTGCCGATCCGGCTGGGAGCTGAAGGCAGCCGCGAGCGACCAGTTGGTGCGGCCCAGGGTAGTACCGCCGATTTGACGAGGGTTCGCGGGGTCGGTGGTGTCCCAGGTGCTGGTGGTGTGGTCGCTCTCGGCGACGTCGATCTGATGGGCGCTGACGATCAGGGCCCGCACCGGGGTGTTTCGGTCCGGGAGTTGACCCAGCTGGCGGGGACTGGCCGGGTCGTCGACGTTCCACAGCAGTACCTGGCCGAAGTCGTCGCCGGTGGCCAGGCCGTGCCCGTCGGGGGTGAAGCCGAGCGCGGTGACCTCGTTGCTGCGGGCCTTGAGCGGTCCGCCGAGTACCCGTGGAGCCTTCGGGTCGCCCAAGTCCCAGAGCAGGACGGTTGTGTCCGCTCCGCCGGCCGCCAGCACCTGGCTGTCGGGCCGGAAGGCGAGCGATTCGACCCTGCCGGTGTGTCCGGTCAGGGGCTTGCCCAGTGGCTGCGGCTGGTCGGGTCGGTGCAGGTCCCACAGCCAGACGCCGCCGTCACCGCCACCGGCGGCCAGAGTGCGTCCGTCCGGAGCGAAGGCGAGGCAGGCAACCCCGTTCGGTCCGGAGAGCGGGTTGCCGAGCGGGCGGAGCCGGTCCGGCGCGCTGACGTCCCACAGCAGGACACGACCGTCCGCGCCGCCGACGGCCAGGGTGTTCCCGTCCGGGCTGAAGGCGACCGCGTAGAGCCCGTTCGGGCTCGCGGTCAGTGGCTCGCCGAGTCGGGTGGGGTGGTCCGGATCGCTGGTGTTCCAGAGGGTCACGGTGCCGTCCTCGTCCGCGGCCGCCAGGATCCGACCGCCGGGGGCGAACGCCAAACCGACGACCGTGCCGCGCGGACCGATCAGGGTGCCGGTGTAGGGCGTGAGCAGGGTGCTGAGCAGGTTGGCGGTGCTCTGTGGAGTGTGGTGCAGGGTGTCGGCCGCGATGCCCAGACGCAGGGCCAGCTGCGGGGAGTTGCCACGGGCGGTGTCGGCCTGGCTGAGCAGTGCCAGCGCAGCGGCCTCACGCTGGCGCCGCAGGGCCTGCTGCTGCCCCTTGAAGGCGAGGCCGGCGGCGATCAGCGAGACCACCAGCAGTAGCGCGAGCACGCCGGTGATGCCGGTGCGGACGCGCCGTCGCCGCTGGTCCGCACGCACGCTCGCGGCGAGGAACTCCTCGGCGAGCCGTGTGGTCCCGCCGCTCCGCTCGCGCGCACCCCGTCCGTAGGTCTCGGCCTCCATCGCGGTAGGCGGCTCGCCGCTCCGCTCGCGCGCTGCACCGATCGGCTTCCTGTCCTCGGGCCCGCCGTGCAGCCGCCGGGCGAGCTCGAGCGTGGCACCTCGATAGAGCACTCCGGTGTCCCGCCCGGCGCGCTCCCACTCCTCTGCGGCTTCCAGCAGCTTCTGCTGGACCAGCAGGTCGGCCCGACCGCTCTCGATCCAGCCGCGCAGCCGCCGCCAGGCTCGCAGCAGCGCCTCGTGGGTGATCTGCGCGGTGTCCCCGTCCAGGGTGATCAGGCGGGCACGGGCGAGTGCGTCGCGTGCGGTGTCGATCGCGGCGGCCTCGCCCGGCGGGCGCTCGGCCCGCAGCCCCGCGAGGTCGATGAGGCGCCGGGTGTCCTCGGTGGACTCGCCGATGCGGACCATCCGGAGCAGCATCAGTTGGGCGGCCCGCCGAGCGTCCGGGCTCAGCGCTTCGTAGGTGAGATCCGCGTGTCGGGTGACGGCCTCCCAGATTCCGCCGGTGGCGCTGTATCCGGCCAGAGTCAGGATCCGCCCTGCCCGGCGGCCCCAGGTGAGCCAGAGCGCGTACGCGAGCAGCGGCAGGGTGCCCCCGGAGAAGTCGCTGCTGGAGAGGTTGCCGCCCGCCCGTAGGTCGCGCAGCAGGGTGTCGGCGAGGCCCGCTTCCAAGGTGAGACCCGCCAGTTCGGCGGGCTTCTCGATCGCTTCGCGCAGTTGCTCGGGCGTCATCGGCTCGACCGTGACCTGGCGCTCCTTGAGCGCGTCGACGAGTTCGGGGTAGGCCATGCAGGCCGCGTAGAAGTCCGCTCGGATACCGAGCACCACTGTGGCCGGAGGTGTGGCACCCTCACCGGCTTCATCCGAACCGGCGGGTGGTTGGCCTGCCGCGGTGCACAGCGCCACGACGAACGCGCGCCGTTCCGCCTCGTCCTGGCAGGCCGTGAACAACTCCTCGAACTGGTCCACCACCAGGAGCAGCCGCCCTCCGGGCACTTCACGTCCGCCGCCCAACCGGTGCAGGGCGCGGCGTACCAGCGCGGCCGCGCCGGCCGGATCGGTGCGGAGTTCGTTCAGCACCGTGGCCCGGGGGAGGCCCGCCGGTTCCGCGAGGAGGCCGGCGAGAGCGTCCAGTGGGTGTTCGCCAGGGGTGAGGACCAACTGTGGCCAGGTCCCGGCTCCGGGGATGCGCAGTTCCCCGCGTTTGACCGCGGGCAGCAGGCCGGCCCGCAGCAGCGAGGACTTCCCCGCGCCGGAGAGTCCCACCAGGGCGATCGGCCCTCCCGTGCTCGACCATCCCGCCAGCTTGCCGAGCACCTCGCTCGTCAGCTCGTCGCGGCCGAAGAAGTACCGGGCGTCGTCCGCTGTGAACGGTTCCAGCCCTGGATAGGGACAGACCGGCTCATCCACCCGGCCGGTGATCGGCGGGCCGCCGCCCGGGAGAACGGCCGGCGGCGGAGCCGCAGCCGGGTTGGCCGCCAGTACCAAGTCTCCGGCGCGGCCGCTGAGTTGTCGCTCCGGCGCGGGCAGTCCGAGCAGTGGCAGGACGCGGCGCAGGTGGCGGTAGCCGGCCTCCAGGGTCAGCTCCGGCGGCCCACCCGGCTCGCCCTCTCGCAGGTAGCGCAGGAGCTCTCCGGTGAACGCCGTGTAGGGCTCGTCCGCAAGGCTGAGTGCCTGTTCGTCCCGCGAGGCCGAGGCGAGCAGGTACGTGCCGCTGAGCGCCGCAAGCGCGAACCCGTCGCTGGCCGCGGTGCCGAACGAGCCGCGAGCGCGCCCGGCGAAGCAGCAGTCCAGCACGACGATGATCGACCCTGCCCGGCAGTTGCTGAACGCCTCCCGCAGGGCCTGGTACGGCAGCGCCTTGAACGCCAGCCCTTCGGCCACGTCGTCGGTGACGGCGGTCGCCAAGTACAACTCGTTGCCGGGGCTGACCAGTCCATGGCCCACGTAGTAGACCAGCAGTACGTCCTCGGCCTCGCGAGCGGCCGCCACCACTGCGTTGCCGAACTCGATCGGGTCGCGTGGGTCGATCAGCGGGGTGAGGAGATTCTCCGGCCGCAAACCGCAGTTCTCCACCAGGACCCGGCCGACCTCGCGGACCGTGGCTGCCACCGCGGGCACGTTCGGCAGCCGCGAACCCTGCGCATGCTGCCCGGTTCCGACCAGCAACACCCGTGATCCCGGCGAGGAGAGCGCTGTGCCCGGCTGACGGCCGCCGGAAGCGCCTGACGTCACTGCGCTGCCTGCTCGTCACCGACGCCAGGGTCGGTGTGCTCGACGCCCCGGTCGAGCGAACGTGAAAGCTCGGCCGCCAACTGCCGCACCTGGAGCGCCTCCAGGCCGCTCACGTGAGTGGCGCTGAGCTCGGTCACTGTCCCATCGGGCCGGATCACCTTCACCGACACGTTGCCCCGCTGCCGTCGTATCCAGGAGATCAGCACGCTCGCTACCGCAGTTGCCACGCCACCAGGGCCGAGTACCACGGTCAACGTGTCCAGTACGGCTCCCAGTGTGCCCGGCGCCGGCGGCGCCTCGGCCAGCTGCACTCGGCCACGCAGTTGATCTTCCTCTACGAGCCACTGTCGTAGCGACCGCACTCCGTCGGCCGAGTTGCCGCCTTCGACCTTGACGAGTAGCTGATCATCCACCATGGCCCCTAACTCCCCTAGTCCGAACCGGCATTGACATTCTGTCATGCACCTCTCGACGGCGGGAGGCGAACGAGGAGACTGTCAACGTCGGAGGCTCGCCACTGCCGACCCGACCACCCCAGACACCCCCCGGCGGCACGCGCTGGTACGGAAGAGGACCGAGTTCAGTATTTCCACGAGCGGCCCGCGGGACACATGCTCGTTCCTCGCCGGAACCGGGCTCTTGCTCGGCCTCTCACCGCCATCGCCTTGAGGTGCCGAGGTCTATCCTCGTGCGGCGCCTGGTTCTTGCGCGGGTAGGCCGCGGAGAAGCGTGTCGAGGAACAGTTCGAAGCGGGGCGTGCTCTCGCCGAGGTCACCTCACGGCGCGAAGCGGTCAAGCCGAGGGGCGTAGGAGTCCATGTAGCCTGCGTGCTTGTTCGATTTCGAGGGGCAGGAACATGATCCGACTTCCCGAGGGTTCCTGGTGGGACTGGGACGTTGTCGCCTGGGACACCGGCCTGCTGCGGCTGGGCGCAGGCCATGACCTGTCGTACCACCACAACCTGGAACTGGTCTTCAGCAACCCGGTCTTCGTCATGTGTCCGACAGCCTTCCACGATCCGACGTTCCGAGAGCCGGCGCCGGACGAGGTCCGCATGGTGTCCAGGCAGGTCGGCGAGACACCTGCCGTGCTGGTCGCCTTCGAGGCCGACGCGGGCGGCGCGGAACCCGCCCTCGGTCTGATCGCTGCCGGGCAGCTCGACATCGTTCAGGGAACCGTCTTCCGGTACTGGCGCGAGAACCTGGCGGTCGGAGAGCGCCTGGCGCCTTGGGTTCGGCTGCCACGGGCGTGATGCGGTCTGTTGCCCGTCCGGCGACCACCTCCGGTGTTCCTCCCAGGGACGGGAAGGAGCCCGCTCGCCTGCTCGATGGCGTCGGCGGCCCGCTCCAGGACCGTCCGATGGCCGTCCTCTGTCTGCCGGGTCGCCAGCTCCCGCACCCAGCGAGCGGCCCGCCGGCCCGTCTCGGCAGCCAGCGCGAGTGCCTCGTTCGCCGGCTGATTCTGTTCCCGCTCCGGCTCTGGATCCTGCAGCTCTGGATTCTGCAGCCCCAGGTCCGGGCCCGGCTGCTCCTGGTCGGCGGCAGCACCCGAGCCCCGGCGCTGGCAAGAAGGCCGCCATTTGCCCTTTGTCATGACCAGTGAACTGGCCCTCCGCGGTCCCGGTTGCGGGGCACGGCGTTCCCTGGCGGGTCGCCGCGGCTGACGTGCCGTCGGCGGCCGGCGCTCGGGGTGGCAGGCTGTCGGTCATGAGTGATCAACCCGGACGTTCGGCCCGGCACCCGTTGAACCCGCCGTTCTCCCATCCCGACGCCGTGCTCGACCAGCCGCTCGGCGAGCGCCTGCTGCCGGTGGAATGCTCGCCCTTCTCTGACCCTGAAGCCTTCTCTGACCCTGAAGCCTTCTCCGACCCCGAGGCGGCGCCCGCGCGCACCGAGCCGTCCGGCCGGCGTCTCCTCGGCCCCGGCGGCCTTGCCGCCCAGCAGCCCGTTTGACACGGCCAGTTGGCATCCGGTCAGCAAGGCGAAGGCCGGTGGCAGCGAGGCTTCCGGAGCTGGCGTTCCCGGCCGGCACTGACGTGCTCCAGGTGCTCTGGTGCCCGCTGATCCACTCCGAGCGTGAGCCGAATGCGAGGATTCCGATCAGGAGGCCTGAGTGGCTGGCCACCGAACTGTGCGCCCAGGTCGCCCGGATGCTCGCCCAAAACCAGGCCCGCTTCGACCACCGCCTCGTCGAGACCGGCGAGGCGGTACACCCGGGGCAGCGGCACGAGCACCCGGCCGAGCCGACCGCGGTCGAGCTCCTGGCCGTCATCGGCGCCCGGTCCGACGGCTCGGGCCTGGCCGGACTGCGTGTCTGGCGGTGCCGTACCTGGCGTACCTACGGCCCGGCTCCTGGGCAGCCGCGACGACGGCCAGGACTGCCGGCCCGCCCTCAACACCTCCGGCCACAGCGGGCACCTCCTGCGCGCCCACCAGTTCCTCCTCCGGAGCGCCGAAGCCGTGCGAGACGGAAGCGACCTCGGCGAGGCCGCGACCGCGGTGAGCGCCCGTAGCGGAACCCTCTACGGCCGAGCGGTCCGGTCGTGGCGACCGGATGTCGCGTAGTGGCCGAGCGCGGCAAGTGCCGCCGCGGCGGCGGCGTCGAGGTCGGGCGGTGGCCCGCGGAGGCGGTGCAGCGCGATGTCGGCGGCGTACAGGGCCCGGTTCCCGGGGTGGTCGGAGCCGGAGAGCACGACGGCCTGCTCGGCGCCGTGTCCGGTCCCTCGTACTGGCCGAGGTCGGATCGGCACAGTGACTCCAGACCCGCCAGCGCACCTGCACGGCGGCCGAGCACCCCTCGATCCCGTGGCCCGGTGCCCCCGGCACAGTGGCCTGCCTCGCAGCCAGGCCGCCGGGCACAGTCGCCGGCGCACATACCATGTACTTCGCCTCGTGTGTTCCGTGCGACGATCGGGATATGGCCAACCGCGATACTTCCTCTCGATGGCGCCGTGCGAGTACGGGTGGACTGTGCGGGGTGACGGCGGGCCGGCGGGGTTCCGCGGTCGCTGTGCTGGGGGCGCTGCTGGATCGCTCGCTGGTGCAGATCGCTGACGCCTCCTCGGACGCCCGCTGCTTCGACCGGGAGACCATCCGCGCGGCGGCGGACGTGTGGGACAACAACACCTTCCCGCTGTTTCGGGCAGCCACGGCCAGTACGCGGTGCGGGCGCGAGCGTCGTGCGCGGGCGGCGTTGGAGTGGATGGCCGGCCTCGGTGAGGAGAGGCGGGTCTGGATGCTGGAGCAAGCCTCGGCCGCCGGACACTCGTTGGACGACCTGCTTGCGCCCGCGAAGCCGTACGTGCCAGGTCGTGACCATCTGGGACGGGTGATGGCCCCGGTGATGGCGGTGACGCCGCAGATCGCAGAAATCCTCGCCGCCGACTATGAGCTGGCGTCGGCCGAGGTCCGCTACCTACAGGTCGAGCGGACAGGCAGCCGGCTCGTCGGCTGTCTCGAACTGGCGGTGGCCCGTTCCTATCCCGTCGACGACGGCGCGCCTCCCGAGACCGCCATGCTGGACATACGGCTACGCGACATCACCGAGGTCCGCTTCGATTCCCATGACACCCAGGGCGCAGCCCTTCGACCGGAAGCGGACGGGGTGTCGATCGGCATCGGAGCCCGCGGCACACTCCGCGCTGCGACGGCAGACCTCCACCCAGACGACCGCTGCTGGCACCTGTCCGCCGCCGGACGCCGGGCCGATGCGACCACACCACTCCGCGACAGCCGACCTACCTGGCCCGACCCCCCGCAGGAGGGGCGCTTGGGCACCAACGCCATGGCCGCAGCAACCCTCCTCCACCGCGCCATGCTGCACATCCGCATGGTCCGCTCTGCCTGGGACGCTCACCGGGTCCCGGTGCGCGACTTCCACCGGGCCTTCGCCGGAGCGGGCGCGGCGATCCTCGCCGCAGGCGCGCACCGCCTGCCCCACCGCCGCGAAGCCGCCTTCCGCCAACTGATCGAGACCTGGGCCCGCCGCGGCGGGTCGGCCCTCGCCGACTGGTTCACCACGGTGCTGCCAGAGACGGCCCACCAACCGGCCCTCCTCGCCGGCCTCCGCGACCAGGCCCGAACACACCCGGTCGCCGACGTACCGCAGCAGCCCGCTCCGGACCCCTCTGCGGTCCCCGGTCCGGCGGAGGCCGAGCTCCGATTGGCCACGTACGCCTCGGCATACACGCGCTACGGCACACACCACAACGCCTCCGCCCTCGTGCACCTGGACGTGCCGCCCCGCCCCGAGAGCGCCGAAGGCACCTTCTGGCGCCTGCGCGTCGCGAAAGGCGCCGACCCTGCCCGCTTCCAGTTGCAGACCGAGGCATTCCAGGGCACCAGCCATCCCCACGTCACAGTTGATGACAATGCCGCCCGCCACTTCGTCCTGCACGACGGAGCCCTCGACATCACGAGCGGGGAAGACTCGAACCAAGATCTGTCATGAGTACGTTCCTTTGTGCGGACCTGAGCACATTGCCCTTGACACCGACACCAGCCGACACGTCGTCGGACGGCCAACCACCCGGATCAGGGGAGAAGTGGCCGGACGGCCAGCCATTCCTGAAGCTGGTCGCGACTGCGACCGGGTCGTAGGTGTCCGATGATCAGGTCGAGGTGACCGGTCAGATTCTTGAGGCGGCGTAGCTCACCGATCTGCTCGGCAGGCAGGGCCCGCCAGCGGGCGCCCAGAGCGCCGGCCTTCGCAGGACTCAGGGCGAGCTCGGCGAGGGTGTCGGCGGCGAGAACGTCAGGGTCCCAGTCGGGGTTCTGGGCATCGGGACCGAGGTGGTCGATGATCCACGCCCGGAGCATGAAGTCGTTCTGGGCCATGCGTGCCTGTTCCCAGGGGGCGTCGCCGTGCAGGCGCGCGTTGACCCGCAGGGACAGTTTCGCCCATCGCTTGCGCTCCGCCGGTCCGAGGCCATCCTCGGAGCGGTACGCGCGCAGGGCGCTGATCTCCCGGATGCCCTCCAGCTCGCCACGATGCCGACCAGGACGCTCGGCGAACGCGGTGAGCTGGTCGAACGTCAACACGCTGAGGTCTTCGGCCGGTTCACTTGTCGAGGCGGTGTCCATGGACATCAGCCTGTACCACTGAACGCTCGGCCGGCCTCCCCGGTCAGCGCCCGAGCGGGGCGACCGGGGCGGCCGGGGCGGCCTGTGCGACCGGGGCGGCCTGCGAGACAGGCCAGCGGGGGCCGCCCGGGCTGCCCTGCCACGCCCACTGCTTCTCGGGGGTGACGGTGATCCCGTAGTCGTACAGCTCCGGCGAGCCGAGCGCCTCCCACTGGGACCAGGCGATCATCACCTCGTCGCCGATCCGCCGCGGCCCGCCCTGGAACAGCACCGCGCCCCCGTCACCGTCCGCGGACAGCGCCGCCCACGAGCGGTCGCCGTCGTGGAACCAGACGTTGGCACCGTCCTCGCCCCGGCCCGTCAGCACGACGGCGTCCGGGACGGCGACCCGCACCGCGAAGCGCAGGTGCCAGTCGTCGGCCAGCGGCGCCGGATCGCGTTCCACGACCCGCCGCACCTCGGGCCCGCCACCCTCGCGCACCGCCGTGTACGTGGCGTGGTCACCGCGCGTCGGAGCCGGCCCGCGCCGGTCGGCCATGAACTGCGCCAGGCCCTGCACCCAGCCCGTCGCGCTGCGCCCGTCGTCGGCAACGGTGAGGGCGACGTGGCCGAGCCTGCCCCAGGGGTAGACGATCCGGCCGCCCGGCTTCGTCGCCTCCACCCAGCCCCACGGGACGGCCTCGACGGCGTAGGTGGCGTGGAGCCGGTCGACCCTGGCGCCGCCGGGCGGCCCCGCGTGGGTGGCGTCGCCGGCCAGCACCTCGGCGTCGACCCCCGCGGCCGCCAGGCGCCCGCGGGCGAACGCGGCCAACCGCTCGTCGACCTCGGTCGACACCACCCGACCGGGTCCGGCCCGCCAGGCCGCCAGAGCACAGGTCCAGCCCTGCCCGCCGCCGACGTCCCACACCGTGTGCCCGGGCTCCAGCATGAGGCTGTCCAGCATGTCTGCCACCACGCCGGGCGCCGACAGACTGGAGGACGGCAGACCGTCGGTGACCTGGGTGATCGCCGCGCCGTTGACGTCGCCGTACAGCTCGTCCGCCCACCCGCCCGCATCAGTGGCGCGGTCCATCGCCACGTAGGCGCATTCGTCCCAGCGCCACAGCCGATCCGGTGCGAAGAAGTCGCGCGGCAGCGCGGCCATGGCCTTCCGCAACCACGGCGAGTCCTCGGGCCACGCCCCGCCCTGCTCCATCGCCGCGTCCATCCGCACCCGACGCTCCACCAGGTCGGCGTCGGGGCTCACGACTTCTTGTGCTTCCCGCCCGACGGCGGCGTGGGAGGCACCTGCCCGTCCTGGTTGCCCGGCGGCGGGCTCCCCTTCTCCAGCGGCGCCGGCGGCTTCTGGTGATCGCCCATGCTGCTCCCCTTCCACGTACACGCTGACTGGCCGACCATCCTGGCGCAGCCCGGCGCCGGCCGGTAGACGGCGTGCGGTCGCACTTCGAGGGCGTGCGGGTCTCGGGCGCGCGCATCCCGGGAGCGCGGCCAGGTACAGGCAGAGCCGGAGCCCGACGTGCCGCAGACAGCTCCCGCCGGGCGCCTCGCCGCACCGCAAGTACGGCGACGGAGCCCGCCGGGCCGCGGCAAGCCGTCAGCGGCGGTGGGCCGCACATGTCATCGCCCTCGTGCTGCTGGCGGAGCAGGCCCGCGAGGAACGGTGGCCTCTCCGGCAGCGGTACTGGTGCCCGGTGTGCGGCGGCATCCTCCAGGCCGGGTTCGGGACCGGCTCTCGCTCAGTTCGCCGGCCGCGTGGGATGCTGCCCGGCATGATCAACTCTCCCGATACCGAAGCGCCGGGTGGGGCCTGGTCGTTCGCGGCGGCGCGTGAGCCGGCCGAGTTCCCCCTCGTCGGGGTCAGCGGTGTGCCCGGTGTCGGGCACGCCGGGGACGGGAGGCGGACCCTGTGCGGGATCCGTGGCCAGTACCTGACGTTCTTCCTGCACCACTTCGAGCCGCAGGGCCTGGCCTCGTGCCGGAAGTGCCGGGCGCTGGCCGAGGCGGCGCCGTCACGGCCGTGCGGGCAGGAGCGCCTGCACGACCTGCTCCTCCAGGAAGCCGACGACGGGCCGCTGCGGACGGACCTGCTCGCCGCGCTGCGCCGGGGCGCGCGGATCGCGTTCTGGGGCACCGGCCCGGCACACGGCCCCACCCGGTCCTACGCGCGGCTCGACCGGATGACGGAGGAGGCCGGCCCGGCCGCCGAGGCGCTCGCGGCGGCCGGCACCTCCGTCACGCTGGCCCGCGTCGAGGACACCGACCAGCAGTACCTCGTCGTCCTGCCGCACGACGGCCGCGCCCGCATCGCGCGCGGCCCGGCGACCACCTCTCCCGCCGCTTCGCCCAGCCCTCCTGCGACGCCACCGCCCCCTCGGGACGCAGCGCAACCGGGCGACGGGCGGGACGGCCCGTGAGGCCTGCCCCGGTCCCGGCCGGCGCGAACCGTTCGGACCGACTCGACCGGCCGTTGCCTGGCCGCCGTCGACGCCTTCCTCGCCGACCGGACCGAGAAGAACCGGACCGAGAAGAACCGGACCGAGGAGAAGCGGACCGTGGTGCGGGATGCGGTCCTGGCCATCCCGGCGCCCCGCAGCGCCGATACGCGCTGGGCGACATGGACAGAAAGGACGCACCGCTTCGGGTGCTGGTGGCAGGGCCCGGGCGTGGCAGGGCGGCCCGGCTCCGGCCGGGAGCTGTCCGGGACTGCGCAGGGCGGCAGTCACGGGATGGCCATGGGCGACGTGGGTGGTGTCTACGTCTTCGTCTGCCGTGCTTGCCCCCGCTGGCCCACGATCCACCGGTACGACTGCTGAACTCCCGCGAGTCGCGGCGTTGCCGGCCTGCGGTGCTGGCACACCGGCCCGAGCGCTCCCGCAGTCGCTCGGGGTGCGGGCTGAACCTGCCGACCGGCAGGTGGGGCTCGATCATCGTCCGCTGGTCGTCCGCGAGTTGCCGACGCGTCACAGCCCACAGTCCTCCCTGTTCCGCTCTCGGAGGAGGGTGGAACCACAAGACTGGTCACGACCTCACACAGGCCCTCATTCCCGTACGTCGTGGCGGTTGGTGAACCAACGAGGTCCGCCATCCCGTTGAGACGTGTACCTGACCGCCCTCCGATCGAGAGTTGGCTGCCATGATCTCGAAGCGTGTTGTCCAGTCCTCCGTACTGACCGCCGTCCTGGCGCTGAGCGCAGGCTTGGCCCTGGCTCCCGCGGCGCAGGCCGCCGCCCCCGACGCCGGAACAGCGCAGTCGGCCACCCCGGCGGCGTCCGCCGGCTACGCGGTGCGCAGCACCAAGGTCACCCTGTCGAACCAGACCAGCAGCATGCTCTACCTCGGCTCGGCCACCCTGGCCCACGGGTGCTGGACCGCCGGCAGTCCCCTGCCCCCGAGCTACATCCTGCCGAACGTGGCCCCCAGCTGGAAAACCGAGTCGTGCGGGTTCCTGACGGGTACCGAGGGGCAGATCAGCTTCGGCGTGGACACCTGGAACGGGTTGATCCACTGGAGCAATCCCTATGCCGGGTCGAACATCAACGAGTGCACTGTCGGCGCGGGCCTCACCTGCGAGGTGATCGGCGGCAAGGGGAACACCGCCGAGGTCACCTTCGTGGTGCGGCGCGCCTGAGGCCCGACCACACCTGGTCGTGCGGAAGCCGCCGTCCTCGCCGTCGCCGCCCGCCATCCGTTCTACCGCGATTGCGACTTGATCGGGCGTCAGGTCCACCCGGGCGGTCTGTCGGAACTGTCTCGGACAGCGCGCCGGTTCTGAGTGGACCTCTGCGAGCGGCGACCTCGGTCGTCGGCTCCCGGCCGGCGCGCGGCGCGGCCTGGCTGCGCCGCGCCGGCCGAGGCGGCATCCGCACGCCCTTGCTGCGTCCGCGACCCGAGGCAGGGCTGCCAAGGCGTGACGTTCCCGGTCGTGGACGGAATGGGGATCGGCTGCCGCCCCTGAGCCGAGCACCGCCTCAAGAGTGCTAACTTAGGCAAGCCTAACCAAGAAGCGCGACCACACAGCCCAGGGGGGCACCATGGCAGACCAGCCGACCCGCCGGACACCGCAGGCCCGTGAAGCACAGGTGCTGCGCACCGAGCGGATCACACCGCACATGGTGCGCCTGGTCCTCGGCGGTGCGGGGTTGGAGGACTTCGACGCCACCGAGTTCACCGACCACTACGTCAAGGTGCTCTTCACGCCCGAGGGTGTGAGCTACCCGGAGCCCTTTGACATGGCGCGGATCCGCGAGGAGTTCCCGCCCGAGCAGCGGCCGATCACCCGGACGTACACCGTGCGGGCCTGGGACCCGGCCCTGCGCGAGCTGACCATCGACTTCGTGGTGCACGGTGACGAGGGCCTGGCCGGGCCATGGGCGGCCCGCGCACAGCCCGGCGAGACGGTGCGCTTCCTGGGCCCCGGCGGCGGTTACGCCCCCGACCCGAGTGCCGACTGGCACTTGCTGGTGGGCGACGAGAGCGCGCTGCCCGCGATCGCCGCGGCGCTGGAACGGATGCCGGCCGATGCCGTGGTGCACGCCTTCGTCGAGGTCGCGGACGCCGCGGAGGAGCAGAAGATCGTCTCGCCCGCCGGGGCCGAGATCAGCTGGCTGCACCGCGGCGCGCGCCCGGTGGGCGAGGCGCTGGTCGAGGCGGTGTGCGCGCTGGAATTCCCCGCCGGCACGGCATCCGCGTTCGTGCACGGCGAGGCAGGCTTCGTGAAGGAACTGCGGCGCCTGCTGCGCGTGGAGCGGGGCATCCCGCGCGAGCGGATGTCGGTCTCGGGCTACTGGCGGTCCGGTCAGAGCGACGAGGCCTGGCGGGCGGCCAAGCGCGAGTGGAACGCCCAGGTGGAGGCCGAGCAGGAGCAGGCCGGGCGGGAGTCGACCGGCTGATCCGCGCCGCAGGGTAGCCGCCCGTGCTGCGTGGACGCGGAGGCCGTGATCGCCCTGCGCGAGTTCGCCGGCGACGGCCACCGTCGGAACGCGGAACTCGTCGAGTACACACCCGACGGGGAGGCGGTCCTGGCCGGCGGCACGGTGCTGCTCGGAGCGCGGGTGGAGGCGACGGCCGCCGGTTTCGTGATGGGCCTGAGGCTGGTCAGGGCGGCGCTCGGGTTCTTCGGCGGCCAGGAGCTGCAACTCGACCTGGCGGAGTTCGGCTTCAACCTGACGGTCCCTCTCCGTCCGGGCCCGTCGGGATGTCCGACGGGCCCGAAGGGTGCTGGCGAGCGCAGGCATCCACCTGGTGTGGGGACCGGTCCCGGGCCGGGTGCTCCCGGGGCCGGGGTGTGCAGTCCAGCCGGGCGGCGGCAGGGCGGCTTCACACCTGGAAGCTCTGGATGTCCGATGTCGTGCTCGTGAAGCCGTTGGTCGAGATGACCCTGACCTGAACCTGTGTCCCCGGGGGGAACTGGCTGTGGTCGATCGTGATCGTCGGGTTCTTCAGGCCGACCCCGACGGTCTGCCAGGTCCGTCCGCCATCCGTGCTCACCTGGGTCGCGAAGGTCTGACCGTCCTGCGGGGCCGGGCCGAAGTCCAGGGCCAGCCCGACGTTCCCGTCCTGTGCCGTCGTCGGGCGGGCGCCGCGCAGGGCCGGGGCCGGGGCTCCGGGGCGGAAGGTGTCCACGACCTGCCCTCCGACGAGCAGTTCGACGGACGCCGGATCGGCCCCCACCGGGAGGACCTCGTCGACCAGGCCGGTGCGGTCCTGCCCCGGCTCCGGGTCCGACGACAGCTTGACCGTGACCGGGAAGTCCTGCGGCGGTGCACCGCCTGCCTGCTGGATCCGCAGCACCACCGGCACCTCGCCGTCCGGGCCGGCGCCGTCCGGCTGCCCTGCCCGTCCGGCGGGGGCCGGCTGGGCCGGTTGTCGGGCCGCGGCCGACACCGGATTGACGAAGCGGATGTCACCGGCGCGCTGGGTGAGGTTGACGGTCCCGATCACGCTGACGAGCTGCCCGGTGTCGGGCCCCGCTCCTCGTGCCGCTTCGTCGGCCGCCGGCATCGGGGCCGCCGCGGTGGTCACCGAGAGTTGCGGGAACCGGTCGTCGGGGCGGCCGCCGGTTCGTGTGGTGACTCTCAGTTCGTGGGCGGCCTCGCGCAGCGGAGCCACCGGGGTCGGCGCCGGGGCGCCGGCTGCGAGGGAGTCCTCGGCCAGCAGGCGTTGGCGGATGCCCTCGTAGGTGTAGCTGCAGGGCCACTGGGAGTTGCAGTAGGTCATGACGTCGTGCCACGGCACGCCCGGCCGGGCGGCCATCGGCAGATTCAGCTGGGGGTCGCCCACGTCGAATCCGGCGTAGCTGTTCGCGTCGTTGGCCAGCTGTCCGTTCTGGAACGGGTAGTTCTGCAGGTCGTCCTTCGATTCTCCGCAGAATCCGGGGTGCTTGCGGCCGTAGGTGTGGCCGAGTTCGTGCCCGCCGTACCAGTCGGCGTACGTGCCGTCGAAGTCCCAGCCCCACGTCGCGGCACCGCAGGGCGCCGAGGCGACGGTGGTGGGGTCGGGTGTGGCGGGCACCCCGGAGGCGCATCCGCGCATGAAGAACCCGCCGTCGGCCGCCTGGCCGAGGTAGTGGGTGCGCCGGTCGCCGCCGGCGCTGATGTCGAGCGCGCGGATGGCGGCGAGCTGGGCGTTGGTGTCGGTGCACTGGAACGGCGGGGTGGCGGTGACGTCGATGATGGTGTGCGGCGCTTCGATGACATCGGCCACCGGGTAGGCGCGCTTGAGCCAGCTGATCAGGAAGGTGTAGTCGATGTCCCGCGGGGTGTAGGTCACTGGCGGGTTGCCCATGGTGTAGCGCAGCCCCAGGACTCGGACCCGGAGCGGCGGGGACTGCGTGAACCAGACGGCGGTGGCGCCGGGTGGCGTGTTGAACGGGACATCGGCGCCCGTCATGGTGTCGGTCAGGGAGATCGAGCTCACGCTGAGTGCCCCTTCGGCCGTCAGTGCGCTCGGCACGACGAAGTTGAGGCTCAGGCCGGCGTCGGCTCGACGGGTGGGTACGTCCTTGGGCGCGGTCGGATCGAGGGAGACGGTATTGGTCGAGGAAACGGTGATCGGGGTGTCGGTGGGTGATCGGAGCAGGGTCACGGTGCCGTTCACGCCGGTGGCGGGGCCGCTCGCGCCGCTCACATAGGCGCGGATCACGGTGACCTTGCCGGCGATCAGGGTGACGCTGTGCTGGAGGTCCTGAATGGCCTGGGTGACCTCCGTGGCGTCCAACATGGCGAGTGTCTGAGTCGTCATGGCTGACTCCTTGGACGAGCGTTCCGGCCCTTTCAGGCTATGCCGCTCAGGGGCCGTTCGCCTGTACGGCGGCGGCGCCAGAAGGGGCTCACGGGCCAACGTTGCTCCTGGGTATAGGCGTACCCGTGATTTCTTCGGTAGGCCGCCGCGATCCCGTCCAGGAACGCCGTGTAGTCGGCGAGCGCTGCCGTCGTCCGTCCCCCGTCGGCGAGGCAGTCGGCCACGGCCCGTCCGGCGCGGGCACCGGTGTGCAGCGCGGTGAGGATGCCCTGCGAGGAGAGTGGGTCGAAGGCGAGGGCGGCGTCCCCGGCCGCCACCCAGCCGGGCCCGGCCGCCGGGGTGAGCCGCAGGCCGTGAGCCGGCGCCCAGCGCGGCACGGGTGTCGCGGCCGGACCGTGCCCGGTCAGGCGGCGCCGGACGTGGACGGTGCGACTGAGCGCGTGCCAGAAGCCCTGTGGGGTGCGCAGGGACGGGGTGGCGAGGTCGGCGTCGGTCAGATGGGCGACCAGGCGCCCGGCCGGGATCCGGGTGGTGTACCACCAGCCGTGCGCCGCCGCCTCTACCAGGGTGCGGGCCTCGGCGTCCGCCGGGTCCGACGGTTGCCCCGGGTCCGACGGTTGGACCGGGTCCGACGGTTGGCCCGGGCGCGAAGGACGCGAAGGGCGCGACGGACGGCGGTCGGGGAACACGACGTACGCGGCGACGAGCCGGTCCTGCCGCCAGCGGCGGCCGTTGCGGCGGCCGATGACACAGCGTCGGCCGGTCGCGTCCACCGTCCAGCGGGCGGACAGCTCCGTCACGGCGCCGGTGGCCGGCTCGCGGACGGTCAGCCGGTCGTCGAGCCGGTCCAGTACGGTGGCCTGCCGCAGTTCGGCACCGGCCGCGACGGCCGCGTCCCGCAGGAAGGCGTCGAAGCGGAGCCGGTCGAGGTGCCAGCCGTGGCCGTACGGGTCGAACAGGTGGCTGCGGCCGTGCAGCGCGGCCGATCCCCAGGCGGCGTACGTGCCGGTGGAGACGGGGTGACCGGAGGCCAGGAAGGCCTCCAGCAGCCCGAGGTCGTCCAGCAGCGGTCGGGCGGCGGGCGGCAGGAACTCCCCGATCTTGAACACGGGTTGGGCGGAGAACACGGCGGCGGACGCGACCGGAGACGTGGTGGCGGACATGGCCGGGGACGCGACCGGGGACATGGCCGGGGACGCGGCGCCCGGCCGGGGCCGGCCGCCTCCGCCGTCCAGGAGCGTGACGCGGTGGCCGGCCCGGGCGAGGACGAGCGCCGCCACGGCGCCCGCCGGTCCGCCGCCCGCGACCACGGCGTCGACCGGACCGGACGGGCGTACGCGAACCGGCGGGTGAGGGGTCACCGGTTGGGCCGCAGGCGCTTGACCTTGTCGATGAACCCGACCGAGACCTCCTCGTCGGGGGCGTCCGCCATGGTGGCCGCGGTGGCCAGCGCGGCCGCGCCCAGGGCCGGGTCGGCGCCGCGGTCCACGTGCACGGTCATCAGGTTGCGCCCGGCCGGCGGGGCGGGCTCGGCCGGGAAGCTCACCTCGGACTCCACCAGGACCTCCGCCGGCAGCCGGGGGTCGTCGGTGGGGCCGACCCGGCGCTCGACCACCCCGAGCTTGCCGAAGTCCTGCACCATCGCGTTGATGGCGGCCATGTAGTCGCGGGGCAGCCAGCGGAGCCAGGTCCGCCGGTTCTGGAACGCGGCCAGGCGGTCGGCGATCGGGCGGGTGGTGTCCATCACCACCTCGTAGTCCTCCTCGGCGAGCACGTGGTTGGGCACCCGGGCCGGCCAGAAGGTCGGCAGGTACGGGTCGTACGGGCCGAAGCCGAGCGAGACGCTGTACTCGTAGCCCGACCGGCAGCTCGCCGTGTCGGTCTGCCACGGCACCGCCATCCACCGGGTCAGGCCGCCCGGGCCCTGGGCGTGCAGCGGGCCGTCGAGGGAGAGCGCGAGCTCCGGGGTCAGCGTCTGGCCGTAGTCGGGCGGGGCGGGCGCCAGCGGGTCGCGGTGCCGCACCCGGAACGGGCTGCTGTACAGGGTGATGTGGCGCATCGGCCAGGTCAGCTCGCAGCCGGGGTGGAAGGCGTCGGCGAGGCAGAACGACAGGGCCGCCCGGTCGAGGGTCCCGGGCTGTTCGGCGAACGGGACGTCGTCGAGGGCGGCGGGCGGCGCGGCCGTCGGGTCGTAGTCGTCGGCGAAGTCCCCGCGGGCCCACCGCTGCAGGAGGCGGTACTGCAGCGCGGAGAGCGTCATGTGCTGGCGCACGGACTGGGGCGGCAGGTTCATCGCGTCGCCGTAGACCGCAGGCCAGGGCACCGGCGACATGCCGTCGCGGTTGTAGTCGCGGACGGAGAGCCAGATCTGCCGGCGCAGCTCCCGCTGGACGGGCGAGGGGTCGGCCAGCGCGGCGACCCGGGCGGGGTCGAGGAGGTACTCGCGCCCGCCGAAGCCGAACTGGGTGGACAGGCCCTTGTTGACCCACTGCAGGCCGGACAGCCGGCGCAGCACGGGCAGCACGTCGCGGGTGAACGAGACCTGCTGCGGCTCGGGGAGCTGCCCGGCGCTGAAGAAGGAGTCGCGCACCAGGTCGTACATCGTGCGCACCGAGGCGAGTTCGGGCGCGTAGTTGGGGGGCGCGGTCACCACCCAGGCCGGCTCGACCGGGATCGGCCGTCCGTCGATGCTCACCTCGGCGGTGACCGGGCCGTCGGAGGTGTCGTCGTACCAGCCGTCGTTGTTGGCGAAGGTGTCGGCGGGGGTGCCGGTGGAGGAGGCCGAGACGCCGTGGCCGCCGAGGAAGACCAGCCGGCCGCCGTCGTCGGTGCGCAGTTCCCCGAGGTAGACCGGTTTGCCCATGAAGGTGCCGGTGTCGAAGCGGTACTCGGGTTTGTCGGAGCGGTTGCGGCCGCGCACCGAACGGGGGCCGGGGTCGATGACCAGGAGGTCCGTGCGCTGGTCGGCCTGGATCTTGGGGTTGCGCAGGTTGCTGTCGTCGGCCTGGTTCGCCTCCGGGATGTCGAGGGCGATCTGGAACTGGTACCAGGCCGCCTTCGCGTTGGCGACGTGTACGGTCCAGCGCAGGTCGGCGTTGTCGGCGGTCAGTTCGGCGACCGGCTCGCCGGCGGCGTTGTAGCCGTACACCCGGAACCGGACGCCCTGGCGCTTCAGGGCGCCGGTGACGTCCTTGTAGCTCCCGACCGGCAGTGGGGCCGGATCGTCGACCTCGGGGCCGAGGACGAAGTCGTCCATGGTGCTGTCGCCGACCCGGGCCACGCCGATGGCCGGGTGCACGGCGGCCCGGACGATCCGGGTGTCGCGGGCCGCCGGCGGGGTGATCTGCGGGCGGGCGGGGCCGGGCTCGGCCGTCGGGACGCCGTTCACGTCGCGGCGCTGTTCGGCCGAGGCCAGGTACACCGTCCTGCGCACCTCGGCGATGCTGCCGACCGGGGTGTGCTCGGCGAGAGCGTGCCACGGGTTGAGGGAGAGGTTCTCGCCGTACGCGGCCTGGCCGCGGGCCGTGACGTCCTGCTGCTGGAAGGTCAGCCGGGCCACCTTCACCGGGGCGCTCTCGGACTCCTCCCACCGCACCGTCGCCTGGTCCAGCGGCATCTTCTCGTCGTCGGTGCGGAACTGGAGCATCAGGTCGAAGGCCGCCGGACCGGCCTTGAGTCGGTGGACCAGGTCGGCGCCGAGGTAGGTGGGGTCCTCGTCGGGCGGTGTCGCCGCCGGGTCGGCCGGCTCGCAACCGGCGGGCACCAGCTTGTACTTGACGAAGCGGTCCGGTCCGAAGGCGTAGGGCAGGACGCCCCAGTAGGTGGCGGTCAGCACGCTCTGCTCGAACGTGGCCATCGCGTCGAGGATCCCGGCGGTGACCGGATGGGCTTCCAGGTACTTGTCGTAACTTCCGTCGATGACACCGGCCTTGGTGAACTCGCACATGTCCTGGGCGGTGTCGACGAAGAAGACGTCGAAGTTCTGCAGCAGCAGGTCCTGGGTGCCGGCCTCGGCGTAACCCTCCAGCAGCTTCGGGCCGGGCACGCCGAACAGCTTGATGCCGACGCCGAGGGTGGTCTTCAGGTCGGGAGCGCCGGGCACGGTGTCGCTGGAGAACCGCACCCAGGCGGGCAGGCCGCCGGCCTGGGTGCGGGCGCTCTCCAGGAACCCGACGCGCAGGTCCGACGGCAGGTCGTCGGCGACGGTGAGCGTGCCACGGGCCACGCCGTGCGGCTTGAGGAACACCGGCCGCTTGACGGGGTCCTGGCCGCGGGCCATCCGCACGCCCTGGGTCAGGTCCACGAACATCTGCTTCAGTGCGCCGGCCGCGTCCTCGGCGCAGCCGGGCAGGGGCGGCAGCCCCGCGGTGTCGTCGAAGGGCTCGGGGGTCCCGGTCATGTTGTGCTCCCGTCGGTGCGCTGGTGGAGGGGTCCAGGCCGGTGGAGCACCTCGGTCGACGTCGCGCGGCTTCCGGACCCCGGTCAATCGTGCACAGACCTTTGAGGGGCTGCGCGCCGACGTACACCCGAAACGACCAGGTGGCGGGCCCGCTGCGCGCCGCCTCACTCCAACCGGCCAGCAGCGTTCGCCCGCCCCGGGGTCCCCGTGGCAGCGTCTTCGGTGACCGGTGCCGTCAGTGGCCCGGTCGGCCCGGCCGACTGCCCCGAGGAAAGGAAGGTCCATGACCAGAAGAGGATTCAGCGTCACCGTCCAGGGCGACCTGGAGGGGGACGTGCTGCAGCGGATCGGGGACACGGTGCGAAGGCTCGTCCTCGACCAGGTCGCCGAGCTCGACCTCGCGCCGCCGCTGCGCGAGGTGCCGCTCGGCGGGGCCGGTTCTGCCGGCGACGCGGTGGACGCGCTGCTGAAGCGGCCGGGGCCGATCGGGTTGCAGATGGAGCAGGAGTAGTAGTGACCGAGACCGAGGCCGGCCCGGCCCGAGCCGGGGCGACCTGCCCGAGCAGCCTGTGCGCCCCGGGCCACCTACTGCTCGGCATCGTCCGGCAGGACGGCACCGTCGCCGCACTGCGCCCGCCGCTGACGGTGGACGCCGAGTTCACGGCCCGGGCCTCCGCCCCCGGTCTGCGCCCGCCCGAGGCACGGTTCCGCTTCGCCGGGCCCTGCGTCGAAGCGGCCTGCGGCCAGTGGGAAGGGTCCCGCTGCTCGCTCGGCGACGCGGTGGCCCATGCCGCGTACGAGGTGGGCGCGGACGACCCGGACGCTCCGCTTCCCCCGTGCGCCGTCCGCTCCACCTGCCGCTGGTGGCAGCAGAGCGGTTCCGCCGTATGCCGAGTCTGCGACCGGATCGTGCACACCACCAAAGCGCCCGCCGAGACCACCAGTTCGAGGACACTCTCGAAGCCTGGGATGTCTCCGTCCTGGCCCGGGTCTCCTCATGGCAGTGAGGAATGCACCGCTGATGCTTCAAGTCCCCGCGCGGCCGGATCGGGCCCTGTCGCCCGCGCGAGCGCCCCCGCGGCAATCAGCGGAGTCACCGAAGGGCAATTTCATAACAGCCTGTCTTCACTATGAATACTCAGAGTGACTGCTATATGTGGGTACATGACACATGAACAGCACTCAGCGCCTCCCGGGCAGCGCCCGCGGCGCGTCCGGACGGCCCGGCTCGCCGCAGGGGCCCTGGCCCTGATGGTCGGCGCCGCAATGCCCCTGTGCCTGGACACCGGCACCCAGGCGCAGCCACGGGCCGGCGGCTCACCCCTGGTCAGCGAGACGTTCACCCAGGCCACCGCCCCGGAGTTCACCGGCGTCGGGTCGGCCTGTCTCACCGGCGCGCCGGCTGCCGCCGCGCCCGGCCCCGGGGACCATCCGCTGGGCGGCTGCCCGGGCGGCGTGGGCCCGGTGCCGCCCCCCGACGGCGCGCCGCACGGCTATCTGCGGCTGACGGACGCGTCCAACGACCAGGCCGGCGCGGTCCTCTACAACAACGCGCTGCCCGCCAACCAGGGCCTCGATGTCACCTTCGACCAGTGGCAGTACGGGAGCACGACCCCGGCCAACCCCGCTGACGGCATCTCGTTCTTCCTGGTGAACGGCGACGGCGCGCTGGCCCACCCCGGCGCCTTCGGCGGCAGCCTCGGGTACGCGCAGAAGCTTCCCGACGACGACCCCACCGCCACCTTCCTGCCCGGTGTCGACCGCGGCTACCTGGGCGTGGGGCTCGATGTCCTCGGGAACTACTTCGGCGACTGGGAGCACCGCGGCAACGGCTGTCCCACCCGCTCGCCCGCCGGGACGGCGTTCCGCGTCCCCGGTCCCGGGGCCAACATGGTCACAGTGCGCGGCCCGGGCGACGGGATCGAGGGCTACTGCTTCCTGACCGCCACCACCAGCAACTTCAGCACCACCGCACCCTGGCCGTCGACGCTCCCGGGCACCCTGCAAGGGCCGCTCACCGCGCTGCCCCCGGGGGCCACCCCCGCCCAGGCCGAGACCGCGCTCGAACCCTCGCGCCGCCGGGTCCATGTCGAGCTCACCCCGACGCCCGCCCCGGTGCTCACCGTATCGGTCGACTTCAACGACGGCACCGGCTCCCACCAGGTGCTCAGCACGCCCGCCCCGCAACCGGTGCCCGCCACCTACAAGTTCGGGTTCGCGGCCTCCACCGGCCTGTTCACCGACGTGCACCTCATCCGCAACGTGGTGGTGAGCAGCAACCAGCCGCTGCCGCAGTTGAACCTCGTCAAGCAGGTCCGGCAGCCGCTACCCGGTGACCTGGTGGCCGGGACACGGGTGCCGTACGACTTCGTGGTCACCAACTCCGGTGCCACGGACATCACCGGCCTCGCCGTCAACGACCCGAAGGTCGGCCCGGTCTCGTGCCCCACGACGACGCTCGCAAGCGGCCATACGGTCACCTGCACCGCCACCTACACCGTCACCACCGCCGACGTGACCCACGGTTCCATCGACAACACGGCCACCGCGACCGGCACCTCGGGCGGCCAACCGGTCTCCTCGCCGCCGTCCTCGCAGAGCGTGCCGATCGAACGGCCGCCCGGCCTCGCCATCGAGAAGCAGGCGCAGACGCCCGGCCCCTACACGGTCGGGCAGACGGTCACCTTCCGCTACACCGTCCAGAACACCGGGGGCACCGAGCTGACCGGCCTCCACGTGACCGACGACCACGTCACCGACATCACCTGCCCCTCGACCACGCTCGCCCCGGCGGAAAGCCCGGGCGACCGCACCACCTGCCACGGCACGTACACGATCACCGAGAACGACGCCACGGCCGGCTCCGTCACCAACACCGCCACCGCCACCGGTACGGCGAACGGCCAGCCGGTCACGTCCCCGCAAACCCAGCTGACGCTGCCGATCGGGGCGCCGCACCTCACCCTGAAGAAGCGGGTCCTCTCGCGCGGCCCCTTCGCCGTCGGAGACACGGTGGAGTACTCCTACACGGTCACCAACACCGGCAGCACCGACCTGCACGGCGTGCTGGTCGACGACGACCGCATCGCCGACGTCAGCTGCGCCGCGACCACGCTGACACCCGGGGCCAGCACCACCTGCCACGGCACCTACACGATCACCCTGGCCGACATCGAAGCCTGCAAGACGGCCCACAACCGCGGCGGCGGCGAGAAGGGCTGCGACATCACCAACGTGGCGTTCGCGGCGGCCACCGACCCACACGGGAACCCGATCGTCAGCGAACCCGCCAAGGCCACCATCACCGTGGGAGAGAAGAAGGACTCCTACTGCCACAAGCACCCCGGCCACGGCCACTGCCGCAAGGGACTCACCGAGCCCGCGCCCGACCAGGAAGACGACTGACGACACCTCGCCACCCCCGGCCCTCGCGCCCCCGTCCCGCACCGCGCCCCCTTCCCGCCCCGCGTTCACGCGCCGCTTCGTCTAGGGTCCGGGCCGGTCGGCGTTCCACCCCTGCGGCAGGGCCTCGTCGCAGAAGACACGGACGAAGTCCTCCTCGCGCACGATGTTGAGCTGCCGGCAGGACGGGCAGCGGCGGAACAGCACCTCGTGCGTGAAGCCGGACGGGCGAACGACCCCGGGCTGGTCCAGGGCGCCGGCGACGGCCGGCCACGAGCTGACGTCCGGGCAGTAGTCGGTCGACTGGTTGCCGACCTCGTCGACCGCCCACCGCCCGGACCCCTCGCGGAAACCGGCCTCACCGGCGCCCAGGACCATGTCTCCACCGGCGGACGCGCCACGTGCTCACCGCGACGCAGGGCCTCGGCCCGGCCTGATCGACAACGAAGGTGAAGGGCTCGGACAACACGCTCCCCGGTTCCACCACGTCGGTGTGTTCTCCGGGTGTTCGGAGATCTGCCGCTGACGTCGTCGACCCCGACGCGGCCCAGTCTGAGCTAGGTTCTCCCCGTGACTCCTCCTCGGCGTAAACGCCGGGGCTTCTCGTTAACCCTGGCGGGCGTCGCGACGGGCCAGCCCGGCCCGTAGAACGTTGATGGCTCCTACCGTGTCGGCGTGCGCGCGGTGGCCGCAGGCGACGCAGTGGAACTTCTCCTGAGTGGGCCGGTTCTCCTTCGCGGTGTGCCCGCATTCAGGGCACTCGCGGGAGGTGTTGCGGGGGTCCACGGCGATGACTTCCCGTCCGGCGCTTTCAGCCTTGGCGTGCAGGATCGTCAGGAACACCCCCCAGCCGGCATCCGAGATCGAGCGGTTGAGTCCGGCCTTGGCCGCGGCACCGTTGGGCAGGAAGACGCCCGGTTGGTCGGGGTCGGGCTTCGGCGCGGGGGCCGCGAGCATGTTGCGGATCTTCAGGTCCTCGTGCGCGATGAAGTCGTGCTCACGGACCAGCCCGAGGGCGGCCTTGTGGGCGTGGTCGAGCCGTTGGCGGCGCACCTTGCGGTGCAGGTCCTCGATCTTCCGGATGGTCTTTTCCCGCCGGTTGCCGCGTCGCTTGCACTGGGACAGGGCCTGCTGTGCGGCTTCGAGCTTCGCGGCGGCGGCACGGGCGTGACGCGGGTTGGGAACGAACCCGCCGCCGGAGTCGGCGAGGAAGTTGGCTATCCCGAGGTCGATGCCCACCACGCTGCCGGTCGGGGGCAGCGGCTCGCAGTCGCCCTGCTCGGCGGTCAGGATCACGTACCAGCGGTTGCCCTCACGCTTGACCGAGACGGTCCTGACCCTGCCGGCCACCGGGCGGTGCTGGTTGACCTTGACGTGTCCGACGCCTTGCAGACGGACGCGGGTCACGGGGTCGTGCGGGGTGGAGTCCCAGCGACAGCCATCCCCGTCCTTGGGAAACTCCACCGTGTCGAACCGGTTCACTCCACGGAACCGGGGGTATCCCGGCGTCCGGCCGGCCTTCACGCGTCGGAAGAACGCGGCGAACGCCTTGTCCAGACGGCGAAGCGTGGCCTGCTGGCTGGAGAACGACCAGCGTCCCTGGCGCTCCGGGTCGAACGCCCGTATGTCCTTGAGCTGTGCGGACTGCTGCCCGTACTTGATCGAGGTCCTGGAGACGTGCCGGTACGCGTCGCGGCGCTCCTGAAGCGCTCCGTTGTAGAGCGAGCAGTGATCGCGCAGCATCTCCCCGAGCGCTTGCGCCTGGCCCACGGTGGGCCGTATGAGGAACTTGTACGCACGGATCATCCGACCCACCCCCTTTCGATGCTGACGGTCAGTCATCCTACCCTTGGCCCATGTCACCACGCTGGGAACCAGACCCCGATATGCGGCGGGGAAACCACGTTGTCCACAACCTGCACGCGCACTTGGTATTCGTCACCAAGTACCGGCGGGACATCTTCACCGACGAGATGCTGACGCGGTGCAAAGCAATCATGCGCGACGTGTGCGAGAGCTTCGGCGCGGAGCTACGCGAGTTCAACGGCGAGGGCGATCACGTCCACCTGCTGGTGCACTACCCGCCGAAGGTCTCCGTCTCAAAGCTGGTCAACAGTCTCAAGGGCGTCAGCTCCCGCTACCTGCGCGCCGA
>NZ_JBFBNR010000003.1:0-293411 GCF_040687675.1 Kitasatospora sp. NPDC056731
GGCGTTGGGGTGCGTGCATCGCAAGGCGGAGGAGGGAGTCCATGCGGAGCATCGGCGACTGACGACAACGCGGCGAGGTGCGTGCCCCAACGCCGCCACGCAGGCGGGAGTTTGAAGACACGCCCTAGCTCTCCGGACCCGCGTTCCTAGGCCTTCCAGGCCGGGTCCCGCCCGAGCAGGGCCAGCGCGCGGTCGAACCGGCCGCCCGCCGTACCCGCTTCGAGGCGCGGGGCGAACGCCTTGCCCGGCACCCGGTTCTCCGGTGCGGCCGGGACGGCCTCGGCGACCGCCAGCAGGGTCGCCGCCAGCTCCTCGTCGCCGTCCACGACGGCGGTGAACGGGGCCTGGACGCCGAGCGCGGCCGCGACGTCCCAGCCGTGCACCAGGGTGTCGAGCAGGTGGAAGCCGACCGCGTGCGCCAGCGGGAAGGGGCCGCCGTGCTGGATCTCCGGCAGCCAGACGTCGCGCCCGGCCGCCGCGGCCTCGCGGAACGCCGCGGTGAGCTCGGCGCCCGTGCGACGGAAGGCGCCCGCCGGGTCGTCGCCGACCGGGGCGTCGGCCCAGAGCGCGAGGTCGGGCCCGGCGCCGCGGGCGGCCGCGGCGAAGCCCTGGTGCTGGCCGACGATGTGCCCCATCAGCCGGCGCAGCGTCCAGCCCGCGCACGGGCTCGGCAGCTCCAGCTGGTCCGGCCGCAGGCCGTCCACCACTTCGACGGCCAACTCCAGCGATCGGGCGTGCAGTTCGACGAGTTCTCCGGCACGGCTCATGCGGCGCTGACCTCCTGACCGGCCGACAGGAAGCCGATCGCGTTGTCGATGACGGTGGGCTCGGCGACGATCCGGCGGTGGCCGAGCCCTCGGGTGACCAGTAGCTCCAGCCGGTCACCGTACGCGGCTTTCAGGCGCCGCGCGTGCGATATTCCGACCACGTCGTCGCCCTCGTCGTGCGCCACCAGGATCGGCGGCGACACCTCCTCGGGCCGGTGCGCGGCGTCGAAGCGCCGCCACGGGTCCTCGGTGCCGGCGAACAGCTCGTGCTCGATCCGGTGCCGCAGGTCCCGCTCGATCACCGGGCCGAGGCCGAGCCCGGCGCAGAACGCGCCCGGCAGGTAGGCGAATTCGCTGACCCCGGCGAGGGCGACCAGCCGCCCGGCCCGGACTCCCTCGCGCAGCGCCAGGAACGCCCCGGCCACGCCCAGCGAGTGCGCCACGATCGCCTCGAACCCGCCGTAGCCGTCCTGGAGTTGCCCGGCGATGGCGCGGTACTCCAGCACCGTGGTGGCCCGGCCGCCGGAGTCGCCGTGACCCGGCGCGTCGAAGGCGACCGGGCTCAGCCCGAGCGCGCGCAGCCGGGGCACGTAGGGGGCGAAGCGCGAGGCGCGGGAGCGCCAGCCGTGCATCAGCAGCACCGGCCGGGCGCCGTCGCCCCAGCGGTAGACGACGACTTCCTTGCCGTTCACGGTGATCCGCTCGACGGCGGCCTGTCGGTGGGTCTCCCGCTCGGCGGGGCGGACGGCGCTGCGCCGCAGCGGACGCTGGAACAGCTCGTACGCGGCGCGGCCGGCCAGCCGGGGCGCCAGGTGCGAGGTGGTGTTGAGGGCGGTGCGAACCAGTGCGAGGGCCGGGTCCATGCGGTCTCCCTGTCGGTGCGGACGGGCGTGCCGGGGTGCGGGGGCCGTGCTGGGTCCGGATATTAGCACGACCGTTCGTGCAATTTTATGGACGGGAAGTCCGCCGCCCACCCCCGGGCTACCCTGGCGGCACGCACCGCGACGGCGACGGCGACGACGAGAACTGAGGTGGCCGATGGCCGGATCGACCACGGACGGACGGGTCCTGCGCGGCGAGGAGACCCGCCGGGCGGTGCTGCACCGCGCCGTCGCGATCGCCTCCGTCGAAGGCCTCGGCGCGCTCTCCATCGGTCGCCTCGCCACCGACCTCGGGCTCAGCAAGAGCGGCGTGTTCGCCGGCTTCGGCTCCAAGGAGGAGCTCCAACTCGCCACCGTCCGCGCCGCCCGCCGCATCTTCGCCGACGCCGTCGTCGCCCCGGTCGCCGACACCCCGCCCGGCCTCGCCCGGGCCCGCGCCCTCTGCGAGAGCTGGCTCGCCTACTCCCGGGCCCGGGTCTTCCCCGGCGGCTGCTTCTTCTACGAGGTCACCGCCGAGTTCGACGCCCGCCCCGGCGCCGTCCGGGACGCCCTCGCCGACTGCGCCCGCGAGTGGCGCCAGGTGATCGCCGACGCCCTCGCCGAGGCCCGCGCCACCGGCGGCCTGCGGCCCGACACCGACCTCGACGACCTCGCCTTCGCCCTGATCGCCCTCCTGGAGACGGCCAACTCCCAGGCCGTGCTGCACGACGAGGACACCCCCTACCAGCGGGCCGCCCGCCTCCTGCTGCGCCTGCTGCGCGCCGAGGCCACCGACCCGGCCGACCCGGCGCTCGTCTAGGTCGCCTCTAGGCTTCTCGGCCCAGCGCCTCTTCCAGGAAAGCCGCCTGGGCCAGCAGCCGCTCGTCGCCGCCCGCCGCGCCGACCACCTGGAGGCCCAGCGGCAGCCGCTCCGCCGTCCGCCCGGCCGGGAGGCTCAGCGCGGGCAGGCCCAGGTAGCTCCACGGCAGCGACATCACCGGGTCCCCGGTGCTGTGCAGGCCCTCCGGCGCCCCTCCGGTCGCCGACGGCGCCAGCCACAGGTCCACCCCGGCCTCGGCGGTCGCCCGGGCGACCCGCTCGCGCAACCGCTCCCGGGCCTGGAGCGCGGCCGCCCGGTCCTCTGCCGCAACGCCCTGGCCGACCCGGATGCTCGCCGCCGTCTCCGGCCGGTACAGGCCGCCGAACCGGGCGAACCAGTCGGCGTGGCCGCGGGCCAGCTCGAAGCGGTTGATCGTCTGCAACTGCCGGGTGATCCCGGCGAAGTCCGGGAACAGCGGCACCCGGCGCACCGTCAGGCCGGCCTGCGCCAGGCGATCCAGGCTCTCCTCGAAGGCACGCAGCGCCGCCGGCTCGGCCCGCTCCAGGTACGCCCCGTCCGGGACCCCGAGCACCGGACGGCCCCCGGCCGCCGGTCCGCCCCGCCAGTCGTCGCCCCGCCAGTCGTCGCAGAGCAGTGCGGCCGCCAGGGCCGCCCCGGCCAGGTCGGCCGTGAACACCCCCAGGGTGTCGAAGCTCGGCGCGTTCGGGATCACCCCGGCCATCGGGATCCGCCCGTACGTGGGCCGGAAGCCCACCACCCCGCAGTACGCGGCCGGCCGGATCACCGACCCCACCGTCTGGGTGCCGACCGCCAGCGGCACCAGCCCCGCCGCGACCGCCGCCGCCGACCCGCTGCTGGAGCCGCCCGGGGTGTGCCCGGAATGGTGCGGGTTGCGGGTCGGTCCTGGCGCGCTCGCCGCGAACTCGGCGGTCACCGTCTTGCCGGCGACCAGCGCCCCGGCCGCCCGCAGCCGGTCCACCACCACGGCCTGCGGCCCCGCCAGGACTCCAGGCGGCAGCGCCGAACCGCCGTGCGTGGGCAGCCCGTCCACGTGCACGATGTCCTTGACCCCCACCGCCACCCCGTACAGCGGCGGCCGCCCGGCCGGCTCGGGGTGCCGTGCGGCCAGCGCCCGCGCCTGCGCGTGCAGCCGGTCGTACCGCCCCGGCTCCGGGACGAACGCGTGGATCAGCGGGTCCACCCGCTCGACCAGCGCGCAGAAACGGTCGACGTGCTCGGACAGGCCCGGTACGCCGGACCGCAGCCCGGCGGCCTCACGGGTCAACGACCGCGGCCGGGCGAGGGGTTGCTCCATGCCGATCACGGTAGACCACCCGTGGACGCGCTACTGGTGTTCGGCCGACAGGTACGGCGTCTCGCGCAGGTAGTACGCCCCGCAGGTGTGGCAGCACAGCTCCGGTGTCTTGCCCCAGTCCACGGGCTCCCGCACCTGCGCGCCCGGGTCGAGCTCCCGGCCGCACATCGCCACGCTCTCCACCCCCCGGACCATGTGCCACAACCGCACCCCGCCGGTCGCACCCCCGGCCCCGTACTCGGCTCGCATCTGGTGCTTCATGCGGCCATCGTCAGGCCCCCCGGCCACCCCGGCAACCGGTGGCCGAACGGGCGCCTGGGCAGCATCGATCACTTAGCGCCAAATCTGATCGAAACAAGCCACTCGCAACCGGTATGGTTCGCGGGCGCGACCCGCGCCGACGGCCCTACCGGAGGCCTCAAGTCGCCCGAAATCGACCCCATTTACCCCAATCTGGAGCTTCTCAACGTGCGCTCTTCTCGCCTTCTGGCCGCCTCCGCGCTGATGGCGCTCTCCTTCGGCACCACGGTCGGCGCCGTCAGCGCGAGTGCGGTCGGAGTCCCCTCCTCTCCGCCCCCCACCTCCACCACGGCCACCCCGAGCGCCACCACGCCGAGCACCCCGGCGCCGACCACTTCGGCCCCGACCACTTCGGCGCCCACCACCCCGGCCCCGACCACCCCGGCGCCCACCGGCAAGCCGACGAACCTGCCGACCCCGCCGATGCCGACGCACAGCGGCGGACCCTGCCGCGGCTACCTGCACCAGGACCTCAAGGTCACCGGCACCGGCCTCGCGAAGACCACCCTGGTCAAGGGCGGTGCGGCGCAGGAGGCCACGGTGACCTTCGAGAACACGGGCCCGGTCGACCTCAAGAAGGTCGACGCCGACTTCTTCTTCACCAACGTGAGCGAGGTGGAGCCGGTGATCAACCCGGTCACCTGGGGCAAGGAGTCGTTCACCATCCAGGTCAAGCTGCCCGGCGGGGACTGGAAGACCCCCGACGCGAGCAGCGTCAAGGGCGGCATGACCTACCTCCAGGTGGGCCTCGGCGAGTACAAGATCGCCAAGGGGCAGAAGATCACCTTCCAGGTGCGTCTCGCGGCCACCGACAAGGCGGTGACCGCCCGCTACTTCGCCCAGCTGAGCGGCAACTCCGAGCAGTTCGAGAGCAAGGACGTGCCGGGTGCCCCCGCCACCGACAGCTGCCTCGAGTACGACGGCAGCTACCGGGTCGACGACCTGTTCAAGGTGACCGACGCGTCGGCCGCCACGCCGACTGCCGGCACCCCCGCGGCCGCCGGCCACGGTTCGGCCTCCGCCTCGCCGTCGGCGGGCCCGCACCTGGCCGAGACCGGCGCCGACTCCAGCACCCTGCCGATCGCCCTCGGCGGCGCCGCCGTCCTGGCGGCCGGCGCCGGCACCGTGTTCGTCCTGCGCCGCCGCAAGGCCGGCGCGCACAGCTGACCCTGAGCCCGGGTGAACGCCGGGGGCGCGGACCATGGTCCGCGCCCCCGGCGTTCGTCGTATCAGTTCGTCGTATCAGTTCGTCGTATCAGCCCGTCGTCATCAGCGCGTCGTCATCAGTTCGCCGTGTCAGGACGCCTGCAGCAAGGCCCCGTCCTGCCACTTGAGGATCTTGTCGAAGCTCACGATGGCGCCCCGGAGCGGGTGGTTGCGGAGCTGGACGTGGTCGGTGAGGGCGTGGATGAGGAAGAGGCCGCGGCCGGATTCGGCGGTGAGGTCCGGGAGGGCGTCGAGGTCCACGGGGCGCAGCGTGGGCGCCGCGGGGCGGGCGGGGAGGACGTGGGTGTCGTAGGGGTGGCCGTCGCGCCGGGGCTGGTGGGCGGTGAGGACCCGGGCCGGGACGGTGGCGCGGCCGCGGCGGGGGCGGCGGTGCGCGGCCGGGCGGGGCGGCGGCGGGGGGACGGGGCGGCGGCGCAGCGGCGGGGCGGGGGTGCCGACGGGGCCGGGCAGGCCGGGGCCGGAGTCGGTGACCTCGATCCGCAGGCGGTCGCCGCTGATCGAGGCGGTGACCTGGAAGCCGTCGTCGGGCCGCCCGCCGGCGCCGTGTTCGACGGCGTTGGCGCAGGCCTCGCTGAGGGCGACGCCGAGGTCGTGGGCGATCTGCGGGTCGACGCCCGCCGTCGCCATGGCACCGAGCAGGATGCGCCGGGCCAGCGGGACGCTGGCCGGGTCGCGCTTGAGGTGCAGAGTCCACCAGATGTCCACGGGAGGTCCCTCCTGGCTGCGGCTCCACATACAACTAGGTATCTCCGGGCGATTCGGCGGTGAACCGTGCCCGGGGCCCGCTGCCGCCCGTTCGGCGGATGGACTGAGGCCGTGGATTGTGCCGAGTGGCGCACTCTCCGGCCTGCACGCCGCTGCCGAACGGGGCATTCGTAGGGATTTCCCACCCTGCCCACGCGGGTGAGGTAGGCGGTGAGATGATGTCTCGGCCATGACTGCCCTCCCCGCCGCCCCGCTCCCGGGCGCCCTCGCACCGGATGCGCCGGTGGGGGTCGCCGCTTGGGACCTGCGGCTTGCCCGGGCCGTCCCGTTCGCCCTGGTGTGCACGCTGATAGCGGCCGCCGGGCACGCCCTGGCGGGTGGCGGGAACGTGCCGCCGGCCGCGTTGGCGACGGGCTTCGCCGCGGTGCTGGTGCTCGCGGTGGCCTGCGGTGGGCGGGAGCGTTCGCTGACGGCCATCGCCGGTGCGCTGGGCGCGGGTCAGCTCGGGCTGCACTGCCTGTTCCACAGCTTCAACGGCCACGCCGCGATCGGCGGCATGGCCGGCATGCACCACGGCGGCTCCGGTCCGCTGACCCTGCCGACCGTGGCGGGCCGGCTGATCTGCAACGAGGCGCGCCCCGGCACGCTGGCCGGCCTGCCCGGGAGCCCGACCGCCGAGCAGCTGGTCTCCTCGGCGGGCCTGGACCCGAACACGTACGCCGTCGCCCCGTGGTGGCAGGGCGGCGTGTTCGGGATGACGCCGTCGATGCTGGCCGGGCACCTGGCCGCCGCGCTGGTGGCGGGCTGGTGGCTGCGGCGTGGTGAGGCGGCGCTGTGGCGGCTGGTGCGGGTGACCGCGTCGGCGGCCCGGGAGCACTGGGCGGCGCCGCTGCGGTCGGCGCTGGTGCTGGTGGCGGCGCTGCTGCGCGGCCTGTTCGGCGCGGCCGGTCCGGCCCGTCGGTTCGGGGTCCGGGGCGGGGAGAGTCCGCTTCCGGCGGGTGCCGCGCTGCGGCACAGCGTGGTGCGGCGCGGTCCGCCGCGCGGGGCCTTCGCGTACTGATCCGGCTCCTGGCGCCCCGTTCGTGTCGGGCCCCGGTCGTGCGCAGCGTCCCCGGGCCGGTCCCGTGTGTCCCCGACATCCCGTGTGTCCCCGACACGCCGACGGCCCCCGGTTCCGCCCCCACACGTCCCCAGCACGTCCCCACGCGCGGCCCCGCCGAGGCACGGTCTTCCCGTCGCCCGGACGCGGGCCGGTCCGCCGAGCTCCGATCGGAGACACCGCATCATGCGTTCCCTTCCCACCCGCCGTCTCGCCGCCGTCGCCCTCACCGCCGCCGCCTCCGTGGTGGCGCTGGCCGGCCCCGCGTTCGCGCACGTCACCGTGAACCCGGGTGCGGCCGCCCAGGGCGGCTACACGGCCGTCGACTTCCGGGTGCCGAACGAGAGCGACGCCGCCGGCACGGTGAAGCTGGAGGTCAACCTCCCGCTGGACCACCCGCTGGCCTCCGTCCGCACCCTGCCGCTGCCGGGCTGGACCGCGGCCGTCGAGAAGGCGAAGCTCGACAAGCCGCTCAAGGTGCACGGCAGCGACGTCAACGAGGCCGTCTCCAAGATCACCTGGACCGCCGACGCCGGCACCAAGATCGCCCCCGGTCAGTTCCAGGAGTTCCGGGTCTCGATCGGCCCGCTGCCGTCCGACGCCGACAGCATGGTCTTCAAGACCCTGCAGACCTACGACAACGGCGACGTCGTCCGCTGGATCGACGAGTCCAAGGACGGCCAGCCCGAGCCGGCCCACCCGGCCCCCGTCCTGAAGCTCACCAAGGCCGCCGCCGGTGAGGACGCCCACGGCGGCGTCACCGCCTCCCCCTCCGCGGGTGCCCACGGCGACAGCTCCGACCACGCCGCGGCCCCGGCCGGCGCCAAGTCCAGCGACTCCACCGCCCGGGTGCTCGGCGTGGTCGGCATCGTGGTCGGCGTGATCGGCACCGCCGTCGGTGTGCTCGGCCTGCGCCGCCGGAGCAGCGGCTCCGCCTCCTGACCCACCCCGCCGGCGGGGCCGTACCCACGCCCCGGGTACGGTCCCGCCGGCGGTCCCACCCCGCACGATCGGATCTCCCATGCCCCGCACCACCCGCACCACCCGCCTGGCCGGCGCGGCCGCCGTCGCGCTCGCCGCCGCCCTGACGCTGACCGCCTGCGGCTCCTCCGGGGGCGGCTCGACCCCCGCCAAGGTCACCAAGCAGAAGTCCGACTCGCCGTACCAGGGCACGGTGCTCACCAAGAACTTCGAGAAGCCCGACCTGCAGCTGACCGACACCTCCGGCCAGCCGTACGACCTGCGGCAGCAGACCAACGGCAAGACCACGCTGCTGTTCTTCGGCTACACCAGCTGCCCGGACGTCTGCCCGACCACCATGGGCGACATCGGCGTCGCGATGAAGGCGCTCCCGGCCGAGGAGCGGCAGAAGGTCAACGTCGTCTTCGTCTCCACCGACCCGCAGCGCGACACCCCCAAGGTGCTGCGCACCTGGCTGGACTCGATGGGCAGCGACTTCATAGGCCTGACCGGCGACCTGGCCAAGGTGAAGACGGCCGCCAGGTCGCTCGGCATCATGATCGAGGACCCGGTGGTCAACGCGGACGGCACCGTCACCTCGACCCACGGCGCGCAGGTGCTGGCCTTCCTCCCCTCGGACGACAAGGCGCACGTGCTCTACCTGAGCGGCACCGAGGAGAAGACCTACGAGCACGACCTGCCGCTGCTCGCCAAGGGGGTCGCGGCATGAAGGCCTCGACCGGCCACGCCCCGGCCGGCCGCGCGACCCTCGGCTTCCGGCGGACGGCGCTCACGGGCGCGGTACTGGCGACGGCCCTGGGCGGCGGCGCCATCCTGGTCGCCTGCGGGGCAGGCGGTCAGGACGGTGCCGGCGGCGGGGCGGCCAAGCTGAGCGTCGCCGACTCCTACATCCCGCTGCCCCCGGCCGGCGGGATGGCCGCCGGCTACCTGACCGTCCGCAACGACGGCGGGCAGGACCAGCTGGTCAAGGTGAGCAGCCCGGGCGCCGAGTCCGTCACCATGCACCGCTCGACCCCGTCGAGCATGGAGCAGGTCCCGAGCCTGGACGTGCCCGCGCACGGCGCGTTGCAGTTCGCCCGCGGCGGCACCCACCTGATGATCATGGGATGGCAGAAGGCCCCCGCCCTCGGCGACGAGCTGGAGCTCGACCTGACCTTCGCCAAGTCCGGCACCCTGTCGGTCAAGGTGCCGGTCAAGGAGCTCACCTACCGCCCCGGCCAGAGTTAAGGGGACCGCCAGCATGGAGAAGGCCGCCCACCGCCGCATCGCCGGACTGCTCGGGACGCTCGGCGCGCTGCTCGCGCTGATGCTCGCCGGCGCCGGACCGGCCGCCGCGCACGCCACCCTGGAGTCCACCGACCCGCACCAGAACTCGGTGGTCGCCACCGCCCCGCAGGCGGTCACGCTGACCTTCAGCGAGTCCGTGTCGCTGTCCAGCGACTCGGTGCGGGTGCTCGACCCGGCCGGCAAGGCGGTGGACACCGGCAACCCGGGGCACGCCGACGGCAAGGCGGACACCGCCCGGGTCGGACTGAACAGCGGGCTCGCCAACGGCACGTACACCGTCGCCTGGCGGGCCGTCTCGGAGGACTCGCACCCGATCGGCGGCGCGTTCACCTTCTCCATCGGCGCGCCCTCGGACACCTCGGTGTCCGCCACCGCGCTCCAGGGCGCCAAGGCCGACGGCCTGGTCTCCGCCCTCTACGGCACCGGGCGCACCGTCGCGTACGCGGCGTTCGCGCTGCTCGCCGGCGTCGCCGCGTTCGTGCTGATCTGCTGGCCGGAGGGCGCCACCCGGCGCCGGATGCAGCGGCTGCTGATGACCGGCTGGGCGGCGCTGCTGGCCTCCACCGTCGCGGTGCTGATGCTGCGCGGGCCGTACGAGCGCGGTTCGGGGATCGGCAAAGCCCTCGACCTGTCGCTGGTGCGCGCCACCCTGGACGAGCGGATCGGCACCGCGCTGGCCGCCCGGCTGCTGCTGCTCGCGGCGAGCGGGGTGTTCCTGTCGCTGCTGGTCGGCCAGTTGGGGCAGCCGGCCCGGCCGGCGGCGCAGCCCGGCGGCGCCGGGAGCACGGGAAGCGCGGGGAGCGCCGGACGCGTCGGCGACGAGGAGGCCGAGGAGGCCGAGCTGCGGGAGCTGGAGCAGCGCGCCGCCGAGCGGCCGCAGCGCGAGGCCCGGCTGGGCCTCGGCGTCGCCGGGCTGGTGCTCTCGATCGCCCTGGCGGCGACCTGGGTCGGCGCCGACCACGCCTCGGTCGGCATCCAGGTCTGGCTGTCGCTGCCGCTCGGCATGCTGCACCTGATCGCGATGGCGCTCTGGCTGGGCGGCCTGGCCGCGCTGCTGGTCGCGCTGCGCGAGGGTGTCGGCGCGCAGGTCGTCGACCGCTTCTCGAAGGTCGCCTTCGGCTCGGTCGCGGTGCTGGCCGCCACCGGCGTCTACCAGTCCTGGCGCGGCCTCGGCAGCTGGGGCGCGCTGACCGGCACCGAGTACGGGCGGCTGCTGCTGGTGAAGACCGGCTGCGTGGCCGTGATGCTCGGCGCCGCCTGGTTCTCCCGCACCTGGCTGGCCCGGCTGCGCGCGGCCCCGGCCGAGGCGGCGGAGATCGAACGGACCGCGGTGCCGGAGCCGGTCGGCGCAGCCGCCGCGCACTCCGAGGACCCGCTCCGGCAGGCCCAGCTGGCCCGCCAGCAGGCGGCCCGGGAGAGCGCCGGGCGCGAACGCGGGCTGACCCCGACCAGGGCCGGGCTGCGCCGCTCGGTGCTGGTCGAGGCGCTGGTCGCGGTGGCGGTGCTGGTGGTCACCACGATGCTCACCAACTCCCCGCCCGGGCGGGTGGCGAGCGAGGTCAAGGCCGGTGCCGTCGCACCCGCCGCCGGGCCGGCCGCCGGGGGCGCGCCCGCCCCGCAGACCGAGCCGGGCCGCACCGTCGAGCTCAAGCTCCCGTACGACACCAAGGGCCGCACCCCGAACGCCAAGGGGACCGCGACCGTCACCCTCAACCCGGCCCGGACCGGCCCGAACGAGGTGCACCTCGCGCTGACCGGCGCGGACGGGCAGCCGGTGGACGTCCCCGAGGTGCAGCTCGCCTTCACCCTGCCGGACCGCGACCTCGGCCCGCTGCCGGTGGCGCTCACCCCGGAGGGCACCGGCCGCTGGAGCGGCACCGCGCAGCTGCCGCTGGCCGGCACCTGGGTGGTGTCGGTGCAGATCCGCTCCTCCGACATCGACCAGACCACCCCGACCCAGCAGTTCAAGATCGGCTGACCGCGATGGAGCACACCTCGACGGACCGCACCACAGCGGACCGGGCCACGACGGACCGGGCCACGACGGAGAGGCCTGCAGCACAGGGTGCCCAGGCGCCCGGCCGCGCCGGCTTCACCCGGCGGGCCCTGCTCGGCACCGCCGGCGCCGGGCTGCTGGCCGGCGCCGGAGCCGGCGTCGCCGGTGCGGTCGCCCTGGACCGCCCCGGCGCAGCGCCCGCCGCCGGGGCGGGCGGCGCGCTCGGCGCGGCCCGGGTGCCGTTCCACGGCGAGCACCAGGCCGGCATCCTCGAACCCCAGCAGGCCCGGGTCCAGCTGGCCGCCTTCGACCTGGCCGAGGGCGTCGGCCGGGACGGGCTGCGCACCCTGCTCCAGCGCTGGACGAAGGCCGCCGAGCGGCTGACCGCCGGGGAGCCGGCCGAGGACGCCGACAACCAGGTGGCGCTGGACGCCGGCCCCTGCTCGCTCACCCTCACCGTCGGGTTCGGCGCCGCCCTGTTCGACAAGGCCGGGCTGGCCGACCGCCGCCCGCAGGCGCTCGAACCGCTGCCGCCCTTCCCCGCCGACGCGCTCGACCCGGCGCGCGGCGACGGCGACCTGTTCGTCCAGATCGGCGCCGACGACGCCCTGGTGGCCGTGCACGCGCTGCGGGTGCTGCAACGCCAGGCGGCCGGCACGGCGGCGCTGCGCTGGCAGTCGGCCGGCTTCGCCCGTACGCCCGGTGCCACCGCGCGCCCGATGACCGGCCGCAACCTGATGGGCCAGATCGACGGCACCAACAACCCCCAGCCGGGCGAGGACGGCTTCGCCGCCAAGGTGTTCTGCACCGCCGGGCCGGACCAGCCGGCCTGGCTCGCCGGCGGCTCGTACCTGGTGTTCCGGCGGATCCGGATGCTGCTGGACAACTGGGAGGCGCTGCCGACCGACCGGCAGGAGCGGGTGATCGGGCGGCGCAAGTCGGACGGCGCGCCGCTCGGCGCGCCCGCCGGGGCCGGCGAGCGCACCCCCGTCGACCTGGCCGCGCAGGGCCCGGACGGCGCGCTGGTGATCCCCGCCGACGCGCACGTCCGGGTGGCCGCCCCGGCCGCCAACGGCGGGGCGGCGATGCTGCGGCGCGGGTTCTCGTACCACGACGGCCTGCTGCCCGACGGCTCTCCGGACGCCGGGCTGCTCTTCCTCGCCTTCCAGGCCGACCCGCGCAAGGGCTTCACCCCGGTGCAGCGCAAGCTGGCCCGGGGTGACGGCCTCTCCCGCTTCCTGCGGCACGAGGCCAGCGGCCTGTACGCGGTGCCGCCGGGCATCCCGGCCGGCGGCTACCTCGGCCAGCAGCTCTTCGAGTAGCACGCCCCCGACGGTCTCCGGTCCCGGCCACTGAAACGCTTTCCTGGCCGGCGCGCGGAGTCGTTATGGTGACTTCTTCGGCAACACCCCTGCCCCGGTTCCACCCTGTTCCCCACGGAGGCGTCATGTCGGCCACCCGCTACACCTACCTCGGCCCGGCCGGCACCTTCACCGAGGCGGCGCTGCGCACCCTGCCCGAGGCCGCGACCCGGGAGCTGGTGCCGCTGGCCTCGGTGCCGCTGGTGCTGGACGCGGTGCGCGGCGGGGACGCCTCCGGGGCGTTCGTCCCGATCGAGAACTCGGTCGAGGGCGCCGTCACCGCGACCAATGACGAACTCGCCGCCGGCACACCGCTGATGATCTACCGTGAGGTGCTGCTGCCGATCTCCTTCGCGCTGCTGGTGCGGCCGGGCACCGACCTGGCGGGGGTCAAGACGGTGACCAGCCACCCGGTGGCCCAGGCGCAGGTGCGCCGCTGGCTGGCGGCCAACCTGCCGGACGCGCAGTGGGAGTCGGCCGCCTCCAACGCGGACGGCGCCCGGCTGGTCGCCGAGGGCCGCTACGACGGGGCGTTCGCGGGCGAGTTCGCGGCGCCGATCTACGGGCTGGACCCGCTGGTCAAGGACATCGCGGACGCGCAGACCGCGACCACCCGGTTCGTCCTGGTCGGCCGCCCGGGCCGGGTCTCCTCGCCGACCGGCGCGGACAAGACCTCGATGGTGGTCTGGCTGCCGGACGACCACCCGGGCGCGCTGCTGGAGCTGCTCCAGGAGTTCGCGGTGCGCGGGGTCAACCTGATGCGGATCGAGTCGCGGCCGACCGGCGAGGGCATCGGCAACTACTGCTTCCTGATCGACTGCGAGGGGCACCTGTCCGATCGCCGGGTGGCGGAGGCCGTGATGGGGCTGAAGCGGATCTGCCCGCAGGTGCGGTTCCTCGGCTCCTATCCGCGCGCCGACCGGCAGGTCTCCACGCACCGGCGGCCGGGGACCTCGGACGACGATTTCACGGCCGCCGCCGACTGGCTCTCCCGGTGCCTCGACGGGCGCGGCGACATCTGATCCACGCGACGGCACCGCGACGGCACCGCGGCAACATCCGATCGCCGCCCTTTGTCTTTCCGCCCTTTTCCGATCGTTTTCCCGCGGCCGGACGGAAGGGGGCGGGTGACCGCACCCGTCGTCCACAGGGGCCCGTGGCCCCGGAACCCGCCATCCACAGGGGCGGGGACTATCCACAGCCGAAAGTTATCCACAGGCCTGGGGATGAGTCGACAAACCGGTATAGCCACTGCGGGTTTCGGTCGGATCATTGGTTAGCGGCGTAGAGATGACTAATCGGACCAGAGTCACCCGTGTGCCAGCAAATCACCTGTCTGAGTGCTTCAATTCCCTCACCCGAGAAGGTCAAATGAGGTTTGAAACCTCAATTCCCTGGCTTCGGTGATCGGAGGGTCGACCTCCCCTTCAATCCACAGGCACCGCCCGGATCCTGTGGATAACCCTGGCCCCGCCCGTTCCCCACAGAAGTTATCCACAGGATCCGGGCGGTTATCCCCAGGGGAAAACCCGTACCGGTGGACGAGCCTGCGCCCGGTACGCTTGGGCCTGTGATTGACCTTCGCCTGCTTCGTGAGGACCCTGACCGAGTGCGCGCCTCGCAGCGCGTCCGTGGCGAGGACGTCGACCTGGTCGACGCCCTCCTCTCCGCCGACGAACGGCGCCGGTCCTCGGGCAGTCGCTTCGACGAACTGCGCAGCGAGCAGCGGACGCTCGGCAAGCAGGTCGCCCAGGCCAAGGGCGAGGAGAAGGCCGCCCTGCTGCAGCGCACCAAGGAGCTGGCCGCCGCGGTCAAGGCCGCGGACGCCGAGCAGGGCGTGGCCAAGGAGGAGGCCGAGCGCCTGCTCCGCTCGCTGGCGAACCTCATCGACCCGGCCGCCCCGGTCGGCGGCGAGGAGGACTTCGTCACCCTGGAGGAGATCGGCACCCCGCGCGACTTCGCCGCCGAGGGCTTCGAGCCGCGCGACCACGTCGAGCTCGGCCAGATCCTGGGCGCGATCGACACCGAGCGCGGCGCCAAGGTCGCCGGCGCCCGCTCGTACTACCTGACCGGTGTCGGCGCGCTGCTGGAGCTCGCCCTGGTCAACATGGCCATCGCCCAGGCCACCGCGGCCGGCTTCATCCCGATGATCACCCCGACCCTGGTCCGGCCCGCCGCCATGGACGGCACCGGCTTCCTCGGCCAGGCCGCCGAGAATGTGTACCACCTCGCCGAGGACGACCGGTACCTGGTCGGCACCAGCGAGGTCCCGCTCGCCGCGTACCACATGGACGAGATCCTCGACGCCGAGAAGCTGCCGCTGCGCTACGCCGGCTACTCGTCCTGCTTCCGCCGCGAGGCCGGCACCTACGGCAAGGACACCCGCGGCATCATCCGCGTCCACCAGTTCGAGAAGGTGGAGATGTTCGTCTACACCACTCCCGAGGACGCCGAGAACGAGCACCGCCGCCTGCTCCAGTGGGAGAAGGACTTCCTCAACGCGCTGGAGCTGCCCTACCGGGTGATCGACGTCGCCTCCGGCGACCTCGGCGCCTCGGCCGCGCGCAAGTTCGACATCGAGGCCTGGATCCCGACCCAGGGCAAGTACCGCGAGGTCACCTCGACCTCCAACACCACCGAGTACCAGGCCCGCCGGCTCTCCATCCGGATGCGCGAGGAGGGCAAGACCCGCCCGCTGGCCACCCTGAACGGCACCCTGGTCGCCGTCCCGCGCACCATCGTGGCGATCCTGGAGAACCACCAGCAGGCCGACGGCTCGGTGGCCGTGCCCGAGGCGCTGCGGCCGTTCCTCGGCGGGCGGACCGTCCTCGAACCGGTCAAGTAGCACCGCGCCACCCGCACCACCCGCAACTCCCGGGAGACGTACGGCCCATGAGCACCACCAGCCCCAGCCCCGTCTCCCCCAACGGTGAGCACCCGAGCGGTGGCGACCTGCCCTACCGGCTGGTCGCCACCGACCTCGACGGCACCCTGCTGACCAGCGCGGAAACCGTCTCCGAGCGCACCCGCGCCGCCCTGGCCACGGCCACCGGCGCGGGCGCGCTGCACATCGTCGTCACCGGCCGCTCCGCCGCCTGGGCCCGCCCGGTCTTCGACGAGATCGGCTACACCGGGATAGCCGTCTGCGGCCAGGGCGCCCAGGTGTACGACGCCGGCGCGCACCGGCTGCTCACCTCCCTCACCCTGGACCGCCGGCTCGCCGCGCTCGCCATCGCCAAGATCGAGGCCGAGACCGGCCCGTTGGCCGTCGCCGCCAACCAGGACGGCCTGGACGGCCAGGTGCTGGCCGGCCCCGGCTACGAGCTGCTGATCGGCTCCGACCTCCCGGTCGTCCGGGTCGACCGCGACCAGCTGCTCGACGCCCCGGTCAGCAAGCTCTACATCCAGCACCCGGGCCTGACCGACGACGCGCTCGCCGAGGCCGCCCGCCGCGTCGCCGGGGACCTGGTCGGCGTCGTGATGGCCGGCGCCGGAGTGGTCGAACTGCTGCCGCTGGGCCTGTCCAAGGCCACCGGGCTGGCCGTCGCCGCCCGCCGCCTGGGCGTCCGCGGAGCCGACACCATCGCCTTCGGCGACATGCCCAACGACGTGCCGATGTTCGGCTGGGCGGCCCGCGGCGTGGCGATGGCCAACGCCCACGAGGAACTGCTCGCCGTCGCCGACGAGGTCACCGCGAGCAACGACGAGGACGGCGTCGCCGTCGTCCTGGAACAGCTCTACCCGGGCGTCTAGAGGCTCTCTTTCGGATCACGCCGTGGTGTTCGGCGAGGGTTCACCTCCAGTTGTAGGATGACCGGGCAAGCGGTTGTAGGATGACCGATGACCGGCGTTGACCAGCGACGCGGCGACCAGCGACGAAGGGAGCACCGGCATGACCAACGACGGCAACAGCCTCCAGGCGGCCGGACGGCGCTCCCTGGTGGACACCGCGATCGACCAGCTGCGCGAGCAACTGGCCGGCGGCATCTGGCCGGTGGGATCGCAGATCCCCACCGAGCACGAGCTCGCCGAGCGGCTCCAGGTCGGCCGGAACACCGTCCGGGAGGCGATCCGGGTGCTGGTGCACGCCGGCATGCTGGTCTCCCGGCAGGGCGAGGGGACGTTCGTCCGCTCCACCAGCGACCCGGCCGCCGTCCTGCGCGGCGTCCAGCGCTCGGGCATCCGGGACGTCCTGGAGGTCCGGGCCGCACTGGAGACCGAGGCCGCCCGACTGGCCGCGCTGCGGCACACCCGCGAGGACGTCGAGCGGATGCGGGCCGCGCTGGCCCGCGAGGCCGAGGTGATCGCCTCGCACGCCGAGCGGACCGACCGCGAGGCCACCGTCGAGCACGACCTGGAGTTCCACACCGCCATCGTCGAGGCCGCGCACAACCCGGCGCTCACCGAGGTCTACCGCTACTTCGGCGCCTCCGTGCGCGAGTCGATGACCTCGGCCTTCGGCGACCACGACATGCCCGAGGTGGCCGTGGCCACCCACGCGGCGCTGGTCGACGCGATCGAGAGCGGCGACCCCGACCGTGCCGAGGCCGCGTGTCGTGCGCTGCTCGCCGAGCCGACCGCGGCCGTCGAGCAGCTCCTCGCGGCCATCGCGGCCCGGAAGTGACATAGGCACCCGCCTGCCTTCCGCCCTCCGCGCCCTCGCGCACATTCACGAAAGAACAGCACACCCATGGCCGTCACCCGTGCCCAGCAGCCGGTTGCCACCACGTCCCTCCCGCTTCCCGTCCGCACCCGGCTGGCCCACCCCGCGCTGCTGCTGACCGGCATCCTGCTGGTCGCGCTGAACATGCGCGCCTGCCTGGCGGCGGTGTCGCCGATGGTCGGCGAGATCCAGCGGACCTTCGGACTCTCCGCCACCGCGAGCGGACTGATCACCACCGTGCCGGTGCTGTTCCAGGGCGTCGGCGCCCCGCTCACCCCCCGGCTGACCCGGCGGTTCGGCACCGAGCGGGTGGTGCTGGGCGCCGTCCTGGTGCTGGGCGCGGGCGTGCTGCTGCGGGTGCTGCCCTCGGTGGCGGCGCTGTACGCGGGCTGCGTGGTGATCGGCGTGGCCATCGCGGTGCTGAACGTGTCGATGCCGGGCCTGGTCAAGCGGGAGTTCCCGGACCGGGCGGCGGCGATGACCGGCGTCTACTCGACCACCATGCTGGTCGGCGCGACCATGGCGGCCGGCCTCTCGGTGCCGCTGGAGCACGCCCTCGGCGGCGGCTGGCAGGCCTCGCTGGGCACCTGGTCGCTGCTCGCGCTGATCGCCGCGGTGGCCTGGCTGCCGCAGGTGCTGCGCTCCCGGCAGGAGCGGGCGGCGGCAGCGACCGGTCTCTCCGCTGGCCCTGCGGCCGGTCAGGCGACCGGTCGGGCGGCCGAGAAGCCGATCGAGGGCATCTGGCGCTCGCCGATGGCCTGGCAGATCAGCCTCTTCATGGGCATCTCGTCGCTGCTGGTGTACACCCTGGTCGCCTGGATGCCGACCATCCTGGCCGACCACGGCATGGACCGCGGCGAGGCCGGTCTGGTCTTCGCCTTCTCCAACCTGGTGCAGGTCGCGGGCGCCTTCCTGGTGCCGCTGCTGGCCGGCCGGATGACCCGCCAGCGCGGGCTGGCGGTGGCCATGGCCGGGCTGAACGGCCTCGGCATCGCCCTGCTGCTGATCGCGCCGGTGTCCGGCGCCTGGGTGTCGGCGACCATCCTGGGCGTCGCCCAGGGCGGTTCGCTGGGCCTGGGCCTGGCCTTCATCGTGCTGCGCACCGGCAGCGCGGCCGGCGCCGCCCAACTGGGCGGGATGTCGCAGGCGGTCGGCTACCTGGTCGCGGCGGCGGGCCCGGTCGGCGCCGGCGCGCTGCACCAGCTCACCGGCGGCTGGACGGCCACCCTGGTGCTGATGCTGGTGCTGGCCACCGTGGTCGGCGCGGCCGGCTGGGGCGCGGGCCGCAACCGGACGCTCGGCTAGCACCTCTGCTCGGACCGACCCGGGCTGCCCCGGGTCGACCCCAGTTACCCCGGGTCGGCCCCGGCCGGCTACTCCTCGGCGGCCAGGGTCAGTCCGGCCAGCTTCACCGAGGCCAGCACCGTCGCCGCGACGGTGACCGCCAGCAGCAGCGGGACGGCCACCCCGAGCGAGACGTCGGCGCCGATCGCGGCGTCCCCGGCGACCGCCTCGGCCACCGACCGGCCCCACTGCTGGACGCTCAGCGTCCGGGCGCCCGACACGAAGTTGCCGATCAGCGACTCCCAGACCAGCGCGTACCCCAGTCCGGCCACCACCGCGTGCCGGGTGACCACGCCGAGCAGCAGGAACAGCGCGCTGTACGCCACCCCGGCGACCAGCACGGCCACGGTGTAGCCGAGCGCGATGCCGTCCCTGGTACCGATCAGCAGCAGGCCGCAGAGCAGCGTCGGGAGGGCGGCGAACACCCAGGTGGTGCCGATCGCGACGACCAGTTTGGTGGTGACGATCTTCCACCGCGGCAGCGGCTTGGCCAGCAGGTAGACGATCGAGCCGTCGTCGATCTCGGTGGCGATCACGCCGGTGCCGACGACCAGGCCGAGGATCGGCACCAGGGTGCCGAGGCCGAGCTGCCCGAGGATCTTGACGGTGAGGTCGTGCTCGTTCCCGCTGGCGGTGCCGCTCGCGACGGCCGAGATGACCAGCAGCAGGGCGGGGACCACCAGCAGCAGGAGGCCGCGGCGGCGGCCCAGCAGGCCGCGCAGGGTCAGCCTGGCGACGGTCGGGTTCATGGTCGGTCGGCCCTTTCCTGGGTCCGGTACGGGAGTTCGGTGGCTCGGACGCCGGGCCTCACGCGGAGACCAGGTAGGAGAAGACGCTCTCCAGCGACTCGTCCGCCGGCGAGACGGTGTACAGCCGGATGTCCGCCTCCTGGGCGACCCGGGGCAGCAGGGTGGTGAAGCCCTGGAAGTTCACCGCCTCGATCCGCAGCGCCCGTTCCCGCGCGTCCACCTCGACACCGGTCGTGGAGCCGTCGGCGATCAGCGCGGCGGCCAGCCGGCGGTCGTCGCTGGAGCGGACCAGGTAGCGGTGCGGCCGGTCGGTCATCAGCCGGCGGATCTTCCGGAAGTCGCCCGAGGCGGCGTGCCGGCCGGCCACCACGACCTCGATGTGCCGGGCCAGTTGCTCGACCTCCTCCAGGATGTGGGAGGAGAACAGCACCGTCCGGCCGTCCGCGCCGAACCGGCGCAGCAGCTCCATCAGCTGGAGCCGCTGGCGCGGGTCCATGCCGTTGAACGGCTCGTCGAGCAGCAGCACGGCCGGGTCGTGGACCAGCGCGGAGGCCATCTTGACCCGCTGCTTCATGCCCTTGGAGTACGTCCCGGTGCGGCGGTCCTTGGCGTAGGCCATCTCCACCAGGTCCAGGGCACGCCGGGCGGCGGCGCCCGGGTCGGCGAGGCCGTGCAGTTCGGCGTTGGCGAGCACGAACTCCCAACCGGTCAGGTAGTCGTACATCGACTCCCGCTCCGGGACCAGGCCGATCTGCCGGTACACCTGCTGGTTGCGCCAGATCGGCGCGCCGTCCAGGGTGACCGCCCCGCTGGAGGGCGCGAGGAATCCGCTCATCATGTGGATGAGGGTCGACTTGCCCGCGCCGTTCGGACCGAGCAGGCCGGTGATGCCTGGGCCGATCGTCATACTGATGTCGTTGACGGCGACCACGTTCCCGAACCAGCGGGAGACCTTGTCGATGGTGATGGTGGCCATGACGCCCTCTCAAACTCCTCGGTTCATCAGACGCTGCGGTAGCGGCGCAGCAGCAGCCCGTACGAGCCGGACACCATCGCGACGACGGCGACGGTGAAGACGACCACGCCGAGCCCGCCGGGCGCGTGCATCCGGCCGTCCATCCCGCCGACGTCGAAGAGCTGGTTGGTCAGGCTCTCCACCAGGTCGTTCGGCGACAGCAGCGCGATCCACTGGGCGGAGTCCGGGACGGTGAGCTCGGTGGCGGTGCCGATCCGGGTCAGGATCGCCACCACGGCCGTGCTGATCGCCAGGTAGCCCATGATCCCGGCCACCCCGAAGCCGCGGCGCGGGGTCGCGGCGGCGACCACCAGCGCCACCGAGGTCGGCACCAGGGAGTACAGCAGCGCGGCGACCAGACCGGACAGGAAGTGCCCGGTGTTGTGCCCGAAGTCCAGCCCGCCCAGCAGCGCCCCGATGTAGAGGACCAGCAACGGCGCCGCCATCAACAGGAACTGGGCGCTGACCATGGCGGCGAACTTGGCCCGGACGTAGTCGGCCCGCGTGATCGGGCGGGAGAAGTACAGCGGGACGGTGTGGTACCGGAGATCCCGGGAGAACAGCACCGGCGCCTGCGAGGCCAGGAAGATCGACACGACCAGCACGAACGAGGACAGGTACCGCGGGTAGTCCAGCGGCAGCTCCTTCGCACTGGTGGCGAGCGCCACCGCCACCATGACCACGGCCGGCAGCGTCACCACGCCGAGCACCAGCATCGGCAGCACCTTGGACTTGCCGGAGCGCCCGAGCCCGTACGCGGCGCGCAGGCTCTGGGTGAACAGCGAGCGGGTCGCGTAGGCCCGGCCGAGCCGGGGCCCGGTGTAGCCGCGGTAGCCGATGTCGTGGATGACGCCGGTGTCGGAGGACCTGGTGTCAGGAGGCAGCGACATCGTCCGTCCCTCCCCTGTTCTCGTCGGTGAAGATTTCGGCGACCCGGTGGCGGCGCTGCTCCAGCCGGACCAGGCCGAGACCCAGGCCGGCGACGGCGTCGCGGATGGTGTCGTAGGTGTCGTCGCCGGCCAGCCGGACCAGCAGCAGGTGCGAGCCCTCCGGCTGGACGGACAGCCCGGCGGCGGCCAGCCGTGCGCGGACGGCGTCGCCCGGCTCCGGGACGGCGTCCTGCGGGTGGTCCGTCACCTCGACCGCCAGGACGGCCGTCGCCTCGGTGAAGGAGGCGGTGGAGGAGGAGCGCAGCAGCTTGCCGCCGTCGATCACGACCAGGTGGTCGCAGGTGCGCTCCAGCTCGCCGAGCAGGTGGGTGGTGACCAGCACCGAGATCCCGAAGTCGGTGTGCACCCGGCGGATCAGGCCCAGCATCTCGTCCCGGCCAGCCGGGTCGAGACCATTGGTCGGCTCGTCCAGCAGCACCAGCTTCGGGTCGTGCACCAGCGCCTGCGCGAGCTTGACCCGCTGCTTCATGCCGGTCGAGTACCCGCCCATCGGCCGGTACCGCTCCTCGTACAGGCCGACGTGCCGCAGGGTGTCCGCGGTGCGCTCACGGGCGGCGGTGGCCGGCAGCCCCGCCATCCGCGCCATGTGCACCACGAACTCGGTCGCCGACACGTCCGGTGGCAGGCAGTCGTGTTCGGGCATGTAGCCGACCCGTTCACGGATCTCCGGGCCCCGGGTGGCGACGTCCAGGCCGAGGACCTCGCCGCGGCCGGACGTCGCCGGGGCGAGGCCGAGCAGGATCTTGATGAGGGTGGACTTACCCGCCCCGTTGGCCCCGACCAGCCCGACCACCCCGGGCCGCACCTCGACGGTGAGCTGGTCGAGGGCGGTGACCCGGGGGAACCTCTTGGTGAGGCCATCCGTCTTGATGACAGCAGTGGACACCTGCTCAACGTAACGGGCTTGCGCGCCAAGGGCTATGAGCTGGAATGACGAGCCCGTCTGCTGCTGCGGTATGACACCGCCGACGATCTCCCCTAAGGGGCGGAGGATCTCCCCCTCAGGGTCGGCAACTCCGGACCCCGCTTGTACTCTTGTCGGACTCTTGACCAACGCGGGTGCCGGAGCACTGCGCCGGCTCGAAGGGGGGACGAGCAAGATGTCGGATCGCGCCACGGCGTTCGACCGGATGATGAACCCATGGGCCTACGACGCGGACGGCAACCTGACCGCCAGGGCCCGGGCCCAGGAGACCGCGCGCACCCAGGTCAACTCGGCGCAGGCACCCGGCGGAGGCGGCGGCTTCACCGTCGACCCCGACGCGCTCGCCACCGCCGGCACCAACTCCGACCAGGTCCACGCCCGGCTCAACACCGACGGCCGCGGCGCCGACTACGCCACCGCCAAGATCGCCACCTCACTGGCCAACTGGAGCACCGGCAAGGCCGCCCAGGCCGTCTTCACCACCTGGGACCAGCAGCTCGCCGCCCTCGGCAACACCATCGGCCAGACCACCCAGGCACTGCACGGCAGCTCCGCCAACTACCGGCAGAACGAGTCGGCCGTCCAACACGACCTCGGCACCTGATCGGTACCTGAGAGGACGACGCCCATGGTCGACTTCCACGAACTCGACAACGCCAGGTTCGACGTCCTGGAGAACGCCGCGACCGCCTGGACCACCGTCGCCCAGAAACTCAAGGCGATGGACGACGACTGGAACAGCACGGTGATCGCCAAGGTCGACTCCGCCTGCTGGAGCGGTCCCTCGGCCGACCAGGCCAGACCCGCACTGCAGCGCACCAACCAGCAGCTCACCGCCGCCGTCACCGAGGCCAACGCGCTCGCCTCCCTGTTCAAGGACGCCGCGAGCGAATTCCAGGCCGCCAAGGCCAAACTGGACAAGGCCGTCGCCGACGCCACGGCCGCCGGACTCACCGTCGGCTCCGACGGCACCGTCAGCTGGCCGTCACCGGACACGGCCACCCGGCACGACCCCGGCGGCTACCACGAATACCAGAAGGAGTGCGGAGCCAAGGCGGAGACCGCCCGCAAAGCCATCGACGCGGCCGTCCAGGAGGCCACCGCCGCCGACGAGCGGATCGCCTACGCCCTGCGCTCCGACACCAGCACCGACCAACAGAAGTCCTTCAACGGCGCGGCCATCGGCGGCGGCCCCGAGGCGGACGGCAAACGCGCCGCCCAACTCGCCGCCAAGGGCGGCGACATCAGCGACCCCGAACTCACCGAGCTCAACTCGCTGCTGGCCGCGCACTCCGGCGACCCGAAGTTCGCCACGAAGTTCTACCAGGACCTCGGCCCCGACGGGCTGATCAAGTCCTGGAACAGCATGGTCGGCGACCCGGCGCACTACCGCGACCCCAAGGACCCGCGCTGGAAGGCGTACCAGGACCTGCAGCGAAACCTCGGACTCAACCTCGCCACCGCCACCCGCACCACCAACGAGCCGCACCTGTCCGACGAATGGGCCGCCGCCCTGCGCAAGGCCGGCGCCCAGAAAGTGTGGGACAAGCCGTACCGGGCGTCCGGCCTGAACTACCAGCCGTACGGCTACCAGGTGCTCTCCGGCATCCTCATGACCGGGAACTACGACCCGCACTTCCTCAACCCCGTCGCCGAGCACATCACCCAGCTCGACACCCAGGAAGGGTACTGGCCGGCCCCACCACCCAACGTCGCCAACCGGGTGCACGGCTTCAACCTGCTCGGCGGCCCGGAGGCCGGCGCCGGGTTCCGGCCGACCACCGCCATCCTGGAGGCCCTCGGCCACAGCCCGGACGCGGCCAACACGTTCTTCACCAACCCTCCGACCGCGTACAACCAGGACGGCACCGTCAACCCCGGCGGCAAACCCAAACCGGCCGACTACTTCGACTACTACGTCCACGACAAGGACTGGATCCCGGACACCAACTCCCCCAGGGACCCGGACGTCGCGAACACGACCAAGCAAGGCGGCCCCGCCGCCCTCGGCCACGCCCTGGAAGCCGCCACCACCGGCCACCCGTACGACGAACCGGCCGCCGTCCCGCCGGCCAAGCACACCCCCGAGCAGGCCGGGCTGATGCAGAAGGTCGTGGACACCTTCGGCACCCACGGCGGCCACGGGGCACTCGACGACATCAAGGGCGACGGCAAACTCGCCCCGATGCGGACCAGCCTCGGGCACATGAGCGCCGAGTACATCGGGGACGTCCAACGGGCCCTGTCCGACGCGAACGACCTACCGGTCAACGGCTCCCCGGCCGGCCTCAACGGACCTGCGGTGCACGGCCTGCTGGACGCGCTCGGGCGCGATCCGGAGTCGTACGGCGCGGTGACCAACGCCAGCCAGGCGTACACCACCGCCCTCGTCCGCGGCCACATGGACAGCGGGCAGACCGACTTCGCCCGGCTCCAGGCGGACATCGACCACGTCGCCCGGGCCGGCGGGGTGGTCAACGGCCTCCTCGGCGAGGCCCGCATCGACGAGGTTCACACGCAACACGCCGTCTCCGACAAGGAGTTCAACGACGCGTTGGAGAAGAACGTGGGCTACGCCAAGGACGCCTTCAACAGCACCATCGGCATGGTGACGGACAAGGTGCCGCTCGGCGGGGAGATCTCGGGTGCACTGATCGACTCGATCGCCGAGAACGTGATCACGGCCAACTCGCGCGACACCACCGCAGACGGCCAACAAGAGGCCCGCTACTACGTCGACGAGGCCAAGAAGGGGGCGACGAACGCGGCCTACCAGGCGGTCAAGGACGCATCCATCAACGCCAACCTGCGCTACGACGACATCGAACGGCTGGCCAACAGCGCCCACGACCGGGCGAAGGACGGCTTCATCGACGGCCTCTCCACCGAGATGGCAACCATCGCGAAGGGCAACGCATGAGGGCGATCGGAGGCCGATGGGTGCTCTCCGCCACCATCGCGGTGGCGGTGGCGGCCACCGGAACCGTCGGCTACCTGGACTGGCGGGGCCACCGCCCCGTGGACCCGCCCGGCCGGGCGGCGTACCTCTGCGGACTGCGCACCGCTGACGACACCCCGCTCGGACGGCTGCTGCCGCCCGGTGGGCAGGACGTGGAAGAAGAGAAGGAGGGCCGCACCGGCGACCCGGTGTCCTGTTCCATCCGCGTGGACGGGCGCACCGCGCTCACCGTCTCCAGCGTCCTGCAGATGGGCCCGGTCACCCTCTCCCCCGAGGCCGCCGAGCACCCGGACACGCACAGATTCGACGCGGGCGGTGCGGCGGCCTCCTGGCCCGGCGGCGCCACCGCATCCGACTACTGCCAGGGCGGGCCCGTCGGCCACGCCCAGTTGGTCGTCAGCGCCGGCGAAGCGGCGCGACCCGGCACCACCGGCCGACAGGCGGACCTGGAACAGATCGCCCGGGACGGATTGAAGAGAAGCAAGAAGGACGTCTGCCAGTGAAACACTCCGGACCACTGATCGCGGGCGGGACGGCCCTGCTGCTCGGCAGCGGCCTGCTCGGTTGGCACCTGTACCTCGACCACACCGAGTACCGGCCGCCGGCCGTCGAGCTGTCGCACGGCGAGTGCAAGGGCGCCCTCGCCGACCCCGACGTCGCCGAGCTGCTCGGCGGCACCCCCCGGGTCTTCGTGAGCACGCGCTACCGGTCGGCGCAACCGAACTCCCCGGCCGCCCTGGACTGCACGCTCACCGGGGAGCGCGGGCGCGTCCTGCTCGCCGCGGTGACGAAGGGCTCCGCAGCCGCCTCCGGCGACAACGCCGGAGCGGTGGCCTTCACCTGCACCCTGAACGGCACGACCACGCCCTACCGGGCCTCCCTCAGACTCACCGACAAGACCCTCCACGCCACCGACAGCCCCAGCCCGGCGCGGATGGGTGAGTTGGCGACCGGCTTCGCCAGGCGGACCGCCGAGACCTTCGGCTGCGCCAACGGCGCCGAGTCCCTCACCACGAGCTGACCACCCGTGCCCTGTCGGCCGTCGGCGGACCGGTTGCTCCACGTGGATCGGCGGCGCGAACCACGTGGAGCGCTCGGCGGGGCCGGCAGCAGAATCCGTGATCAGCCCAGTTGGGCGAGGCCCTCGGTGGCGATCCGCTCGAAGACGGCGAGGTCGTTCTCGAAGATCGAGTCCGGCACCGGCCAGTGGATCACCAGCTCGGTGATGCCCAGCTCCTGGTACTTCCCTGCCCAGTCCACGAAGGCGTCCAGCGACTGAAGCGGCCGCTCCGCCGTCGAGCCCTGGAGCAGCATCTTCTCCAGCGTGGCCACATCGCGGCCCTTGGCCTCGCAGGCCACCGTCAGCTTCTCGATCTGCTGGGCGATCACCTCGGGCGCCCGCTCGACGGGCACGTCCGCCGGACCCTTCGGGTCCCCGTACGTCACCCAGCCCTGGCCGTACTCGGCCGCCAGCTTCAGCCCGCGCGGCCCGGTCGCGGCGACGTAGAACGGCAGTCGCGGAGTCTGCACGCAGCCGGGGATGTTCCGGGCCTCGACCGCCGAGTAGTACGCACCCTCGCGCGTCGTGGCGTCCGTACGCAGCAGCTCGTCCAGCAGCGGCAGGAACTCGCCGAACCGGTCCGCCCGCTCCTTCGGCGACCACGCCTCCTGCCCCAGCGCCGTCGCGTCGAAGCCCGTCCCGCCGGCCCCGATGCCCAGCGTCACCCGCCCGCCGGACACGTCGTCCAGCGTGATCAGCTCCTTCGCCAGCGTCACCGGGTGCCGGAAGTTCGGCGACGTCACCAGCGTCCCCAGCCGGATCCGCTCGGTGGCCGTCGCCGCAGCCGTCAGCGTGGGGACCGAGCCGAACCACGGCTCGTCCCGGAAGCTCCGCCAGGACAGGTGGTCGTAGGTGTAGGCGGCGTGGAAGCCGAGCTCCTCGGCCCGCCGCCAGATCTTCTGCCCCTCGCTCCACCGGTGGATGGGGAGGATCACGGTACTCAAGCGCATGCCGTCGACCCTACGTGTTCACTCCGGCAGGTGAGGTTTCGAGCGGCCCTCGGCTAGAGCGCCTTCACGGCCGCTACCGTGGCGCCGTGGGTGCATCGGGCAGGGCGGGGCCGAGCTTTGGACCATGATCGATGAGGGCCACCGTCGATGCCTACGGCGAGAGCCGAGCAACTCGCACATCACTTCGGATCACTTCGGAACCGGCTTGTGGGGAGAGCAGGACATGGCGATCGCCGTTCGGGGCGCGGATCACGGCGAGCGCTCGCTCGCCGACCTCATCGAGCGCAGTGCCGAGTTGAAGGGAGAGCTGGTCGCCTTCGCGCAGGGTGCGCGCTTCGACCGGTGGTTGACTCCCCTTCTGTTGGAGGCCGCCGGGCCGGAGCGGCTGCTGGACGAGGGTGAGGCGGTCCGGATCACCGACCACTTCATCCTGCGCTTCCGCCTGCCGGACGGTTCGACGGTGGTGGACCGGTTCGTCGGTGGGCGGCGGGACTTGGGCGAGATCGACCGGGAGATGCTGCTCGGCTGGCGGGACCCGGTCGAGGGGATCTTCGAGATCCGCCGCAAGGACGGGGATGCCCTCATTCTGCTGAACCTGGTCGACGACCTGGAGTACCGCACCTACTCGAACGCCGGACGGGCTGCTTTCCGCGGAGTGACGAGGGGAGGGTTCCTCCACACCTGCCTGGTGCCCGTCTTCTCGGCCGACGGGACGTGGCTGGTCTCCGGGGCGATGTCGTACTACCCCAAGTCCAGCGCCACCGAGATCGCCCGGGCCGCACTCCAACTGGCCACCAGCCACCCCGAACTGGTCTTCCGCAACCCCGAGAAGATCGAGCAGGGATGGGAGTCGATGCGGAAGGACCGGGCCGCGTTCGTCGAGTTCTTCGGCAGCGACGAACTGGTCCTTCCGCCCGCCGAAACCGAGGAACGGCTCAACGCCTACTACCGGCACCGGCGGGAGAACACCGCCGCCGAGCATCCCGACCGCGCCCGGGGCAGGCGGCGCCCGGCCCTCGACTTCCCGGCTTTCGAGCTGCCGCGGGACCTTGCGGACGCGGACACCGTCGGAGTCATCTACGACGAGGTCGACGGACTCAACTTCTACGCGGGCTACGGGCTGTTGCGGGACCTCTTCGCCGACCCATCCCGCACGGGCCGCAAACCGCACCAGGACCTGCTGCGCACGTACCTGCGCGAGGAGTCGATCACGCCACTGCCGATCCGCCGACTGGCCGCCGCCCACCCGGAGGCGGCCGACTCGGTGTTCCGGAAGCTGCTGCGGAAACCCGGGTTCACCTGGAGCGAGCACGGAGAGGCCTTGCTGCGCCGCCACAAGCCCTGGTACTACGCGCAGGAGCCCCGCCCCGGCTTCTCCGTCATCGGCGAGCGCCTCGGCGAACTGGCCGCCGGCGGGCGACGGCAGCGGTTCACCAGCGCACGGCGCGTGCCGGGCCAACCCCATCGCCCGTAGCCGCGAACGCCGTGGCCGCCGTCGTCAGAAGTCCGCTGAAGGGCGGCCGGTCAGAGCTGGCGGACGATGGGGAGGGTGTCCGTGCCGTGCTGGCGGGCGGCGCGGCGGGCGAGGCCGGGGGAGTTGCCGGTGCCGAGGATCTGGCCGTCGGCGATCGCGATCCAGGTGCCCGGCGCCAGCCCGGTGGGCGGGGTGAGGGAGAGGGCCGACGTCAGGGCGGGGTCCGGCTGGAGGCGGTCGGGGTGTGGGGCCGGCGAGTCGGTGCCGGAGCGCCAGCGGGCCGTCGTCCGCTCGCCGCCCAGTCGGCGTGACCACAGCACGTGCTGCACCACGATCAGGGGGCCGAGCACGGTCAGCAGGGGGAAGCCCGCCGTCAGCGCGCCCAGGGCGAACAGTGCGCTGACCGCACTGGTCACGACCACTCCGACGGCTGCCGCCAGCAACGCGGCCGTCCGTCCGAACGCCTTGGCGGCGACCAGCGGGAACAGCACGAGGAGCAGCAGGTCGCCGAGGCCCACGGCGACCGGCGGGCTGCCGCCCGTCAGGACGAGCATCGGGGCGAACGGCCTTCCCTGGACCTGGGTGACGAAGTTCGCGGTGACCTGCGTCAGGGTGGTCGCCACCAGGTCGTAGCAGGACAGGACGGCGGCCAGGCCGGCCGCGTGCGCCGATCGCATTCCGCTCTGCGTCCACAGGTTGGCCACGCCCACCACCGCGACGGCGAGCATCACGTCGGTGCAGGCGCGCACCGCGGCGGGGTGGCCGCTGCACGCCGCCGTGGCTCCGGCGGCCACGAGGGCGAGGCCCCAGGCCCAGCGGCCGGAGCAGACCGGTGCCAGGGTGAACTGCACCGCCAGGCAGAGCACCAGGCCGAACAGCGCCGAGACGACCACGCCCGGCAGCTTGAGGTAGAGCAGCGGGGCCAGCACGACGCCGACGCACAGGACGGCGATGTCGCCGGAGGTGTAGACGCCCACCGGGGGCCTGGGCATCCGCACGCGGACCAGGTACCCGCCGGCCGCGGCCATCAGCAGGGCCACGCAGCAGCTCAGGGCGACGAGGGGGATCGCGTTCATGCGCCGCTCCCGGCCCGGACGCCGACCGGACGGGCCGACTCGAAGGTGTGTTCCCGCAGGTCCGCGCGGACCGGGCTGGACGGCGGCAGTTTCGACCGGTCGTCGTGGAGCACGATGCCGGCCAGCGGCAGCCCCGCCGCCGACGCCCCCTGTTCGAGCCTGCGGTGCAGTGTCGCCGCGGGCAGCGCACGGACCAGGAGGTGCAGCAGCGCACCGCCGTCCGGCTCCTCGGTCAGCGTGTACCTGGCCGGCAGCGGCACGTCCGGCTCCCCCTCGACCAGGTCGAGGACGTCCCTGGTCGGCACGGAGGCGCTGAGCGGCCCCGACCAGCGGCCCAGGACGGCGGACGTGGCCGGCAGGTGCGCCCACTCGCACCCGGCCTCGCCGACGGGCAACCGGACCAGGTCGCCGGTGGCGTACCGCAGCAGCAGGGTGCACTCCCGGTAGGGCACGAAGGGGGTGTGCACCAGCATCCCGACCTCCCCCGGCGCGGTCGGCTCCCAGGTCTGCGGGTCGAGCACCTCCAGGTGCCCGAACTCGGTGGTGTGGTGCAGATGCCCCTGGGAGCACGGCATGCCGCCCGAGGGGAGCGTCTCCGTCATCAGGTAGGACGTGGACACCGGTGCGCCGAACGCCGCTTCGGCCCGCTCCCGCAGGGGGGCCGACAGCACCTCGCCGCCCACGCCGATGTTCTCCAGCCCGAAGTCCGCGGACCGCCACCCGCCCTGTTCGGCCTCCTGCACGAGCGCGGAGAGGTACGACGCGGAGGCGGTGAGGTGGGTGATCTGCGGGGCCTTGCCGGGCAGGCCGAGCGGTGCGGCGAGGCGGTCCAGGGCGAGCGCCGGGTCGATCGTCCCGAACTGGACGAACGAGGCGCCGACCCGGGTGGTGGACTCCTCGGCGACGACCAGCGGCAGGGTGGCCCTGGAGCAGCCCGCGTACGCCACGGTGTGCCGGGGGCGCAGCCCGAGGGTCAGGGCCGCCGAGATGGTGCTGAGGGCGATCGTCGTCTCCAACTCGGCCCGGGAGTACCAGACCGCGGTCGGGGTGCCGCTGGTGCCGGTGGTCAGCGCCATCAGGGCGGGCGCGGCGGCGGCGGAGACGAACGCGGCGGGCAGGCCGCGCAGGGCCGCCTTCGGGGTGACGGGCACCCGCGACCAGGTCTCCGTGTCGAGCGTGTCGGGGTCGATCCCGAGGTCGTCGAAGGTCCGCCGGTAGTAGGCCGTGTGGCGGACGGCTGCGCGCGCGGTGGCCCGCAGGCTCCGCCGGGTGACCGTGCGCCGCACCTCCGGGTCGACCTGCCCGGCCTGCCCCGGCAGCAGTGCCGAGTCCGCGCCCGGCTCGCCGAACTCGGCGAGCGTGCGGACCATGTCGTCGGCGATCCGTCCGAGGTCCTGGGGCCGGATCCTGCGGTTGAGCAGGATCGATGCGCCGTACCGGAGTTGACTCACCGCAGTGCCGAACACGAGACCTCCTGGAACCTGGGCCGGGGATGCTCACCCCGGCCCAGGCCGGGACGACTCGGTCAGGCCATGTGCGCGAACATGGCGGCGGTCAGGGTGCTCAGGGCGTACTTGAAGTAGTGCTTGACCATGTCAAGACCTCCTGGTGGGGCTGGCCGGCGCGGCCGAGCACGCCCCGATGACGTGCTCCGGTGCCGGCGGGTGGGGAGTGCAGTTTAGGGAATCGAACAATGCGCGACCAGAGGTGAGACGGCATCAAATTCCCTGCCCTGAAAGGGCGGTGCCGCAGCTCGGCCGGACCGGACCTACGGGTGCGGGCGGGTGCGCTGGGCCGGGAGGCGGGGCTCGGGGGCGCGGCGGGCGATCTCGGCGAGGGTGTGGAAGAGGACGTCGCCGAGCAGGACCGGCTCGCGGGAGGCGTCCGGGGAAGCGCCCGAGGAGGCGTCCGGGGAGGCGGCGGGCGGGATGGTCGGGGGAGGCTCGTCTCGGAGCTGGCGAGTGGGCATGGCTCTTCCTGCCGACGGGGTGGCCGTGCACACTCCTGCCCGTCGCGCCCCGGGGACACCCCGGCCGCCGGGCGAATAGGCCGGAAACGGCGCCTCGGGGTCCGAAAGCCACAGGTCCGGCGGGTCGGCGGCGCCGTCCTGCGGGTCCGCGACGAGGTCCGTCCTCGCCGGTGACCGGTGTGGCACCGATGGGCGAAGATGGACCGGTGACCGAAGCCCGTACCGCCCCCCGCCTCATCGCCACCGACCTGGACGGCACCCTGCTGTGCGCCGGCGGCACCGTCAGCGAACGCACCGCCGCGGCCCTGGCGGCCGCGGAGGCGGCCGGGGTGCAGGTGGTGTTCGTCACCGGGCGGCCGCCGCGCTGGATGCAGCAGGTGAGCGCGCACATCGGCGGCCACGGGGTGGCGATCTGCTCGAACGGCGGCGCGGTGGTGGACGTGCGGCGCGGTGAGCTGCTGGAGTCGTTCCCGCTGCCGGTGGAGACCACCCTGGCGGTGGTCGAGGTGCTGCGCGCCAAGCTGCCCGGCACCGCGTTCGCCTTCGAGTACCCGGACGGGTGGGCCCGCGAGCCCGAGTACGCGGTACCGATGTGGGGCGACGACCTGGAGCACGCGGTCGGCCCGGCGGAGAAGCTGCTGAGCGCCGGCGGGCCGGTCCGGGGCCTGTTCAAGCTACTGGCCAAGCACCCCGACCTCGACCCGGACACGTTCCTCACCCAGGCCCGGGAGGCGGCCGGGCAGCTGGCCGAGATCACCCGCTCGGCGCCGATCCCGCTGCTGGAGATCAGCGCGCCCGGCGTCACCAAGGCCAGCACGCTGGCCCGTTGGTGCGCCGGGCACGGGATCGACCGGAGCGAGGTGGTGGCCTTCGGCGACATGCCGAACGACCTGGAGATGCTGGACTGGGCCGGCACCGCGTACGCCGTCGCCAACGCGCACCCGCAGGTGCTGGCGGCGGTGCCGCTGCACACCGTGAGCAACGAGCAGGACGGCGTCGCGGCGGTGCTGGAGGAGCTGCTGCGGCTCCCCTGGCTCCCCTAGCTCCCCTAGGACGTATCGCCCGGACCTAGCCGAAGCGGCCGTTCACGTAGTCGGAGGTCCGCTGGTCGCGCGGGTTGCCGAAGACCTGCGCGGTCGGCCCGGCCTCCACGATCCGGCCCGGGGTGTCGTGGGTGGCCAGGAAGAAGGCGCAGGTCTGCGAGACGCGCTGGGCCTGCTGCATGTTGTGGGTGACGATCACGATGGTGAGCCGCCCGCGCAGTTCGGCGATGGTCTCCTCGACCCGTCGGGTGGAGGTCGGGTCGAGCGCGGAGCACGGCTCGTCCATCAGTAGGATGTCCGGCGAGACCGCCAACGACCGTGCGATGCACAGGCGTTGCTGCTGCCCGCCGGAGAGCGAGCCGCCCGGGGTGTGCAGCCGGCTGGAGACCTCGTCCCAGAGCCCGGCGCGGCGCAGGCTGGTCTCCACCAGGTCCCGGCGCTCCTCCTTGGAGACCTTGATCCCGGCCAGCTTCAGGCCGCTGGCGACGTTGTCCTGGATGGACATCGCCGGGAACGGGTTGGGCCGCTGGAACACCATGCCGATCCGGCGCCGCACCTCGGCGGGGCGCCGACCGGGACGGTAGACGTCGTCGCCCTCCAGCAGCACCTCGCCGGAGAGCGCGGCGCCGCGCACCATCTCGTGCATCCGGTTGAGGATCCGCAGGTAGGTGGACTTGCCGCAGCCGGACGGGCCGATCAGCGCGGTGACCTCGCCGGCCGGCATCGCCAGCGAGACCCGCTCCAGCACCTTGCGGGCGCCGAACCAGGCGGAGACCTCCCTGGTCTCCAGCCCGGCCAGCGGCTCGCCGCCGGGGTGCGGGGCCGGCGGCAGCGGCGGGAGGGTGAGGGTGTCGGCGGCCGGGTCGGTCGCCGGGGCGTCGACCGTCCCCAGGCCGGTGGTCGGGGTGTCGGTCATCGGTGCATCCGTCATCGGTACGGCCTTCCGGGCGCGCTTCAGTAGAGGTTGGGCAGCAGGGCGGCGGCGTTCTCGTAGACCGCCCAGAGCAGTGCGCCGAGCACCGGCGCGAGGCTCAGGTAGGCCGCCGAGGCCCGCCAGTACCGGGCCAGCAGGAGCGCGCCGAGCACCACGCCCAGCAGTCCGAGCGACCACAGTTGCAGCGTGGCCAGCGCGCCCTTGTCGGCGGCCAGCGCCTTGTCGTACGGGACGGTCCGGGGCCGGCCGCCGGGGTTCTGCTGGGGGTCGCCGTCCAGCCGGGCGCCGACCATCACGGTCGAGCCGGGGATCCAGTCCGAGTCCCCGGTGACCAGGACGAGCCGGTTGCGGGCCGGGTCGGTGATCGGGTGGTCGCCGTCGCCGTACACGTTGACGGTGTAGGTGAACTTGCCCTGCCCGGTGGTGGCCTCGATCTTGTCGCCGACCCGGAGCCCGGACAGTTGCGCGAAGGGCGCGCCGAAGGTGGCGCCGCGGCCGAACAGCACCGCGACGCCGCCCTGGCCGGGCAGGGCGGTGTCCCGGCGGTGGCCGGGCCCGCGCATGAGGTCCCGGCCGGTGGTGCCCTCGACCACGACGGCCTGGTGCAGGCCGATCGCCGGGATGTCCAGCAGGGCCACCGGGGCGCCGTCGGCGGCGGCCCCGGTGGGGGCGACGGCCCGGGCGAGCTGGTCCCGGAAGGTCTTGTACGCGGTGGACTGGAAGTGCCGTTCCTGGACGTGCGAGAGCGTGAACAGGTAGCCGACGAAGCCCAGCACCAGCGCGGCCAGCAGGCTGGCCACCCGGGCGCCCTGGAGGAGGCGGCGCCGCGAAGGGGCGGCGGCGGGCCCGGCCGCGGGGGTCGCGGCGGGCGGGCCCGCGGGCGTGGCCGGCCGCGCGGGGGCGGCCGGCTTCTCCAGCACCGGGGCGGTCACGAGGCGCCGTCCGAGGACTTGCGCCGCCGCAGCAGCCGCCGGCCGAGCAGCGGCGGGACGAGCACCACGGCGAGCAGTTCGAGGGCGGTGAGCGTGCTCAGCGTCCAGTCCTCGGGCTTGCCGGCCACCTCGACCACGTTCGCCGCGACCTCGGTGCTGCCGCCGCGGCCGCGGGCGACGACCTGGCCGGTCTGCGGGTCGACCACGTCCTCGGTGCCCGGGTCGCCCGGCGCGGCACCGGCCGCGTTCGGGTCCGTGCCGGCCGCGCCGTCGGCAGCTGCGCCGCCGTCCCCGGTGCCGCCGGTGCCCGCGCCGCCGCCGCCCGTACCGCCACCGGTACCGCCGGTGCCGCCGGACCCGCCTGCGGCCGTGCCGTTGCCGGTCCGGCCCGAACCGCCGGCGGCCGTGCCGCCCGTGCCGCCGGTACCGCCCGTGCCGCCCGTGCCGCCGGTCCCGCCGGCCGCGCCGCCGCCGGTGCCGCCCGAACTACCAGCGCCCGAACCGGTCTTGACCGGCTGGCCGTCCTGCACGGTGCAGTCCAGCGGAGCGCCCTGCTTGTCGCAGGGGCTGGGCTGCGGCGCGTTCTTGAGGACGGTCAGCTCACCGGCCGAGTTGAAGGTCGGGTTCGCGCAGTTGGAGAGGGTGTCCGGGTCGACGGGGCTGGCGTTGCCCGGGATGCTCTTGGTCTGCAGCAGCCCGCCCTTGACCAGGTTGCGCGGGATCGGCGAGTAGCCGAGGCCGTCCGCCTCGCCCTGGCCCTCGCACAGGACGTAGGCGAGGAAGCGGCTGAGTGCGCCGCCCTTGTCGTTGTTGAAGCGGGGCGGCGGCTTGAGCTCCGCTCCGGCGCGCGGCACGATCACGTAGCTGTAGCTGGAGATCGGGTAGGCGCGGGGGTCGTCCATCGTGTAGACGCCGTCGAGGTTCTGCTGGAGGTAGTTCGGGTCGGTCGCCGGGGTGTTGTCGTCGACGCCGCGGATCTTCGCCGCGGTGAGCGCGACCGCCACGTTGGAGGCCGTCGGCAGGGAGTAGTAGCCGGCCTTGTTGAGCACCTTCACGACCGGCCAGTTGCTGCGCTTGGCGAAGGCGTACTCGTCGTAGCCGATGGTGCCCTGGCCGATCGAGGACTTGATGTAGCCCGCGACGATGTCGGAGCCGTTCTGCGCGGTCATCCGGCCGGACGGCGGGTAGAACTCGGTGTAGTCGCCGCAGGTGGTGCCGTTGACGGACTTGCAGTAGTCGTCCCACTGGGCCTGGTAGCTGTGCTCCATCCAACGGGTGAACTGCGCGGTAGCGCCGGAGCCGTCCGAGCGGACCACCGGGGTGATCGGCATGCTCTGCAGCGGCTTGCCGTAGTCGGCGGTGATCTTCGGGTCGTTCCAGTTGGTGATCTTGTTGGTGAAGATGTCCACGATGGTCTGCGGGGAGAGTCGCAGGTCGCGGACCTGCTTGCCGCCGACCTGCAGGTTGTACATGAAGGTGGTGCCGCCCGCGGTGATCGGCACGTACGAGAAGCCGTAGACCGGGTTCTCCCGGCCGCCCTGGCCGCCGGTGCGGGCCGATTCGCTGAGGCCGGTGTCATCCCCGCTGCGGAACGGCACGTCCGAGGCGGTGAAGTCGGTCTGCCCGTTGCTCCAGGCCGTGCGGCCGGCGGCCGAGCCGACCGGGTTGAAGTTGATCTGGATGCCCTGCGGCCCGACGTCCTGGCGCCACTGGTCGATCGCCGGACCGGACCAGCTGGAGCCCTGGGCGCTCAGCGCGACCGACGCCGCGAACGCCGCCCCCTGCCCGAGCAGCAGTGAGGCCGCGGCGAGCGACAGGGACAGCAGCACGGCCAGGGTGCGGGCCACGGGGCGGCTTGCGGCCTCCCACGACATGGGAACTCCTCTGGTACGGAGGGTGGTTGGGCTGGGCATCAGCGCTTCTCCGGCTGGATGGCGTACGGACGGGCGACGGCGGCCGCGGCGGCCGCCTCGAGACGACGGGCGTCCCGGTTGATCCGGCGCTTCTGACCCCGCGTCAACTGGCCGGGCCGACGGCCGCCGAGCACCCGAGCGGTGACGAACAGGACCAGCACCACGGCCATCAGGGTCAGCCCCGCGGCGAAGGCCCGCGCGACCATCTCGGGGTAGGGCTGCTTGACGTAGTTCCAGATGTAGAGCGGCAGCGACACCTGGGGCTCGGTGAACGGGTCGGCATTGAACTGCGCGGTGAAGCCCGAGGTCAGGAGCACCGGCGAGGTCTCGCCGACGCCGCGCGCCATGCCGAGCACCACCGCCGTCACCAGACCGGGCCGGGCGGTCGGCAGCACCACGTTCCACACCGTCCGCCACTGGCTGCCGCCGAGCGCGTACGAGGCCTCGCGCAGGGTGCCCGGCACCAGCCGGATGACCACCTCGGCGGCCCGGGTGACGATCGGCATCATCATCACGGTCAGCGCCAGCGAGGCCGCGAACCCGCTCTGCTCGAACCCGAGGGTGAGGATCACCACGCCGAGCACGAACAGGCCCGCGACGATCGACGGCAGCGCGGTCATCGCCTCGACCAGGGTCCGCACCGGACGGGCCATCCGGCCGCCGACCTCGGACATGAAGACCGCCGCGGCGATGCCCAGCGGCACCGCGAACAACGTGGCCAGGCCCAGCTGTTCGAGCGAGCCGACGATCGCGTTGAGCGCACCGCCGGAGGTGATCGGGGAGAGCGCGGCCGTCCTCTCCATCGACTCGGTGAAGAAGTTCAGGTGCTGGGCCGCCTCGGAGCCTCGGACCACCAGATAGCCGATCTGGTCGACGATCAGCGCGAGCACCAGCAGTCCGGAGCTCCACGCGACCACCGACACCAGGCGCTCGCGCACCAGCAGCCTGCCCCACTGGAGCCGCCCGAGGGTGAAGTAGCCGGCCAGGAACAGCACATACCAGCAGACCAGGAAGCCGAACGCGCCGCTGAACGGCAGGATCCGCTCGTAGCTCATCCAGTCCAGCGCCAGCGAGCCGACCAGCGAGCCGGCCACGGTGAGCACGTCCTCGCGGGTGACCCCGCCGAGCTTCAGGCGCTGCTCCGGGCGCGGGGGTACGGGTGCGGGGGCGGGCGGCGCCTCGGCGGGCTCGGACGCGGCCACGGGTGGCAGGTCGAGCGTGGTCATCGGGTCGTCCCTTCAACGGGGTTGGTCATGTCGGCCGCCCTTCTCAGTCCGCGGTCGAGGCGCCGGAGCGCGACCGGTTGATCACGAAACCGGCCGCGACGTTGACCAGCAGGGTCAGTGCGAACAGCACCAGGCCGGCCGCCATCAGCGCGGAGAGCGACAGCGCGTCCGACTCGCCGAAGCGCAGCGCGATCAGCGCCGAGATCGAGTTGGCGCCGTTCTCGAGGATGTGTGTGATGGTCTTGAAGTTCGGCGAGATGATCAGCGCGACGGCGATCGTCTCCCCCATCGCCCGGCCGAAGCCCAGCATCACCGCGCCGATCACACCGCCCTTGCCGAACGGCAGCACCACCGCGCGCACCATCCCCCAGCGGGTCGAGCCGAGCGCGTACGCGCCCTCCCGCTCGCCCTGCGGGGCCTGGGAGAACACCTCCCGGCTGAGCGAGGTGACGATCGGGATGATCATCAGGGAGACCACGACGCCCGCGATGAAGGTGGACGAGGTGTAGGACGTCCCGATGTCGCCGGTGCGCACCTTCAGGAAGGGGATCGCGTCGCCGAGGTGGTTGGCCAGCCAGCGGACGAAGCCGATGATGCGCGGCTGGAGGAAGAACAGCCCCCACAGGCCGTAGATGATGCTGGGGATCGCCGCCATCAGGTCGATCAGCGAGACCAGCACCGAACGCAGCCGCACGGGCGCGTACTCGGCGATGAAGACCGCCGTGGTCAGCGCCACCGGGACGGCGATGGCCAGGGCGATCACGGCGATCAGCAGGCCGTTCGGCAGGACGGCGGCGATGCCGAAGTTGTGCGCGGCGGTCTGCCACTTCTGCTCGGTCAGGAACGACCAGCCCACCGCGCGCAGCGCGTCCGTGCCGCGCAGCAGCAGGAAGAACGCGATCAGCCCCATGATGGCGAAGACCGAGATCCCGGCGAGCCGCAGCACGCCGCGGAACACCCGGTCGCCGGGGGTGGCGGGGGCGGTGATGACGCGCGGGACGTCGGGGTCGGGCTGGCCGTCGGGGTGGCCTGGCGCCCCGGCGTACGGTGCCGCGGGCTCGGCGGCGGCTGTCATGGTCTGCTCTCCGTGCTCGGGTACGGGTGCCGGGGCGGTGCCCCGGCCTGGACGGCGGCCCGACGAAAGCGTCGAAGGCGGCTCGGTCGGCTGGTTCGTGGTCGTCGGTCGGTCGTCGGCGTTCCGGTCGGTCGCCGGCGTTCCGGTCGCCGGTCGGTCCGGTCGCCGACGTTCCGGTCGCCGGTCGGTCCGGTCGCCGACGCGCGGGCGGCGCGGGTCGGGCTGCGGGCCTGGTCAGCGGGCCCGGGGCAGACGGCAACGGGACCGGGCGGACGAGTCGGCGGGGCCGGAACGGCGGCCCCGCCGAGTCGTCCGAGGTGCGCCGGCGTCAACCGGCGCGGGCGTCAGCCGCGGGCGTCAGCGGCCCCAGCGGCGGCGACGCACCCGCGACCAGCCCTCGCGCAGCCCGGTCAGTGCCTTCTGCCCGGCCGGAGTGCCGCCCAGCAGCAGCGTCGCCGGTCCGCCGACCAGCAGCACCAGGCCGCCGATCAGCGCGATCGGGAGCAGCAGGCGGGCCATGCCGGAGCGGTCCGCCGCCGGCGTGCCGGCCGCGACGGGCGCCACGGTGATCGGCTTGCCGGACGCGGCGGGGGCGGCGGCGGCCTTCGCCCCGCCGGCCGTTGCGGCGGCCGGGACGGCGGCGGATCCGCCGGTGCCGGCCGTGCCGCCGGTCGTCCCGGTGGAACCGGTGGATCCGATGGAACCGGTGCCGCCGGTGCCGCTGGTCCCGCCGGTCGTGCCGAAGGTGTTGCCGTCGGCCGAGGTGTCCCCGGTCCCGCCGGCCGCCGTGCCGCCGTCGCTCGCGGGCGCGGGCGCGGTGCCGGGAGCGGCGCCGTCCGTGGAGCCCGATCCGCCCGCCGGGGTGCCGCCGGTGCCGCCGGTCGTCCCCGGGTCGGGGGTGACGGGGGGCGGGTTCGGCGGCGCGGCCTGGTTGCCGGGCAGCTTGCCGTCCTGCGTCTCCACGTGCGAGGCGGCGTCCGCCGCCTGCGCGCGCTGGGCGTTGGTCAGGGCGAGGAAGCCCTGCGCCAGCCGGCCCGGCTCGGTGCCGTACACCTGGCCGCTGGTCGTCACCGTCTTCAGGAACTTGGTGATCGCCGCCGCCTTGGCGTCGGGCACGCCCTTGGTCGGCACCATCGCGTACTGCACGCTGGTCAGCGGGTAGGCGAACTGGTCGTGGGCGTACGCCGTGTCGGCGACGCCGTACGGCAGTTGCTGGACACCCGTCGACGCGTCCACCGTCATGTCCGCCACCGCGGACTGGAAGCTGGACGTGCTGGGCGCAGCGAACCCGCCCGCCGGGTTGAGGAGTTGGGCCTCGGGGAGCGCGTAGGCCTTCGCCTGGCCAGCGTCCATGATCGAGAACAGCGTCCGGCTGCCCGGGTCCATCGGCGCGCACTGGTTGTGGCCGCCGTCGGGCTGGATGGTCGGATCGATGCAGGTCGGCTTGTTCTGCAGCAGCTTCCGCGCCACGTCACCGAGCCCCGTGGTGACCGGATTCCACTCGTACTCACGCCAGTTGCTGCGCGGCTGCGTCGTCGCCCCGACCAGCCCGGAGGAGTCCTGCCGGGCGAAGGAGTCGGTCGGGTAGCCGGAGAAGGCCGGCCGCAGGTAGTACGTGTCCACCCGCATGCCCCACGGGTCCGGCTCGCCGTCCAGGAAGCGCGCGGCGTCCGGGTCGGAGGCGATCCACGAGGTCAGCTGGTACACCAGGTCCGTCGTGCCGCCGACCACGATGGGGCTGGACTGCGAGACCGCGCAGGACGTCGGCCACTTCAGCCCGCTCTCCGGCGGCAGCGGGTTCAGCTTCAGGAACTCCTGGTCCCGGAAGATGCAGGTCGGGTTGCCCTTCACGGAGGCGATCACGCCTCCGGCGGGCGAGTACGACTGGGTGAGCAGCTTGGCCAGCAGCCGGGCGTTGAGCTTCATGTCCCTGATCTGCCGACCGGTCGACGGGTCGTCGACCACGAAGGCCACCGACACGCCCGAGGCCGACAACGGCGCGTAGACGTACGGGCGTTGCGGCGTCGACGTGTCCGGTCGGACCGTCAGGGCAACATCCGTCGCTCCGCCGAGGAAGTCGGCCCGGGCCTGCGGCTCGCCGCCGGCGGGAAGGTACTGGAAGGACAGCGGGTTGTCGCCCAGGCACAGGCCTGAACGCCACAGCTGCACGGCCCGGTTGGCCGCCTCCAGGCCTGCGGCACGGAACGCCGACGTCTGCGCCTCGCAGGCGGCCGGCGAGGGCGCGAAGGCCAGCGGCACCACGGCCCGGTTCTCCCAGGCGCACTGCTCGCCGCTCGACATGCCGTTGGCCGCGTCCTTGCCGAACACCTCGTCCGACGCGAGCTTGTATCCGGTGGTGAGATCGAGGGTGTGGTTCGTGCAGTCCACGGTCTGCTGCGGATTCGTCTGGCCGAGGCTGTCACCGCCGTAGTTGGCCTCCACCACCAGGGAACACGGGTGGGTGGCATCGCAGGCCAGGGTCGGGCTCTGCAGCCCCGTGTACAACTCGATGGTCGCGGCTCCCGAACCGTCCATACTGGTGGGGGAGATCACCATGTTGCTCGGGAAGTCCGGCGCAGGCACGTCGGTCTTCCGCTGCTGGAACCCGGCAGCCGGATCAAGCCCGTACATGGTGCTGCCGTAACAGTCGGTGACCTTTGGATCGGTACCGCGGCACTCGTAGATCCGGACGGCGAAGAAGGAGTAGGCGTCGCCGGGCTTCACGATCGTCCTCGGCTGGCCGTTGCCGTCCGTGGTCGGGGTGAAGCCGCTCCAGGAGAGCTGGACCACCTGGTTGGTGAGGTCCTTCGACTGCGAGAGCGTGATGCTCCCCTGCTTGCCGTACGTCCCGGTGCTCGGATTCCAGAGCTTCGGCCCCTTCACCGTCACCGCGGACGACGCCGCCACCGCCTGTGGCACCGCCCCCAGGCCGATCGGCACCACCCCGAGGGCCACCACCACCGACCACACCATCGCGATCGCCGGCCATCGGCGACGCCACCACCCCGGATCCCTCCGGTCGGGTAGTCGGACTCTCATGGCGGGCACCTCCGTGCGAATCCGCGCCGCCCAGCACGCGGCGCAAGGGGGATCAGGCATGCGGACGACCGGACGGTTCCGGTACCTGACCATTGCGCCAGCCGGATATGGCCGGATCCGGTCGACAGGGTGTACGAGACCCCAACGCGGCACCCATGGAACGGAGTTGCGTCGTCCGAATGCGTACGGGCCCGCACCGGGGTGCGGGCCCGCAGATCACCCCGCGGTCATCGCGGGCCGGGGGTCAGCTGCCCGGGGTGAAGGACAGGGCGAGCGAGCCGACCGACTGGCCGCCGGTGAAGTACGTGGTGCCGAGGGCCTTGTCCAGGTACTGCGCGCCCTCCGCGTCCACCTGGAGGCTGGAAGCGGTGAGGCTCTGCGTGGTGCCGGTACGGCCGACCTGGGTGTCGCCCAGCGGGTCCAGCAGCGCCACCGGGTTGGTGCCGCCGTCCGGGACGGCCGTGATCTTCCAGCTGCGGACGCCGAAGTCGAGCTGCTTGAAGACGACGCTCTTGCCGTTCGTGGCGTTGAAGAAGAGCAGGCTGCCGCCGAACTGCACGTCCCCGGAGAAGGACGGGATGTTGGCCGCTCCGCCGGTCACCGGGAAGGTCGCGGTGATGGCGTTGTTGGCGGCGGCCGCGGTGGCCGGCGTCAGCGGGACGACGACGATGCCCTTGAGCACCGACTTGGCCAGGAACGCGCCGTCGACGGTGATCACGGCGCTGCCGGTGGGCGCGGTGGCGGTGGTGTCGGCCACGGCCACACCGCCGACACCGGTGACCGCCAGGACGACGGCGGCACCGGTGGTGGCGAGGCGGGTACCGGTTCTTGCCATGCTGAACTCCTTGGGAGAGGTGGGATGGTGCGGGTGGAGCAGTGGTCAGCTGTGCGTGATGCTCCCGCAGGCGTGGGGCGGCAGCGGAAGGAAGCCGAACCCGGTGATGTCCGCGAGGGCGGTCGGATTGGTGCAGATCCAACCGTCGGCGCCGAAGACGGAGCGCAGTGCGGCACCGTGGGCGTCGGCGGCGTTCCAGTCGGAGCGGCGGAGCACGTGGTAGAGGGAGAGGACGTAGCTACCGCCGACGAAGTTCTTGTTGATGGCCTTCTTCGCGGTGTCGACCGGCGCGTCGCCGTTGACGTTGCGGATGGTCAGCGGGCCCTGCACATCCGAACCGCTGCCCCGGCCGTAGTACATCTGCCCGACGTAGTGCCCCACGGAGTAGGGGACCAGCGCGTCGGGGTCGTTCAACTGGGCGTCGCTGCCCTCGTTCTCCTGCACACCCTCGGTCACACAGAGGCCGAAGGCCGAGACGCCGATCTTCCACAGGAAGTTCGTGCGGAGGGCTGAGCCGGGCTGCGGCAGGAACGGCTTGATGGTGGTGCTGGGCAGGCTGGGGTCGATCTGTTCCCAGGTGGTGACGTTGCAGGTGTAGATGTCCTTGAGGTTCTGCGTGGTCAGGTTGGCCGGCGCGTTACCACCGGATTTGGCCGCCCAGGACACCGCGTCCGATGCGAACGCCACGAAGTCGAAGGTGTTCGGGTCGGTCAGTGCCGGACCACGTGAGGAGCGGGCGAAGTCCACCACGGTACTGGTGTTGTTCTTCAAGGCCTGGATGCCGGCGTCGGCCCCGTTCGGGCGGGCGATCGACGTGGCGCCGGTCTTGGTGGTGATCGGCGAGGTGCCGGTCGCGTCCCAGCTGTACAGGCGCGGCGTGGTGGTGTCGGTGCTCGGGATGGTGGCGTTGTAGTCCGCGGAGAGCTGGTTCATCACCAGCTGCGTGACGCCGTCCCCCACCCCCACGATGTCCCGTGCGGCCGGCAGCGACGTCGGATCGGCGGCCCCCGTGCCGCCGGTCGCGGTGACGACCGCCGTCGCCAGAGCGGCGGCGGCGAGCAGCTTCTTCGTCGTTCCACGCATGATCCCGGGCCCCTTCGACGGCTCCTCCGATGGCCGGCGGCCACGGGCGCTGCGCCCGTGGCCGCCGGATGGTGCGGGGTGGATCAGGAGTGGGTGACGCTGCCGCAGGCGCCGGCCGGCAGCGGCAGGAAGCCGAAGCTCTTCAGGTCGGCGGACGCGGTGGCGTTGGTGCAGACCCAGCCGCTGGTGCCGAAGATGGCGCGCAGCGCGGTGCCGTGGGTGTCGGTGGCGATCCAGTCGGAGTGACGGACCACGTTGTAGACGCTGCGGGCGTAGGAGGTACCGGCGAAGGCGTTGGTGATCACCTTGTTGACGGTGTCGACCGGGGCGACGCCGTTCACGTTGCGGATGGTCAGCGGGCCCTGGACGTCGGCGCCGCTGCCCTTGCCGTAGTACACCTGGCCGACGTAGTGGGCGACGGAGTAGGGGACCAGCGCGTCGGGGTCGTTCAGCTGGGCGTCGCTGCCCTCGTTCTCCTGCACGCCCTCGGTGACGCAGAGGCCGAAGGCCGAGACGCCGATGGTGGAGAGGAAGAAGGAGCGGGTGCCGGAGCCGGACTGCGGCAGGAACGGCTTGATGGTGGTGCTGGGCAGGCTGGGGTCGATCTGGTCCCAGGTGGTGACGTTGCAGGTGTAGATGTCCTTGAGGTTCTGCGTGGTCAGGTTGGCCGGCGCGTTGCCGCCGTTCTGGGCCGCCCAGGACACCGCGTCCGTGGCGTACGCCACGAAGTCGAAGGTGTTCGGGTCGGTCGACGCCGGGCCGCGCGAGGAGCGGGCGAAGTCCACGGTGGCGCTGGTGTTGTTCTTCAGCGCGGTGATGCCGGCGCCGGAGCCGTTCGGGCGGGCGATGGAGGTGGCGCCGGTCTTGGTGGTGATCGGCGAGGTGCCGGTCGCGTCCCAGCTGTACAGGCGCGGGGTGGTGGTGTTGCTGCTCGGAATGGTGGCGTTGTAGTCCGCCGAGAACTGGTTCAGGACGGCCTGGGTGGTGTCGGAGCCGACGCCCACGATGTCCTTGGCGGCCGGGAGCGACGCCGGGTCGGCCAGGGCGGTGCCGCTGGCGACGGTGGCCAGGGAGGTCGCCAGGGCGGCAATGGTGAGCAGCTTGGCAGCGGTCTTACGCATGTTTCTCTTCCTCCGGTGGGAGAGACGTCCATCGCGTGGACCCGTGCTCTGGTTGGGAGCCCGGGGCCGGTGGCCGCGTCCGCTGCGGCCGCTCCGGCAGTGCAGATCCTGTCCGGCCCGGTGGTTCCGCCGGAAGGGAGGTCGAGGGCGGGTCGGGATTGTCGACTCATCGGTTCGACGAGGTTTAGCGACTGGTCAGCGCGGGCGCGGCGGAGGGGAAAGGGGGTGGTCGGAGGCCGGTGACGTTCTTCTCCAGGTGGCGACTCGGGGTGTTGCCGGAAACCTGCGCTTCACCGGAACTGCACGTGGGCCCCGGCCGCCTCACAGCGGCCAGCGGCCGTCCCGACCGCCCCGCCGCAACTCCTGCCCCACCCACTGGAGTCCGGACAGGAAGCCCTCGGCGCCGGCCTGGCACTGGTCGCGCCGCAGGTAGCCGCGGGCGCTGCGCGCCACCGGCGCGGGCTCGATCGCCGTCCGCCGGGTGCTGCGCACCGGCAGGTAGGCGGACCACACCCACTGCCGGCCCTCGGACTGGGCCACCGAACATCGCAGGGCCGCCCGCTCGATCAGCAACACCCGGACCGCCTCGGCGAGTTCCTCCTCGCTGCGGTAGGTGCGCACACCCATGCCGAGCGGCCGCCCGTTGGCGGCGCGCAGCGCCCAGCCCAGGCAGCGTTCGGGTGCGGGGACGATCAGCAGACGGGGGCCGCGCCCCTCAGCGGCCATCGGGGCGTCTCAACGAGACGGTGTTCCGGGGAAGTTCACGGCCCGGAAGTTCACGGCCCGGCAGGTCTCGAACCGGCCGCTCCCGAGCGGGCCGCTCACGAACGGACTGGTCGCGAGCGGGCCGGTCCCGAGCGGGCAGCTCACGCGCGGGCAGCTCACGAACGGGCAGGTCCCGCGCGGGCTGTTTGGCCAGCAGCACGACGAAGCGCCGGAAGGCGTTCTGGCAGGTCGCGTACCGCTCGTACGCGCGGCTGGAGCGCACCTCGGGCAGGCTGCGCGACCCGGGGACGACCCAGATCCAGCCGATGCCGTCCCGGACGTGGGTGATCCGCGCGGTGAGTTCGGCGGCCCCGACGCGTAATCCGTCGAAGCCGCGCTCGGCCTCGCCGGGCGTCTCGAACATGGCGGCGGTGATGGCCACCACCCGGCCGTTCGGCGCCTTCAGCTGCCAGCGGTACCGCCCGTCCGGGGCGCGCTCCGTCCTGAACCCGCCTCGACTTGCCCCTGCTGCGGTGTTCCCGCGGCCAGACGCGTCCACTGCTCCCCCGTCCGGTTACCCCTCCGAGACCGGTGCAAAGCTATGTGTGCACACGGACCCACGGAAAGCCCAGAACGTTCACAACTTGCGCTGTTGGTCGGGAAGTTCTCCCTCGTTTAACTTTCACCGGCCAACCGCCGAGGAGGATCGGGCCGGGTTCAGAGCCGGGCCGTCCAGCGGACCCTGGTGCCCTTCCCGTACGGCCCGGCCTCGTGCCAGGCGGCGCCGCCGAGCGCCTCGGCCCGCCGGGTCAGGTTGAGCAGGCCGCTGCGGCGCCCGCCCGCCGGGATGCCGACGCCGTCGTCGGTCACCGTCAGCAGCACGCCCGGGCGCCCGCCCCGGTCCAGCGACTCCGGGTCGCCGCTCACCGGCCGGCCGGTGTCGTCCAGGTGGGCGGTCGCGTCGATCTCGACGCCGACCCGGGAGGCCCGCGCGTGCCGGGCCGTGTTGGAGAGCATCTCCCTGAGCGCGGCGAGCAGTTGGCGGCCGTTCTTCTCCTCGACCAGGCTCTCCACCGGCCCGACGAAGCTCACCGAGGGCTTGAAGCCGAGCGCGGCCGCGGCCTGGCTGGCCTCCCGCAGCACCCGGGTGCGCAGGGTGTCCGGCGCGTCGCCGTGGTTGTCGTGCTGGAGGGCGTAGATGGTGGTGCGGACCTCCTGGATGGTGGCGTCCAGCTCGTCCACCGCCTTGCCGATGCCGACCTTCACCTCGGGCACCACGGACCGCCGGGCCGCGCTCTCCAGCATCATCCCGGTGGCGAACAGCCGCTGGATCACCAGGTCGTGCAGGTCGCGGGCGATCCGGTCGCGGTCCTGGAAGACGGCCAGGCGCTGCTGGTCGCGCTGGCCCTCGGCGAGCCGCAGGGCCAGCGCGGCCTGCGAGGCGAAGGTCTCGGCGAGCTGCTTCTCGGTGTCGGTGAACGGCAGGGCGCCGCGCGGGCGCCAGACGCAGAGCCCGCCGAGCACCCGCCCGGCGGCGACCATCGGGACGGCCATGGACGGGCCGAAGGCGCGGGCGAGCCGGATCTCCACGGTCGGGTCGCTGGACATGTCGTCCAGGTAGACGCTCTCCCCGGCGAGCAGCCGGGCCGCGAAGCTCTTCCTGGGCAGCAGCTCGCCCCGGACGAACTCGGCGGCCTCGCCGGAGGCGTGGGCGACCCGCATCTGCCCGTCGCCGTCCTCCGCCGGTTCGGTCGGGAGCAGGATCATGCCGAGCGCGGCGTCCGCCAGCTCCCGGACCTGCTCGGCCGCGACGGTGAGCGCGGTCTCGGCCTGGTCGGTGGAGAGCAGCGCCGTGGTGACGGCGGAGGCGCCGGCGATCCAGCGTTCCCGGCGCCGCCCCTCCTCGTACAGCCGGGAGTTCTCGATGGCGACGCCGGCCGCCGCGGCGAGCGCGTGCACCACCTGTTCGTCCTCGGGGGTGAAGGCGCCGCCGCCCTTCTTCTCGGTGAGGTAGAGGTTGCCGAAGACCTCGTCGCGGACCCGGATCGGCTCGCCGAGGAAGGTCTTCATCTCCGGGTGGTGCGGCGGGAATCCGGAGGAGCGCGGGTCGGCGCCGAGGTCGGCGAGCCGCAGCGGCTCGGGGCGGTCGATCAGCGCGCCGAGGATGCCGCGTCCGGCGGGCAGTTCGCCGATCTCGGCGGCGGTCTCGTCGTCGACGCCGACGTGGATGAAGTCGGCCAGACCGGTGCGGCCGGGGGCGATCACACCGAGGGCCGCGTACCGGGCGTCGACGAGTTCGGCGGCGCCGGTGGCGATCCGGTGCAGGGTGGCGTGCAGGTCGAGCCCGGCGCCGATCGAGACCACCGCCTCCAGCAGCCGCTGCATCCGGTCGGTGACCGCGGCGGCCGACTGCAGCCGCTCCGCGACCTCGGTGACCAGGGTGTCCAGCCCGAGCGAGGCGATCTCCGGCACCCGATGGGGTGTCGGCTCGGGCGCGGCGGCGGAGGGCTCTGGCGTGGGGTCCATGCAGAAAGCCTAGTTTGTACGCTTTTCATCCGAAGGACGGCGCGGCTCGGGAAACGCGCCCTGACCGGGCCTGGCAGGCGGCCCCGACCGGGCCTAACGGGTGGCCCCGACCGGCTCCACCAGCCCGTCCGCCTCCCGCTCCAGCAGCCCGTCCGCCTCCCGCTCCCGCCGCCACATGGCGTGCAGCCGCCCGTCCCGGTCCGCGATCAGCTCCGACCAGCGGCCGCGCTCGGCGACCCGGCCGCCGTCCAGCACCAGCACCTCGTCGACGGTGGTGTCGTCCAGGCCGGCCAGCCGGTGCGTGATCAGCACGGTGGTGCGGCCCTCGGTGGCGGCCAGCAGGTCGGTGGTGAGCGCGTCGGCGGTGGGCAGGTCGAGGTGTTCGGCGGGCTCGTCCAGGACGAGCACCGGGAAGTCGGCGAGCAGGGCCCGGGCCAGTGCGAGGCGCTGCCGCTGGCCGCCGGAGAGCCGGGCGCCGTGCTCGCCGACCATGGTGTCCAGGCCGTCGGGCAGGGTCAGCGTCCAGTCCAGCAGCCGGGCGGCGGCGAGCGCGGCGCGCAGGTCGTCCTCGGTGGCGCCCGGCCGGGCCAGCCGCAGGTTCTCCCGCAGCGAGCTGTCGAAGACGTGGGCGTCCTGGGCACACAGTCCGATCACCCGGCGGACGTCCTCGCCCGCGAGCGCGCGGCTGTCCACTGCCTGGGGGCGGCCGTCGGCGAAGGTGACGCCGCCCGCGCTCGGCTCCAGGAACCGCAGCAGCGCCTGGGCCAGCGTGGTCTTGCCGGAGCCGGACGGGCCGACCACGGCGATCCGGCGGCCGGCCGCGAGGTCGAGGTCGACGCCGGTGAGCGCGTCCGCGGCCTGCCCGGGGTGCCGGACGGTCAGTCCGCGCACGGCGACCGGCAGCGGCTGTTCGGGCAGCGCGGCGGGCGCGGCCGGCTCCGGGACGGCGGCCTCGGCCTCCAGCACCTCGTCCAGCCGGGCCCGCGCGGCCCGGCTGCGCTGGCGCGCCTGGACGGCCAGCGGCATCCCGGTGACGGCCTCGAACGCGGCCAGCGGGGTGAGCACGACCACGGCCAGGCAGACCGGCGCCAGCGCGCCGCCGTGCACCCCCTGGACGCCGACGGCCGCCGCGGCGGTCACGGTCAGCCCGGTGAGCAGCGCGATCAGCCCGGTGCCGAGCGCGGTGGTGGCCGCCGAGCGGGCGGCCAGCCGGGTGAGCGCGGCGTCGGCGCCGTGGACGGCGGCGAGCCGGCCGGGCAGCGCGCCGGCCACGGTGAGTTCGGCGGTGCCGGTGAAGGCGTCGACGACGGTGGTGGCGAGCCGCCCGCGCTCCGGGGCCTGCCGCCGTTCGGCACCGGCCGACCAGCGGGCGGCCAGGGCGGGCACCACCGCGCCCGCGAGCAGCAGCCCGATCCCGAGCACGACCCCGGCGGCGGGCAGGAAGGCGCCCATCGCCGCCGCCGCGGCCAGCGAGACCACGCCCGCCACGGCGGCCGGCAGCCGCCAGCGCAGGTGGTGGTCCTGGATCGCGTCGACGTCGGCGACCAGCCGGGAGAGCAGGTCGCCGCGCCGGAAGGCGGGCAGTCCGGCCGGGGCGAGCGCGGTGAGCCGCCGGTAGACGGCAGCCCGCAGGGTGCCGAGGGTGCGCAGCACGGCGTCGTGCGAGACCAGCCGTTCGGCGTAGCGGAAGACGCTGCGGCCGATGCCGAAGGCCCGTACCGAGGTGACGGCCATCATCAGGTAGAGCACCGGCGGCATCTCGGAGGCCCGGGAGATCAGGTAGCCGGAGGTGGCCATCAGCGCGACGGCGCAGCCGAGGGCGAGCGCGCCTAGCAGGACGGACAGCGCCAGCCTCGGGGTGGCGGCGTCGGCTTCGGGCTCGTCCTGCGCCGTGGCGGGGGCGGGCGTCGGCCGCCCGCTGTGCGCGGGCCGCCCGACCGCAGCGGAGGCCGCAGTCGCAGCCGGGCCGGCAGCCGCGGCCGGGGCGGGCGCCCCCGCCAGCCGGACCCGCTGGTCGGCGACGGCCAGCAGCGCCGGCCGGTGGGCGACGATCAGCACGGTGCGCGCCGGGTCCTCGGCGAGCGTCCGGACGGCGTCCACGACGGCGGCCTCGGAGGCGCCGTCCAGGTTGGCGGTCGGCTCGTCGAGGAGGACCAGCGGCCGGTCGTCGGCGAGCAGGACGCGGGCGAGCGCGAGCCGCTGGCGCTGCCCGGCGGAGAGCCCGGCGCCGTCCTCGCCGAGCGGGGCGTCCAGCCTGGTCACGAAGTCGAGCGCGTGCGCGGCCCGCAGCGCCGTCCACAGCTGCTCGTCGGTGGCCTCCGGGCGGTAGAGCCGCAGGTTGTCGGCGACCGTCCCGGCGAACAGGTGCGGGTGCTGCGGCACCCAGGCGATCTGCCGCCGCCAGCTCGCCGGTTCCAGTGCGGCCAGGTCGTGGGTGCGCCCGTCGGCGGCGGTGATCCGGACGGTGCCGGCGTCCGGGGCGACGAGGCCGAGCAGGACGGCGAGCAGGGTGGACTTGCCGGCCCCGCTCGGGCCGGTGAGGGCGGTGGTGGTGCCCGGGCGCAGGGTCAGCGCGGCGCCGTCCAGGGCGGGCTCGGTCCGGCCGGGGTGGCGTACGACCAGGTCGGAGACGGCGACGACGGCCCCGGTGAGGGCGGGTGCGGGCACCGTGCCGGCGGCGGGCAGCGGGGTCTCCAGCACCTGGAAGATCTCGTCGGCGGCGGTCAGGCCCTCCACGCTGGAGTGGTAGAGCGCGCCGACCTGGCGGATCGGGAAGTACACCTCGGGGGCGAGGATCAGGATCAGCAGCCCGGTCTCCAGGTCGAGCGTGCCGTCCACCAGCCGGAATCCGACGGTGACCGCGACCAGTGCGACCGACAGGGTGGAGAGCAGTTCCAGCGCGAAGGAGGAGATGAAGGCGATCCGCAGGGTGCGCAGGGTGGCGCGGCGGTAGTCGGCGGTGATCCGGGCGATGGTGGCGGCCTGGGCGCGGGCCCGGTTGAACACCTTGAGGGTGGGCAGTCCGGCCACCACATCGAGGAAGTGGTGCGAGAGCCGGGCCAGGGTGCCCCACTGCCGGTCCATCCGGCTCTGGGTGGCCATCCCGATCAGCACCATGAACAGCGGGATCAGCGGGAGCGTCCCGGCGATGATCGCGGCCGAGGTGAAGTCGGCGCCGACGATCCGCAGCAGCACGATCACCGGGACGACGACGGCGAGCGCCAACTGCGGCAGGTAGCGGGCGAAGTAGTCGTCCAGCGCGTCGACGCCGCGGGTGGCGAGGGTGGTGAGTTCGCCGGTGCGCCGGCCCGCCAGGTAGGCCGGGCCGAGCGCGGTGGCGTGGTCGAGCAGCCGGCGCCGCAGGGTGGACTTCACCCGGGCGACGGACCGATGCGCGGTGAGTTCGGTGAGCCAGCCGACCAGCCCGCGCCCGACGGCCGTCAGGGCGAGCAGCAGCAGCGGCGTGGTCAGTTCGCCGAGGGTCGCCTGGCGCTGGAAGGCGCGGACGACGATCTCGGCGATCAGACTCGCCTGGGCGACCACCAGGGCCGCGCCCGCCCCGCCGAGGAGCACGGATCCGGCGAGGAAGGCACGGGTGGTGCGGGCGTACCCGAGGAGTCGGGGGTCGACCGGCTTCACGGCGTCAGGCCTGGTCGAGCGCGGCGGCCGGGTTGTGCCCGGGGATGTGCTGGACGCCGATGCGCTTGCGGAACACCCAGTACGTCCAGCCCTGGTAGAGCAGCACGAGCGGGGTGAACACCGCGGCCACGATGGTCATCAGCTTCAGCGTGTACGGCGAGGAGGCCGCGTTGCTGACGGTCAGGCTCCAGCCGTCGTTGAGGGTGGAGGGCATGACGTTCGGGAAGAGCGCCAGGAAGAGCATCGCGACGGCGGCCACGATGGTCGCCCCGGAGAGGATGAACGCCCAGCCCTCGCGGCCGAGTTGGTTGGCCGCCAGAGCACCGACCAGGGCCAGCACGGCGATGATCAGGGCGGCCAGGCTGCGGCCGTTGCCGTTGTCGGCCTGCGTCCAGAGCAGGAAGGCCAGCGCCAGCACCGCCGCCACCACGCCCACCCGCAGGGCGGTGGCCCGGGCCCGGTCGCGGATGTCGCCGACCGTCTTGAGCGCCGCGAACACCGCGCCGTGGAAGGTGAACAGGCTGAGCGTCACCAGGCCGCCGAGGATGGCGTACGGGTTGAGCAGGTCCCAGAAGGTGCCGACGTAGTTCTTCTGCGCGTCGATGTCGACGCCGCGCACGATGTTGGCGAAGGCCACGCCCCACAGGAAGGCCGGGAGCAGCGAGGTCCAGAAGATGGCCTCCTCCCAGTTGCGCTGCCAGCGCGCGTCGTCGCGCTTGGCCCGGTACTCGAAGGCCACGCCGCGCACGATGAGGCAGACCAGGATGATCAGCAGCGGGATGTAGAAGCCGCTGAACAAGGTCGCGTACCAGTCCGGGAAGGCCGCGAAGGTGGCGCCGCCGGCGGTCAGCAGCCAGACCTCGTTGCCGTCCCAGACCGGGCCGATGGTGTTGATCAGGACGCGCCGTTCGGCGGTGTTGCGGGCGAGCGGCTTGGTGAGGATGCCGATCCCGAAGTCGAAGCCCTCCAGGAAGAAGTAGCCGATCCACAGGACCGCGATCAGTACGAACCAGACGTCGTGGAGTTGCATGTCAGATCCCCTGTGGTCCTCAGTAGGCGAAGGCGAGAGGCTTGTCGGCGTCGTCGTCCGAGGACGGTCCGCGCAGGGTCGGGTCCTTGGCGGGGGGCTGCTCGGTCACCACCGGACCGGCCTTGGCGTACTTCACCAGCAGCCGGACCTCGACGACGGCGAGGATCGCGTACAGCAGGGTGAAGGTGGTGAGGGCGCCGATCTGGGTGCCGACACTCACGTTGGGGGAGACCGCGCTCGCCGTGGTCATCAGGCCGAAGACGGCCCAGGGCTGGCGGCCCATCTCGGTGAAGATCCAGCCGAAGCTGTTGGCGATCAGCGGGAATCCCATGGTCAGGATGCCGATCCGCCAGCTCCACTTGGTGAGGAACGGACCCATCTCCCGCCCGGGGGTGAGCATCAGCCGGGGCACCTCGGTCTCGCCGGTGCGGAACTCGGGGCGCAGGAACTTCTTGCGCCGGGTGGTCCAGAGCCCGATCAGGCCGGCCACGAAGGAGGTCATCCCGAAACCGATCATGAGGCGGAAGCCCCAGTAGGTGACGAAGATGCTCGGGATGTAGTCCTTGGGGTCGCCGCCGTACTTGGCGGCCTCGGCGGCCGCGGTGTCGTTGATGCCGGGGACGGAGGAGTTGAAGTCGCTGTGGGCGAGGAAGGAGAGTATCCCGGGGATCTCCAGCTCGACCGAGTTGTGGCCCTTGCTGACGTCGCCGACCGCGAAGATCGAGAACGGCGCGGGCGACTGGGTGTCCCACAGGGCCTCGGCGGCGGCCATCTTCATCGGCTGCTGCTCGAACATGACCTTGGCGAGCGAGTCGCCGCTGAGCGCGGTGCCGGCGCCGAAGACCACGGCGAGGACCAGGCCGAGCCGCAGCGAAGTGCGCATCACGGCGGTCTTCTTGGGGTCGGCGCTCTCCGGCTTGCGCTTGGCCTTCCAGAGGTGGAAGGAGGCGATGCCGACCATGAAGGCCGCGCCGGTGAGGAAGGCGGCGGTCAGGGTGTGCGCCACCACGGTGAGGGTGGTGTTCTGGAACAGCACCTTGGCGATGTCGGTGAGCTGGGCCTTGCCGGTGGCCGGGTCGATCGAGTAGCCGACCGGGTGCTGCATCCAGGAGTTGGCCGCCAGGATGAAGTAGGCGGAGAGCACGGTGCCCAGGGCGACCATCCACATGCAGGCGCAGTGGATCTTCTTCGGCAGCTTGTCCCAGCCGAAGATCCACAGGCCGATGAAGGTGGACTCGAAGAAGAAGGCGATCAACGCCTCCATCGCGAGCGGGGCGCCGAAGACGTCGCCGACGAAACGGGAGTAGTCGGACCAGTTCATGCCGAACTGGAATTCCTGGACGATGCCGGTGACCACGCCCATCGCGATGTTGATCAGGAAAAGCTTCCCCCAGAACTTCGTGGCGTGGAAGTACTTCTCCTTGTTCGTCCTCACCCAGGCGGTCTCCAGCCCGGCCACGATGGCGGCGAGGCTGATGGTGAGCGGGACGAAGAGGAAGTGGTAAACGGTGGTGATGCCGAATTGCCATCGCGCGATGGTCTCGTGAGCGATTGCCAGCTCCACGTCGCCCTCTCTCCAACCGACCGGCCCTGTTGAAGGGCATGTTTCGGACAAACTTCATCTATAGCTGTAGACCGCTGCCCAACTACGCAAGCTTGTCCGCTTGTGAACGTGAACACGTTCACAAGGAGCAGTATCCATCATCCTTACGAAGGAATCGCAGGCGGGGTGGGGTTGACACCTTCGGAACGGTGCGTAGCCGTACGTAGCGGGGCGTGGCCGCGTGTGGCCGGGTGTGACCGTGCGGCGGCGGTGCAGTGGTGAACGCAGTGGCGGTGGGGACAGTCTGCGGAGCCGCCCACGGCCCTGACAACGAACGGCCGGGCAGCCGGCGGAGCGGTCTTGGCCGATCCGGCGCTTGACACGACGGCGCCCACGCCGTCGCGGACGACGTGGGCGCCTGAAGGGACCAGCGGCCCCTGGTCCCGTCCTCGTTTCTCCGCTACACCCTTTGGCTACGGGCTACGCCCGGCCGAGGAGCTGGGTGCCCGGGGTGGAGTCGGCGCGGGCGGTGAAGAACTCGGTGAAGCCGTGCAGGAACTCCTCCACGGTGATCCGGCCGTCCCCGTCCACATCCAACTGGCGGAACCCGTGCGACAGTTCGGCCGGATGAACGCGCGGGCCGCCGAACACCGCCCGGTACTCGTCCGCCTCCAGGAAGCCGCTGCCGTCGGTGTCCGCGGCAGTGAACACGGCCCGCAGCGCGGGCAGCAGCCCCTGCTCCAGATAGGCCGGATCCCGGTCGCAGCCCGCGACGGTGGCCGCCACGAACTCCTCCCGGCTCACCTTGCCGTCGCCGTTCGCGTCCATCGCCGCGCGCAGCTGCTCCCACCAGCCGTCGAAGGCCTGGTACACCCGCGCCTCGGCGGCCTCGTCCAACTCCAGCTGCCAGCACACGTTGTGCGCCATCGCCCGCAGGTCGTGGACGGTGAGGAAGCCGTCGCCGGTCTGGTCCAGCACCTCACGGAAGAACCGGTCCACCCGGGAGCCGCGCGCGTCCCGGCGCGGGTCCCTGCGCGGCGGACGCCACCGGGCCGGAGCACCGCCCTGGTCCGGAGAGCGGTAGCGCACCCGGTCCGGCAGCAGCGGGGCGACCGCGCCGGCGCCCCGGTGCAGCAGCCAGGACAGCAGCGCGGCCCGCCGCGTCCGCACCAGCCCGAACCGCTCCCGCACCGCCGGCGGCAGATCCGCCACCGTCAGCGCCGTGATCGCCCGCGCCACCACCACCCGCAGCACCCGCCACCCGGCGTCCCCGAGGAACCACAGCCGGCGCGGCCGCGGCGCCCCGCGCAGCATGTCCTCCAGCAGGTAGCGGGTCGCCTCGGTGAACTCCAGCCGCTCGCGCGCCGCCCGGGCGAAGTACGCGGGCAACTCGGCGGCGCTGGCGGGAAGTTCGCCCTCAGGCAGCCCGAAGGCCGCCACCGATCCGGTGAACTCCCGGTACGCCGCCTCCAGTTGACCGGCGTCGTACGGATCCCCGCCCAGCCGCCGCATCGCGACCACGCACTCGAACAGCGTCAGCAGCACCCACGCCCGGGTCGCCGCGTCCTCGGCGTCGTACGCCCGCCCGTCCGGCGCCGTCCCGCGGATCCGCTTGTGCGCCCGGTCCAGCCGCGCGACCTCCCGCCGCAGCGCCTCCCCGTCCTGGTAGAACAGCCGCCGCCCGCTCCCCAACGTGTGCTCCACCCGCCGCCACGGATGCGCCTGGTACGTCGAGTGCTCGGCCATCCCGGCCCCCACCACCGGATCCGCCGCCTGCAACACCAGCAACCGCCACGCGACCAGCGCGACCCGCCACTCGGACAGATCCCGCCGGAACGACACCCCAGGACCAGCCACGGGATCAGCCACGGCGCTCACCGGTGATCTCCGGCCCGATCACGAACCCCTTCGCGGGGCCCTCGGGGATCACGGCCTCCTCGCCGTACGGGATCCGGGTCGAGGAGGCGTAGGCACGGCGTTCGGGATCGGGACGGGAAAGTACGGTCACGGTACCGCCGTGATCGTAGTCATCGATGATCGCGTACACCGGAATGTCTGCGGAAGCGTAGGCGCGCGGCTTGAACTCCTGGTCACGGCGTTCGTAGCAGTCGGGCCACACGACCTCGGCGACAAGGGGAATCCCGGACGCCAACAGCCCCACACCCTCCGGGTGTTCGGTCGCCTTCGTGTCGTCCGGTGCCACGGCGAGGTCAGGTTTCATCGCCTTCAAACCGGCGGTCACATACCGGCCTTGCGTCGCCGTGTACCCCGTCCCACGCAGGTGCTTCGTCAGCGCCTTCCTGAGGCCACCTCCCACCGCTGCATGGCGGAGGTCACCGATGACCGAGATGGTGATGCTGTCTTCGTCGATCTCTGCGCGTGCGATCTCCGGGACGGCCATGGCCTTCCAGGCCTTCCACAACCTCTGATCAGGGTCCATAGCGATCTCCCGGTGCGTGAGTGAGCACCTGGACCGTCGCACACGACCGGGGGGCCGGTCGGGTGAACTCCCGCCGTTCACCCGATCGGGGCGTTTCGGGCCCGGAAACGCGAAACCGCAGGGCGGGCCGGGAGGGGGCCTGCCCTGCGGTTCGGGGTGCTGTGGGGTCCGCGCCCTCCTCCCGAGCGGGCGCGAACCGGGTGGATCAGGAGGAGGAGCGGGCCGGCTTGCGGCGGGAGACGTAGAGGGCCGCCGCACCCAGGCTGAGGGCCAGGCCGGAACCGAGCGCCAGGTACGGGGTGGCCGGGTTGGAACCGGTCTCGGCGAGCTCGGTGGTCGAACCGGTGGTCGCCTTGGCCGTGGCGGCGGTCGTCGACTTGGCCTGGGTGCTCGCGGTGGTCGCCTTGGTGCCGGTGCCGTTGGTGGTGGTGGTCGCGGTGGTGTCCGAGACCGGGGTGACGGCGGCGGGCTGCTGGGCCGGCTGCTCCGCCGGGGCCGGGGCGGGCTGCTCGACCGGCTTCTCGCTCGGCTTGTCGCTCGGCTTGTCGGCGGGCTTGTCGACCGGCTTCTCGGCGGCGGCCTTGGCGTCGGCGAGGGCCTTGTCCGCGGTGGCCTGGGCGGCGGCCGCGGTCTTGGTGGCCTCCTGCAGCCCGTGGAGCTTGCGCATCGCCGCGACCTTGGCGTCGTCCAGCGCCGTGCCGGCGGCGGTCGCGGCGGCCTTGGCGTTGGTGTCCGCGTCGGTGGCGGCGTTGGCCGCGTCGAACGCCGCCAGCATCCGCACCCTGGCCGCTTCCAGTTCCTCCGGCTTCGCGGAGCGGTACGCGGCGGAGGCCTCCACGGCTTCGTTGTAGGTCTTCTCGTGGGCCGCGGCGGCCGTCTTGGCGGCGGCCTGGGCCTCCTGGAGCTTGCCGAGGTAGGGCTGCGGGTTGTTCATGAAGGCCGTGGTCTCGGCCTGCCCGGCGGCCTCGGCGGCGACGGCGGCCTGGTGGGCCTTGGCCGCGCTGGCGGCGGCCTTCTCCAGCTCCGCGATCGAGCCGGTGTCGTTCTGGGTCTGCGCCGTCGAAGCCGACTCCGCGAAGGCGGGTGCTGCGGAGAGCATGGCTGCGGGCGAGATCACGGCAGCGACGAGGGCGGCCGAGACCAGCGTACGGCGGAGTTTCACAATGACCCCTTTCGGGTCGGAAAGAAAGCAAAAGCCGTGTGCCGGGCCGTTATTGACGCCCCGACAGCGTTGATCATAGGCACACGGATTCTTTACGCTCCATGCCGTGTTCCGGCAACGAAAACGTCCTTCCATTGCCTGGTCAGCAAGGGAATTGACGTGTCGACAATGCCGTCAGGAAGTCCGGTCACCGTTGGTGGGCAGTTCGACCCGGAACGTGGCGCCGGCGCCGGGGGCGGTGTCCAGGGTGAGGGTGCCGCCGTGCGCGTGGGTGAGCGCGGTGGCGATGGCGAGGCCGAGTCCGGCGCCGCCGCCGCCGTGCCGGCTGCGGGAGGCGTCGACCCGGTAGAAGCGGTCGAAGACCCGCTGGGCCTGGCCGTCGGTGAGCCCCGGCCCGGCGTCGGCGACCTCCAGCAGGCAGACGCCGCCCGCGCCGCCGACCCCGATTCGCACCGGGGTGCCGGGCGGGGTGTGCTTGACCGCGTTGCCGACCAGGTTGGTGACCACCTGCCGCAGCCGGGCCTCGTCGCCGAGGACGGGGGCCGCACCGGGGGCGCCGGTGCCGGACGGGCCGGTGAGGGAGACGGGCCGGGTCGGGTCGAGGGCGGTGAGGTCGTGCAGCGCGTCCGCGGCGAGGGTGCGCAGGTCCATCGGGGCGAGGTCGAGCGGGCGTTCCTCGTCGAGCCGGGCGAGCACCAGCAGGTCCTCGACCAGGGCGCCCATCCGGACGGCCTCGCTCTCGATCCGGGTCATGGTCCGTTTGACGTCCCCGTCGGTGGGCAGCGCGCCCATCCGGTAGAGCTCGGTGAAGCCGCGGATCCCGGCGAGCGGGGTGCGCAGTTCGTGCGAGGCGTCGGCGACGAACCGCCGCATCCGGGCCTCGGATTCGGCGCGGGCGGCGAAGGCGGCCTCGATCTGGGTGAGCATGCCGTTGAGCGCGATGGAGAGCCGCCCGACCTCGGTGCCGGGGGAGAGTTCCGGCATCCGGTGGGAGAGTTCGCCGTCGGCGATCCGGGCGGCGCCGGCCTCGATCCGGCGCAGTGGCCGCAGCCCGGCGCGGACGGCGAAGAACCCGAGCGCGGCGATCAGCACCAGGACGGCGCCGCCGATCGCGAGGAAGGAGCTACGCAGCTTGCCGACGGTGGCGTCGATGTCCGCGCGGGAGACGGCCACCATGACGTAGGTCGCGGTGACGGCGGGCGAGGCGTAGTCGCTGGGGCTGGCGGCGGCCGGGGCCCGGGGGGTCTGGATCGGCAGCACGAGCACCCGCCAGTTGTAGTGGCCGCGCTGGTCGGGCAGGTCGAAGGGGACGTCGGGCTCGGTGCGGGTCGGGTCGAGGCCGGCCAGTTGGGGCGCCGGGTCGCTGTCGGAGACGGGCTGGCGCATGACGGCCTGCACCTTGCCGTCCGAGGAGAGGTACTGGACCAGGTACTGGCTGGGCAGGGTGCTGCGTTTGCCGGTGACGGCGGGGCGCCCGGCCTCCGGGGTGCCGACCCGGACCGGGCCCTTGTGGGACAGCGGCAGCCCGTACCGCTGGAGCTGCTCGTCGAGTTGGTCGACCAGCTGTACCCGGACGGTGCCGAGGACGACGGCGTCGCTGACCACCAGCCCGGTGGTGACCAGCACCAGCGCGAGCACCAGCAGCCGGGCGCGCAGGGACAGCCGGGACAACCTTGACAGCTTTGACAGCCCCGACAGCTTTGACAGCCGGGAGAGCGGCCGCCGGGGCAGGGGCAGCCGGGAGAGCGGCCGCCGGAACACCGACAGCCGGGCGGAGAGCCGGGCGGACACGAAGCGGACCGGTCAGCCCTGCGGGGGGCGGCGCAGCGCGTAGCCGATGCCGCGCACGGTGTGGATCAGCTTGGGGCCGTGGGCCGGGCCGGAGTCGAGCTTGCGGCGCAGGTAGGAGATGTACGACTCGACGATGGAGAGGTCGCCGCCGAAGTCGTAGGCCCAGACGTGGTCGAGGATCTGCGCCTTGGAGACCACCCGGCCGACGTTGGCCATCAGGTAGTGCAGCAGCTTGAACTCGGTCGGGGAGAGCGCGACGGGGATGCCGGCCCGGGTGACCTCGTGGGCGACCGGGTCGAGGCTGAGGTCGGCGACGATGAGCCGGCCGTCCTCGGCGGGCCCGCCGGAGCGGCGCAGGATGGCGCGGATCCGGGCGATCAGCTCCTCCAGGCTGAACGGCTTGGTGACGTAGTCGTCGGCGCCCGCGGCGAGGCCCTGGACCTTGTCGCCGACGCCGTCCTTGGCGGTGAGGAAGAGCACCGGGAGGTGGTCGCCGGGGTGGCCGTGCACGGGCCCGGCGATCTGGCCGCGGTTGGTCCGCTCGCGCAGCTTCTCGACGACGGTGAAGCCGTCGAGGTCCGGGAGCATCACGTCGAGGACGACGAGGTCGGGGCGTTCGACGGCTATCAGGTCGAGGGCCTCGGTGCCGCTGGCGGCGGAGGCGACCCGGAAACCGGAGAAGCGCAGCGAGGCGGCGAGCAGCTCGCGGATGTTGGGTTCGTCGTCGACGACGAGGAGGAAGGCCTCGCCAGGGCCGCCGGCCACCGTGGACCCGCCTGGTGTGGTGACTGTGCCTTGCACGGGGCTTTCGCCTCCTGGTCGGACGATGGCGTTCAGCATGAGGCTAGCCCCCGGAGGCTATGCGGCATCGATGAATGTTGGATTAACACCTTATCGGTCGGTTTTTTAAGCACAAGGCCCCCAGCACAGGCTGGGTGGTATGCGCACGGACGGTAACGCCCCGGAAGCGCCGACGGCCGAGAACCCGACGCCCGAGAACCCGACGCCCGCGGCCGGGGAGGCCACTCCCCGGCCACGGAAGGTGCTCCGGTCAGGCGTGCTGACCGGGCCGGTACCCGCCGGCGGGCATCCGGGTGATCACGTTGCCGCGGTTGAAGGCGTTGATGATCGCGATGAGGGACACCAGGGCCGCGAGCTGCTCCTCGTCGTAGTACTTCACGGCGTTCGCCCAGGCCTCGTCCGTGACCCCGCCCGCCGCATCGGCCAGGCGGGTGCCCTGCTCCGCCAGCTCCAGGGCGGCGCGCTCGGCGTCCGTGAACACCGTCGCCTCCCGCCAGGCCGCGACCAGGTTGAGGCGGGTCGCCTCCTCCCCGGCGTGCACGGCGTCCTTGAAGTGCATGTCGACGCAGTAGCCGCAGCCGTTGATCTGGCTGGCGCGCAGCTTCACCATCTCCTGCGTCGCGAACGGCAGAGTCGAGTCCACGATCACCTTGTTGGCCGCGATGAGGTGCTTGAGGAACTTGGACATGGTCTGGCTGGCGAAGGGGTTCAGTCGGGCTTCCATCGTGTGCTCCCTTGTCGTTGTCCGCTGGTGCCCTCTGAGACAGGGCACCCCGGCGAGTCGTGACAGGTGTGGATGTGACCTGCATCACCATCTTCGGCGTGCCGTTGGGTAGCCTGCGGATACCCTGCTCGGCGAACCGGGGGAGGAGCTCCATGGCGGAATCGGCAGTTGCGACGGATGCGGCCGGCTACCGACCGCTGCTGTTCTCCATCGCCTACGGGATGACGGGCTCCGTCGGCGACGCCGAGGACATCGTCCAGGACGCCCTCCTCGGCCTGACCCGGGCCGACCGGGCCGGGACCACGATCACCAACCTCAAGGCGTACCTGACCACGTCGGTGACCAGGCTGGGCATCAACCACCTGACGTCGGCGAGGGTCCGCCGGGAGACGTACGTGGGCGAGTGGCTGCCCGAACCCGTCGTGGTGACCGCCGACCGCCCGGGGCCCGCCGAACACGCCGAGCTGGCCGACGCGTTGTCCATGGCGTTCCTCATCCTGCTGGAAGCCCTCTCCCCGACCGAGCGGGCGGTGTTCATGCTCCGCGAGGCCTTCGGGTACGGCTACCCCGAGATCGCGGACGCCGTCGGCAAGTCCGAGGCCAACTGCCGCCAGATCCTCACCCGCGCCCGCAAGCGCCTCGCCCCCTCGGCCCAGGCCGTCGACACCCGGGCACGCAAGGCCGAGGCCGACGAACTCGCCCGCAGATTCTTCGAAGCCACCGAAGGCGGCGACCTGGACGCCCTGCTCCACCTCCTCTCCCCCGACGTCGCCTTCCACGGCGACGGCGGCGGCAAGACCCGCGCCCTCGGCAAGGCCCTAACCGGCCTACGCCGCGTCGCCCAACTCCTCATAGGCGGCCTCCGCCGCAACCGCAGACTCGGCGTCACACTGACCCCCGCCACCGTCAACGGCCACCCCGGCGCCGTCCTCCACGACGCCGAGCGCCGCATCGTCGGCGTACTGGAACTCGACATCGCCGACGGCGCCATCCGAGCCGTCCACTCGGTGTCCAACCCCGACAAACTCACCCACCTCGGCCCGGTCTCCGACATCGCCCTGGTGAAGCCGAAGTGACCCTCCTCAGAGCTTCCACCGGATCGAAGATCCGTCCGGCCCCGTGTAGCCCACGAACTGCCCCTCAGGCCCCGTCTCGACGGTGAACCATTCCCGACGGGGCCGCTGACGGCGACGGTCGACGAGCCGTCGGGGCGGTCCCTCGACCACCCGCGAGGGCAGCACCGCGCTCCCCCGCTCGATCTCCGAGGCCAAGCCGATCCGCAGGAGTTGCTCATCGAGGACGCTGGTCATGCCCGGTCGGTCCTTCCAGGTAGTCACAGATGGCGATGGTGGTGCCCAGCCGTCTACTCGCCGGGGTCGGGCCCCTTGTAGGCCGGCGAGCGGAAGATCCGTGGGAACGATCCGGGCCCGTGCCGCCGGGCGAGCCAGTTGGTCAGGCGGGCCAGGTCGCCGCTGATCATTGCGGCGACTATGAGCTCGTGCAGCGCGCCCGCGGTGGCCCCACCCATCTCGGCCAGAAAGCGCTGGTAGCGCGCGCCGATGCCGCGCTCGTATCCGGCCATGGCCAGCTGGAAGCGCGTCGCCACACCAGGCTCGAAGTGGTCGAAGTCGCTTGGCTTCAACCGTCCTGTGGTGTCGCGGAACGCCAGCTGGTCGGGCAGTGCGATGCGCTCGGCCAGGCCGAGTCGGTCGGCCACCATCGCAGCGATCATCCGGGCCTCCCGGTCGGTGGCCCCCTCCATGATGACGCCGAGATTCCGCGTCGAGACGGCGTCGTCCTTGTCCAACGCCGAGTACGCCTGGCCCTGCGTGTCACGCCGGTTGATCCCGTACCGGCTGCGGATCACCTGCCCACCCTGGAGCCGGTACTCCCGGAACGAGCCGAAGTGCAGGCAGTCATGGGCGTACGACCGCAGCAGATCGAGCGCACCCAGTTCGGGTGACGCCGACCCCGGATCATTCAGCCTCCCGTACATCGTGATCACCGACGCGAGCTGAATATGTCGGTAGCCCTGGTTCGGGTGGTGGAATCCACCGAAGGCATCGGGCTGAGTCGAACGCACCCCGACCCACACGCGGTCGATCGGTAACAGCTGTCTCAGACCCAACTCCCGGTACCGGTCCGCCAGAAGCCCAGACCCCTGGCGGAAGACCTCACGAGCCGCCTCGTCGGCCCAGGTGTCCAACACCCAGTGCAGCAGCGAGAACGCCATGTGCGGGTGCGCCTGGTCGAGCGCCGCCGTGGACCGCCGAGCGGCCAGCAGGTGTGCCAATTCCGAGCGATCGGCCGCCCCGCCGGCCAGTTGCTCGTTCGGCCCCAGGCACGACGGTGTGAGCGAGCGGCCCAGCGTCAGGAGCGCTGACGGCCGATCAGTTGCCGGTGCGACTCCTGCAGTCCCTCGGGAAGGTCGTCCGGTGAGAACCATCGAGCCTCCAGAATCTCGAACGAGGCCACCTCGATCCGGCCGCTGACGTACAGCGCCTCGTAGGCGACTTCGACCCGCAGTTGGTAACCGCTCTTCAGGTGCACCAGCTCGCACACCTTCACCGTGAGCCCGGCCTCCTCCCGGACCTCGCGCACGACGGTGTCCTCGAAGGTCTCCTTCGCGTTCGCGTAGCCGGTCGGCAGCCCCCACTGCCGACCCTCCGGCCACATACGGTGCTTCAGCAGCAACACCCGGCCGTCCTGGTCACGGACGATGCCCGTCACACCGACCATGAACTTCGAGTGCCACAACCACAGCACCCGCCACTGCATCGGCCCCCGAATGATCCGCCAGAGCCGCGCAGCGATCTTCTTCATGGGTTCGCCCCTTCATCGGTCGGGCCACTCTTACGCTTCTCGCGCAGTCGACCCACGATCCCGCACGCCACGCCACCGACGCCAACTCTGCGATTTGTCAGATGAATTCGAGGATCAACTCGCGCATCGGGGCTGCCACCTCACCCGTGGCGGGCGAGCACCAACATATAGGTCGGTAAGGCGCGCTAGAAGACGATTTCCTGTTCCCTCAAGAACTCGTCCCTGATGCTCTCGATCAGGCTACGCATCTCCTCACCGGACAAGGCCACGCCCACGAACCCGTCGAACTTTCGAACATAGACCTCAACGTCGCGAGGGTCAGTGACTACCACCTCGGCATGAACGGTTTCGACCGTGACCATGCGGTCATCCCGGATGACGAAGGAGTGTGCAGGCACGTCCGACTGCGGTGCAGCGAGAGGCACAATTCGAATATCCACATGCGGCAGGCGGGATACGGAGGCGATACGGTCCAACTGTCCGGCCATCATTGCGGGCGGGACCAAGCGCCACCGGAGAACGGGCTCGGTGATGACGAACCGCAGCGTTTTGGTGGCGTCGTAGAGGGATTGCTGCCTTGCAAGCCGTGCTGCAACCGCCCTCGACAACTGCTCTTCGGTGAGGTCTTTTCTCGCGAACACGGCACGCACGTACTCCGGGGTTTGCAGCAGCCCGGGAACCAGGGAAGGCTGGAACAGACGAAGAAGCGTGGTCGAGTCGTCCAACGCTTTGATCTGCTGCTGCTTGCGGTGGTAGCCCAGACGCCGGATCAGGCGCCACGCTGTCGCCTCCGTGGCCTCCGCCCGTGCAGCGGCCATGTACTCGGCCCTGACGTCATCGGACACGCCTATGGCCGTGAGGATGCGCTCCACGTCCACGACGGTGGGTGACACCTTGCCGGTCTCGATCTTGCTCAGCTTGCTCGCAGACATGACAGCGCTGCGGGCCACGGCTTTGGCTTCTTTGCCTGAAGCCTTCCGAAGTTCCCGCAGCGCCGCCCCGAGCCGTGTTCTGTTCACTCGCCGTACTGGTCCCACCATTCCGCGAACGGCACGGAACGCGCCATCACCGTTTCGCGGTACGCCCTGAACTCATCGATCCGGCCGCCGTCGAGGAATTCACTTCCGAGGTACTTTCCGTTCCCGTCATAGCTCATTGCGGCCACGGCCTCGTCATCGAACAGCCAGAAATCCGGAGCCTCCGGAATGGGGTTCTCCTGGCTGGTGGTATCGAGGATGAAGAACTCCTCACCAGCCGCCATGTTCCTCTGATATCCCCATCCGAGCTCGAACCGAAGGTAGTCGGTGAGCGGACGCGCGAGGATGTGAACTCGATACATGCGCTTACCGGCACACGTGGCATCGGCCACTGTCCTGACCCAGTCGGCGGTCTTGAAGTCAGCCGGCTGGGCCTCGCCGGCAAGGAATGCACGATAGGCATCCACTCCTCCGGACTGGCTGTAGTCATCCAGCGTTTCCAACCGAAAAGCATCCCGGTTGAATACCGAGAACCAGTCCCCGAGAGTCCTAGATGAGGTTGTCACGAACGGCCTTTCGAATGAGTTCGACGGGAATTTCGACCAGGATCTCGTGAGCCGGGATCCGGAGGTCGTGTTCGGTCACCTGCACGCCCTGGACGGCAAGCGTGCCCCGATCAGTCAGGTACAGGGTCGGACAATCACCCTCGTCACAGGAACCCACAAGCTTTGTCAGCTCCACCATTGCCCCCTCGATCGCTCGACGTCCCCACGATGTTCCCGAGGCAACCACGACACGGCAAGAGGTTCGCGTTTCCGATACTGGAAACCGTCCAACTTCGAACAGTTGATCCGGAGTTCATCGACCGCACGCCTGTCCGGCGGCAGCCCCTCGCGCGGGTGGGCACGAGGGGGCGGCGGCTTCGGCGCAGGAAGTCGGTTTGGCCGACTTCCTGCGCTGAGGGGACTCGGACAGTGCCGTGGCGCGCCGTCAGCGGCTGGGTGTGGGAGGGGGTGGGGCGCGTCGGGGCGCTGTCGGTGGGGCCGGGCGGGGGCAGGTCGCGCGAGTCGGCGTCGAGGCTCCCGGGCGTGGGCAACCTTTTGGGCCGCTCGCGGCATCTAAGTGGTGTCGGGGCTGCGAGAGGGGGAGGGCGCGGTAGGCGGGCAGGCGTGGTCCGTGGTCGTGCCACCGAGGGGGAGCTGAATTGGTTGCGGGCGTCCTGAGTTTCTTATTGCATTGATTTGGTGCGTATGCGACTTGATGTATTGAAGTCGAATTCCGGTATCTGTTGCACAGCCGTGACAGCCGCATGCGAAAAATCGTTCGACCAGCGAGGTGTGCGGGCTAGCATTCCTGGATGGAATCGAATCTCCCTCCGATATGGAATTCCTCCGACAGCGCGGCTCTCCCCCCGCCCCGCAAGGCGCCGCTTCGGCTGGCCCGCTTCGGTGCGATCTTCCTGGCGGCGAGCGTGGTGTCCGGTGTGCTGCTGGCGGGCCTCGCCCTGCCTGCCGCCGGCGGTTTCGGGCTGACTGCCAAGGGCACGGCGGAGGGCTTCGAAGACATCCCCAGCGACTTCAAGACTCCGCCGCTCACCCAGGCGACGCAGATCTTCGACGCCAAGGGCGGCCTGATCGCCAAGGTGTACGAGCGCGACCGTACCGTCCTCGCCCCTGAGCAGATGTCGCCGTTCATGCGGCAGGCCCAGGTCGACATCGAGGACGCCCGCTTCTACGAGCACGGCGCCGTCGACCTCAAGGGCGTGCTCCGGGCGATCGGCAAGAACGCCGAGAGCGGCACCGCCTCGCAGGGTGCCTCGACGCTGACCCAGCAGTACGTGAAGAACGTCAACGTCGAGAAGGCGGGCGAGGATCAGGCCGCGGTGCTGGAGGCGCAGCGCAAGACCCTGGGTCGCAAGATCCAGGAGCTCAAGGTCGCGATCAAGCTGGAAGAGGACCTGTCGAAGGACCAGATCCTCACCAACTACCTCAACATCACGTACTACGGGAACGGCGCCTACGGCGTGGAGGCCGCCTCCCAGCGCTACTTCAGCAAGAGCAACAAGGACCTGACCATCGCCGAGGCCGCCATGCTGGCCGGGCTGGTGCAGAACCCCTCCCAGTACGACCCGAAGCTGCACCCGGTGGCCGCGCAGAAGCGCCGGGACACGGTCATCGACAAGATGCTGGAGAACAAGCACATCACCGCGGACCAGGCCAAGGAGGCCAAGGCCGCCCCGCTGGGTCTCAACTTCAAGGATCCGCAGAACGGTTGCATCACCGCCACCGCCCAGGGCGGCATGGGCTTCTTCTGCGACTACGTCCGGCACGTGGTCAAGCAGGACCCGGCGTTCGGCCAGAACGCCGCCGACCGCAAGAAGTTCTGGGACACCGGCGGCCTGAACATCTACACCACGCTGGACCCTGACAAGCAGGCCGCCGCCCAGAACGCGGTGACCGCCAACGTGAAGGTCACGGACAGCGTCTCGGCCGCCGCCACCATGGTCGAACCCGGCACCGGCAAGATCCTGGCCATGGCCCAGACCCGCCCGTACGGCCTGGACGCCAACAAGAACCAGACCGTCGTCAACCTCAACGTCGACGCGGCGATGGGCGGCGGCAACGGCTTCCAGCCCGGTTCCACGTTCAAGCCGGTCGTCGCGGCCGCGGCCCTGGAGGCGGGCCTGCCGGCGACCCAGGAGTACTCGGCCCCGAACTCGATGGAGTACCCCACGATGAAGACGTGCGAGGGCACCTGGAAGAACCAGGGCCGGCCCAAGGCGGTGGTGCCCAACGAGTCCGCCAGCGAGAAGGGCCCCTACCAGCTGAAGCAGGCCATGGCCCTCTCGGTCAACACCTACTTCGTGCAGATGGAGCAGGAGATCGGCCTCTGCGCGGTCAAGCAGATGGCCAACAAGCTGGGCGTCACCGGCAAGGCCAGCGGCAAGCCGCTGGAGGAGGTCCCCGCGATGGCCCTGGGAGTAGAGGAGATGAGCCCGCTGACCATGGCCAACATCTACGCGACCTTCGCCGCCCAGGGCAAGCACTGCGCCCCGATCGCCATCAACAAGATCACCACCGTGGACGGCAAGGACGTCCCCGTCCCGGCCGGCCAGTGCGAGAAGGCGTTCTCCGATGACACGGCGCGGGCGATGAACACCGTCCTGAACGGCGTGACCGAGAACAAGGGCACCGGCGCGGCGCTCAACCTCGACGACAACCGCCAGATCGCCGGCAAGACCGGCACCTCGGACCGCAAGCGGGCCGCCTGGTTCAACGGCTACACCCCGCAGCTCGCCACCGCCGTCTGGCTCGGCGGCCCCAACGGCGGCGTCGAGATGCGCAACCTCACCATCAACGGGAAGTACCGCACCGAGGTGTTCGGCGCCGACGGCCCCGGCCCGATCTGGCGCGACGCCATGAACCAGGCCCTGCGCGGCACGCCCAAGCAGTCCCTGCCGATGGCCGACATCCCCGACCCGGCCCCCAAGACCGACCCGAACAACACCGGCACCGGCACCGGCGCCCCGGCCACCAACCAGCCCGACCAGCAGCACTGACAGCAGTCACACCGGCGGCCCCTTGCGAGCAGCAAGGGGCCGCCGGATCGTTTCGCTCAGACGTCGGCGGTCAAGTGGTCGAACTCCCCGGCCTTCGCGCCCTGGAGGAACGCGGCGAACTTGAGGGCGGTGGTGCGGACAATGACCTCGCCCTCGTCGGACTCCCGGAGTTCGACCAGCCCGGCGACCGCACGGACCTCGACACAGTTTTCGCTGGAGCTACTGAAGGACGACTTCTGCCATTGGTCTTGAGACATCTCAGCCTTTCAGGTTCTTGCCCGTGCGATGGATTAGATCTCGCGAATCCTCGCCGCTGAGGGCAGCCTTCTCGATGCGGTTGAAGACTTCACGATAGGACTCAAGCTCACTCGGGGCATCGAAGAAAATCGGGCCCTGCGATGACTCCACCTCGGCCGTATCAAGCTCGGGCACCTCCCCGGAGGTGTAGATGAGGCTCTCGACCGGTCCGGGATAGGTGTGGGCGGTGAAGGGAATGACGCGGATGCTTATGTCATCCCTGAGGGAGTCATCGATCAGGCTGTGAAGCTGCCCTCTCAGCACGTCGGTGCCACCGAAGCGCGTGAGCAGACTGGACTCATGTAGATAGGCTTCGAGCTTCTTCCGAGGGCTCTGAAGGACCCTCGTTCTGCGCTCCGATCGGAACGCGACATGCAGATCGAGTTCGTCGGCAGGAAGTCGAGGGATCCGTCGACTGAAGATTCCTCGTGTGTAGTCGTCTGTCTGCAGAAGCCCCGGAAGGAACGTCGACGCGCAAACCCTGATCGTCGTTGCCGCGAAGTCCTCGTGCTCGGCGGATTCGAGGAAGACGTCGGGGATGTGGTTGCGGTACTGCTCCCACCAACCCTTGTCTCGCACTGTGATGATGCCGTTGAGGGCGTCGATGAGCGGCTGGTTGTAGCACTCGCAGGCATCGGCGACTGTCCGGAGCCGGTCCACGCTGACGCTGGTCTTCCCGCTCTCCATCTGCGTCACCTGGGCAGGGCTCACTCCGAGCACGCGAGCAAGTTGGCTGCCTCCGAGGCCTGCTTGCTCTCTCATCTTTCGCAGTTCAGCGCCCAGGCGACGCTGACGAAGGGTTGGGTTGTGGCGACCTGGCATGGCGTCCTCTCAACATCCTGTGGGATCAGTGTGCCGCGTCGGCTGCGGCAAGGACCATCCGTCCCCCGGGAGAGGGATCTTCCTCGCAACTACCTAAATTTAAGTTCCAATGCGCTATCGTCAACCCCAGATCGATCCGATGGATCGTCAGAAATGCCTGTTCGTCGGGCAGTAGGCGCCTGCTGCCCGCGCGCTGAAGGCATCCCCCCTCCCCACACCAGCAGCCTCGCGGAGGTTCCCGTGTGCACCCTCAACACCCCCTCGCTCGCGCTCGCCCGGCAGTCCCTGCGGGACGCCCTGACCCGCTCCGGGTGGGACGCCGAGACCATCTTCTTCGCCGAACTCGCCCTGGCCGAACTGGTCGTCAACGCCTGGCGGCACGGCAAGACCGCCTCCCCCGTCGTCCTTCTCTCCCTCCTCGGCGGCACCCTCCGGGTCTCCGTCTCGGACGAGAGCGACGTCTTCCCCGAACGACGCCAGCTCCCCGCCCTGGCCACGACCGGCCGGGGGCTCCAGCTCATCGAAGGGCTCACGCATCGCTGGGGCGTGGACTCCCAGGAGCGCGGCAAAACAGTCTGGTACGAGCTGGACTTCGCCGCGTGAGCGCCGCCCGCGAACCCGTCGCGCCGGACGACCCCCGGATGCGCGACTACACCCAGCCCCAGATCGTCGCCCTGCTCGGCGAGGTGCACCAGCGCGGGCGCTCCTACGGGCTCCTCTGGGGCTCCGCCTTCCCCCACGAGACCACCCTCGACGGCCGGATCCTCGTCGACTTCGGCAACGCCCCCGTGAGCACTCTGCTCAACCTCCTCCACCTCCTCCGCGACGTGGAACGGGACGAGGCGTGGGGGTGATGAACTTCTTCGTCGGAGCCGTTCCCCTCAGAATTCCGCGCCCCGACGACCGCGACGACCGCAACTACCGGCGCTGACCACACGCGAAGGCCCTCGCCCCAGGGATGGGCGAGGGCCTCGCGGCGTCCGGGAGCTACGGGGTCAGCCCCCGGACGGGTTCTTGGGAGCACCGCCACCGCCGAAGCCGCCGCCGAAGCCCGCGCCGCCCGCACCGGCCGCCGCGCCCTCGACGAGCTGGCTGGCCGCGTAGCCGCCGTTGGCGTCGGGGGTGCCGACGACGGTCACGCTCTGGCCGGGCTGGAGGTCGGCGACCTTGCCCTCCTTGTTGAGCTGGACCTTCGTCGCGTCGCCGGTGGTGACCTTGACGGTGTTGCCGTTGGCGTCGGTCAGGTAGACGGTGGTGCCGTCGACGGCCTTGACCGTGCCCCGAGTGAGCCCGCCCTGGCCGCCCTGCCCAGCACCCTGACCAGCAGCACCCTGCCCGCCCCGGCGGGACCCGCTCTGCCCGTACCCCCCGCCACCACCACCCGCCCCGGCCGCCCGCTGCTGCCCGGCGGCGGAAGCCGTCGCGTGCGAGGCGCCGCTGTTCGTCCCGTGGTTCTGCTGGTACCAGACCCCGCCCGCGAAGGCCCCGCTGGCGATGACGCCCCCCGCCAGCACCAGGCTGAGCCAGGGCAGCTTGCGCCGCGGCGGGGCGGCGAGTTCGGCGGTGACATCGCGGGCGTCCGGCGGGGTGGCGAGCAGGGCGACCTGCTCGGCCGGCGTGCTGCTGCTGACCGTGGCGATCTCGTTGCTCATGGGAGTCCTACTCGTGCCGGAGGGCGTCGATCGGCCGCAGCGAGGCGGCCCGGTTGGCGGGGTAGCTGCCGAAGAACAGCCCGATGGCGACGGCGATGCCGAACGCGCCGATCACGGATTCGGGGATCACCACCGGTTTGATGCCGACGATGCTGAAGTGCGAGCCGGCGATCCCGGCGGCCACCCCGAGCCCGGCGCCGAGCACCGAGAGCAGGGTCGATTCGGTCAGGAACTGCCCGAGGATCACCGCGCGCGGGGCGCCGAGCGCCTTGCGGATGCCGATCTCCCTGGTCCGCTCGGTGACCGTCACCAGCATGATGTTGGTGATCCCGATCCCGCCGACGAGCAGCGAGATCGCCGCCACCGCGCCGAGCAGCACGGTGAAGGTCTTGGTGGTGCTCTCCCTCGCCGTGAGCAGCGAGGACTGGCTGGTGATCCGGAAGTCGGCCTTGGTCGGGTCGGCGATGGCGTGGGTGCCGAGCAGCACCCGGGTGATCTCGGCCTGGGCCGCGGTCGTACTGTCGGCCGAACTGGCCTGCACCAGAATCTGGTTGACGGCCCCGAAACCGGTGAAGGCGTTCTGCACGGTCGGCAGCGGGGCGATCACCACGTCGTCCGGGTCGGTGAAGCCGCTGCCGCCCTTGGCCTGGAGCACGCCGACCACGGTGAACGGCGTGCCGCCGAGGACGATCTTCTTGCCGACCGGGTCCGCGGTGTCGAACAGCTGCTTGGCCGTCGTGGCGCCGAGCACCGCGACCTTGCGCGAGCCGAGCACGTCGTCGTCGGTGAAGTACTCGCCGTGCGCGACCTTCTGGTTGGCGGTCTCGAAGTACGCCGGGTAGGTGCCGACGATCGAGCCGGGGCTGTACGAGATGTCGCCGTACAGCGCCGTCCCGCTGGTGGTGACCACGGGGGCGACCGACTTGATCGCGGTCGAGTCGGTGTCGGCGGCCAGCGCCTTGGCGTCGGCGACCGTCAGCTTCTTCACCGAGGAGGTGGCACGGGAGCCGCCGCTGGCCGAACCGGAGCTGACCGTGAGCGAGTTGGTGCCGAGCGAGGTGATCGACTCCTTCACCGCGACCGACGAGCCGTTGCCGACGGCCAGCAGCAGGATCACCGAGGCGACGCCGATCAGCACCCCGAGCATGGTGAGCGCCGAGCGCACCTTGTTGGCGGCCAGGCCGCCGACCGCGAAGCGGAGCATCTGCCAGAGGATCACGCCGGCACCCCCAGCTCGCGCAGCAGCGGCGGCGGCCCGTCCACCGGGGCCTGCCGGACGTCGCTGACGATCCGGCCGTCGACCAGCCGGAGCACCCGCTTGGCGTGCCGCGCGACTTCGTCCTCGTGGGTGATCAGGACGACGGTGCGGCCGGTGGCGTTGAGCGCGTCGACGAGGTCGAGGACCTCCTCGGTGGAGCGGCTGTCCAGGTTGCCGGTGGGCTCGTCGGCGAGCAGCATCGCGGGTGCGGTGACCAGTGCCCGGGCGACCGCGACGCGCTGCTGCTGGCCGCCGGAGAGCTGGTTGGGTCGGTGCCCGGCCCGCTCGGCGAGGCCGACCAGGGAGAGCGCGGCCAGGGCCCGGCGGCGCCGTTCCGAGGCCCGGACGCCCGCGTAGGCGAGCGGCAGCTCGACCTGGGCGAGCGCGGTGGTGCGCGGGATCAGGTTGAAGGACTGGAAGACGAAGCCGATCTTGCGGTTGCGGACCAGCGCGAGCTGCCCCTCGTCGAGGTGGCCGACGTCGATGCCGTCCAGCAGGTAGCGGCCGGCGGTCGGGACGTCGAGGCAGCCGAGGATGTTCATCATGGTGGACTTGCCGGAGCCGGAGCTGCCCATCACCGCGACGTAGTCGCCCTGGTGGATGTTCAGGCTGACGCCGAGCGGGCCGCCGGTGTCCGGGTCCTCCGGGCCGTGCAGCGCGTGCACGACGGCGTCGCCGTGCCCGTACGCCTTGGTGATCCGGCGCAGCTGGATGACGGGCGGGGGCGCCGCCGGGACGCGCTTGTCGATGACGTGACGCATGCTCAGCCCTTACCGCCCCGGCCGGCCCCGCCGCCGGCGGCACCGCCGCCACCGCCGACGCCCGCCAGTCCGGCGCCGCCGCCCTGACCGCCGCGGCCCTGGCCGCCGCCGACGCCCGGGAAGGAGGCGTTCGGGAAGCCGTTGCCGCCGCTGGTGGTGGGGAGTTCGACCTTGTCGCCCTCCTTCAGCCCGGAGACCACCTGCACCGTGCTGTCGCCCTCGACGCCGACCCCGACGCTGACCCGCTCGCTGGAGCCGTCCGGGTGCACCACGGTCGCGGTGCGGCTGGTGCCGGTGCCGGAGAGCGCGGAGGTGGGCAGTGACAGCGCGCTGTCCGCCTCGCCGGTGATCACCTGGACGGTGGCGCTGAGGCCGGTGCGCAGCGCGCTGGTGTCGCCGCTGAGCTGGAGCGTGGCGGCGTACTGGACGGCGGTCGAGCCGGCGCTGCCGCCGCCGCTGCTGGGCAGCGAACTGACGGACAGGACACTGGCGTTGAGCTTGGTGTCGGACTGCGCGTTCAGGGTGACGGTGGCCGCCTCGCCCTTCTTGAGCTTGAGCGAGTCCAGCTCGGAGAAGTTGGCGGTGACCTGCATCCCGGTCGGGTTGGTCAGCACGATGAAGCCGCTCGGCGCGCCGCCCGAAGCGGTGCTGCCGGTGGACGACTTGCCGGTCGACCCGGCCGACCCGGTGGAGCCGGACGAACCGGATGAACCGCCGGAGCTCGCGCCCACGGTGTCGCCCACCTTCGCCGAGACGGACGCGACCGTCCCGTCCACCGAGGCGGTCAGGGTGGTGCCGGTCAGCGCCGCCTGGGCGTTGGCGAGGGTGGTCTGCGCGGTGGCGACCTGCTGCTGGGCCTGGGCGACGGCCGCGTCGTCGACCTTGGTGGTGGTGATGGTGGTGGTCTGCGGAGCGGGCGTGCTGTTCGCGCCCGCTCCGCGTTCCCCACCACCGCCGCCGTTGCCGCCGGCGCCGGAGGTCGCACCCGGCAACGGCTGGGTGGTCGTGGTGGTGACACCGGCCTGCGCCTTGGTGAGGTTGGCGTCGGCCGTGGTGAGGGACGCCTGGGCGGCGTCCACCTGCTGCTGGGCGGCCGTGGTGTCGACGGTGGCGAGCAGCTGGCCCTTCTTGACGGCGTCCCCGACCGCGACCTTGACCGAGGTGAGCCGGCCGCCGGTGGCGAAGTCCTGGGCCGCGTCGGTCGGTGAGACCAGAGTGCCGGTTCCGGACACGGTGGCCAGGACCGTTCCCTTGGCCACGGTCGCCGTGCGGATCTGGGTCTTGCCGGCGGCGGCACTGGTGCCGCTGTTCACTGTGGCGTACACCAGGGCGGCACCGCCCAGGAGCGCCACGCCGAGCGCGGAGTTGACGAGGACGACGCCTCGCCGTCGCGGGAGCACCTTCATGCCGGACAGCTTTCCTGGGCGCTCTTGCGGAGCCCTGGGCGCGGGCTGGGAGAAGACTGACCGGGCGGATCCGGGCATTCCGGTCACACCGCCCGGTTCGCGCGGGCGCCTTGGCCGTGCCGTGGGCCGTCGTTGGCCGAACTCCCAGCGGGCTCCCAGTGAGTTCCGATGATCTCCAGCCATCCGGCAGCGCCCCGGGCGGCCGGCCCGTAGCGCCGGAAACGCCGCAGGGGCGCACCGCGAACCGGTGCGCCCCTGCGACGGAACCTGTGAAGGCCCCTGCGGAGGAGCCTGCGAAATCTACGGAACCCGCGAAACAGCCGGTCAGAGCGTCTTGCGGAACGCCTCCGCCACCGAGAGGAAGATCGAGTTGCCCTCGGTCTCGCCGATCGAGATCCGGACGCCCTCCGGGAACGGCCGGACGATCACCCCGGCCTCGGCGCACGCGACGGCGAACTCCTGCGAGCGCTCGCCGAGGCCCAGCCAGACGAAGTTGGCCTGCGAGTCCGGGATCTCCCAGCCCTGGGCGCGCAGCGCGGCCACCACCCGGGTGCGCTCCTCGACCAGCGCGTCCACCCGCTCCAGCAGCGCCTGCTCGGCGCGCACCGAGGCGACGGCGGCGTTCTGGGCGAGCTGGCTGACGCCGAACGGGACGGCGGTCTTGCGCAGCGCGTTGGCCACCGGCTCGTGCGCGATCGCGAAGCCGACCCGCATGCCCGCGAGGCCGTACGCCTTGGAGAAGGTGCGCAGCACGCAGACGTTGGGGCGGTCCCGGTAGAGGTCGATGCCGTTGGGCACCTCGGGGTCGCGGATGAACTCGATGTACGCCTCGTCGACGACCACCAGGACGTCGGACGGGACGGCGTCCAGGAAGCGCTCCAGCTCGGCGCGGTGGATCACGTTGCCGGTGGGGTTGTTGGGGTTGCAGACGAACACCAGCCGGGTCTTCGGGGTGATCGCGGCGAGCATCGCGTCCAGGTCGTGGTCGCCGGTCTCGGTGATCGGCACCGGGACGGGGGTCGCGCCGGCGACCTGGGTGATGATCGGGTACGCCTCGAAGGAGCGCCAGGCGAAGACCACCTCGTCGCCGGGGCCCGCGGTGGCGAGGATCAGCGACTGGGCGACGCCGACCGAGCCGGTGCCGGTGGCGATGTGCTCGACGGGCACGCCGAAGCGCTCGGCCAGCACCTCGCTGAGCTCGCCGACGGCCATGTCGGGGTAGCGGTTGAGCGAGCCGGCCGCCGCGACCGCCGCCTCCAGCACGCCGGGCAGCGGGTCGTACGGGTTCTCGTTGGAGGACAGCTTGTACGCGTCGGCGCCGGCCGGCTTGCCGGGCTTGTAGGTGGGGATGCCGTCCAGGGTCGGCCGCAGCCGCGGGCCCTGCGCTGACGTACTCGTCACGGTCCTACTCCTTCTCGATGCTGTCCGCGCGCGTTCGGCGCGTGTTCGGCGCGTGTTCGGCGCGTGTTCGGCGCGTGTTCTCCGGTGCGGTCGCCCCCGCCACCTGTGGGATCGCCACCGTGCCCGGGATCTCGGAACGCGTCCGGGGCACCCCGGTCGGGTGCCTTGAACGATACCGACCGCACTCACCCGTAGGGGTGAGATGCCCGGTCGGGTGACAGGCGCAGATCAGCCATTCTGCCGGGTTCCTTTGGCACATGTCAGAGGTAAGACGGCTGGTTTCGTGCGGGTATCGAAGGAGCGCACCCCGGCTCACTCTTGGAGAAACGTATCTCCAAGGGCTCCCGATGCGCCGGTCACAGACCCTTGTCAGGAGCCATACGATCGGTCCGCCATGACAGCAGCAGCCAACCAGAGCGGTCGGCGTCCCACCACCTCACGGCGTCTGGAGCGGGCCGGCATCCGGGATGTGGCAGCAGCCGCCGGAGTGTCGATCACCACCGTCTCCGACGCGCTGAACGGAAAGGGCCGCCTGCCCGACGAGACCCGCAGCCGGGTGCGCGAGGTCGCCGAACGCCTCGGCTACCGGCCCTCCGCGGCCGCCCGCACCCTGCGCACCGGACGGTCCGGCCTGATCGGGCTGACCGTCACGACCTACGGCGAAGAACCGTTCACCTTCACGGAGTTCGCGTACTTCGCCGAGATGGCCCGGGCCGCCACCAGCGCCGCCCTCGGCCGCGGCTACGCGCTGGTGGTGCTGCCCGCCTCCTCCCGCCACGACGTCTGGGGCAACATCGCCCTGGACGGCACCGTGGTGATCGACCCGCCCGACCAGGACCCCCTGGTCAGCGAGCTGTACCGGTCCGGCGTCCCGGTCGTCAGCGACGGCAAGCCCGGCAACTGCCCGGTCACCGCCTGGGTCGACAACGACCACGAGGCCGCCGTGCTCGGCATCCTCGACCACCTCTCCGAGGCCGGCGCCCGCCGCATCGGCCTGCTCACCGGCACCAGCACCGACACCTACACCCGGCTCTCCACCGAGGCCTACCTCGGCTGGTGCGCCAAGGTCGGCCAGGAGCCGGTCTACGAGGCCTACCCCGCGCACGACCCGGCCGCCGGCGCCGTCGCCGCCGACCGGCTGCTCGCCCGCCCCGACCGGCCCGACGCCGTCTACGGCCTGTTCGACCCCAACGGCACCGACCTGCTCGCCGCCGCCCGCCGCTACGGCCTGCGGGTCCCCGACGACCTGCTGCTGGTCTGCTGCAGCGAGAGCGACGTCTACGCCACCACCGAACCGCCGATCACCACGCTCTCCCTCAAGCCCCGCCGGATCGGCACCACCGTGGTCAACCTGCTCATCGACGCCATCGAGGGCGTCGACTCCGGGACGGGCGTCGACATCGCCCGGCTCTTCCCGCCGCGCTTCCGCACCGCCGGCACCGGCCCGCCACCGGGCACCCTGATGCCGACCGAGCTGATCGTCCGCGCGTCCTCCCTGCGCCGGAGCCCGCGCACCACCGTCAGCCCTCCCCGACCCCCGGGCGAGGTCTAGACCATACCGAGCCGGGACAAAACGGACCTTGCGGGACGACCCGGCTGACGCTCCGGAGGATTGGATACCCACCAGGTGACGACGCCGGGAGAGTGGTCTTCCTATGATGGGCGAATGACACCCGAGGACCGCTTCCCCGGGCCTGAACACCCCGACTCAGGCCCCCGCCACCAGCCGGACCTCGACGTGCTGCCGTACGGCACCTACTACGAACCGGAGCCCGCCACCGGCTACCCCGGCACGCCGTACGAAGCGGAGACCTACAGCGGCTACGGCGGAGCCCGCTACCTGGAGCAGCACTGGCCCGCCGACGGGCAGGACCACACCGTGCACGCCCCGGAGAACGCCCCGGTCTTCCACCAGGACCACCCCGGTTCCCACCAGGACCACCCCGGCTACGAGCCGACCCTGCCCGACCAGCAGTCCCCCGCCCACCAGGCCCCCGCCCACCAGGGCCCCGGCCGCGACGACCCGCCGACCATCGAACTCGGCCCGCCGCTGCCCGACCCCTCCGCGCCCAGCTACCCGTACCCCGCCCCCGGCCCCGGCGAGCCCCCCGGCCCGCTCTACGTCGTCGGCGACGTGCACGGCTACCTGGAGGAACTGCGCGCCGAGCTGCGCCACCAGGGCCTGATCGACGCCGAAGGCCACTGGTCCGCCGGCCGCTCCCGGATCTGGTTCCTCGGCGACTTCACCGACCGCGGCCCCGACGGCATCGGCGTCATCGACCTCGTGATGCAACTCGCCGCCGAAGCCGCCGCCGCCGGCGGCTACTGCCGCGCCCTGATGGGCAATCACGAACTGCTCTTCCTCGGCGCCGCCCGGTACGGCGACGAACCCGTCCAGTCCACCGCCGGCACCGCCTCCTTCCTCGCCGCCTGGCGGCTCAACGGCGGCCAGCAGCACGACCTGGACCGCCTGGAGGGCCACCACATCAGCTGGCTCTCCCGGCTGCCCGCCATCGCGCTGGAGGACGGCCACCTGCTGCTGCACTCCGACACCACCGCGTACCTGGAGTACGGCGAGTCCATCCCCGACGTCAACGACGCCGTCCACAGCCTGCTCGCCGACGAGGGCGTCGACGAGTGGTGGGACTGCTTCCGCCGCTTCACCAAGCGCTTCGCCTTCCGCGGCGACGCCGGCCCGACCGCCGTCCACGAACTCCTCGACACCTACGGCGGCACCCGCATCGTGCACGGGCACAGCCCCATCCCGTACCTCACCGGCGCGGTGCACGCCGACGACGGCCAGCCGCCGCACATCCCCGGCCCCTACGTCTACGCCGACGACCTCGCGGTGGCCATGGACGGCGGCGTCACCATGGAAGGGCGCCTGCTCGTCGCCCGACTCCCCGTCAACTGAGGCCCGCGGACCGGGGCCGGTCGAACGGACGTTCCCGGCGCCCGGGCCACCGCACGCGCGCGGGCCGGGGCGCGAAATTCCGGAAACCGACTGTCAGCACGGCCGCGCCCGCCCCTACCATGAGGCACACCACACCCGGCCGCCCGTCCGGCGGCCCGCCTCCGCGCCCGTTTCGGCGCCCCTGAGGGTCCCGCGGCCCCTGGGGCGGAGCGAACCGGGGTCCGCATGAACGGGGTCCCCATGACCAACCCCCCGCCGCTGCTCGCCGAGGACCGCCCGGAATACGAGCGCCTCCTCGCCGAAGCCCTGCGCGACCGCACCGTCCTCACCGCCCTGCGCGCCCCCGGCGCGCTCACCACCGACCAGCTGCACATCCGCGCCCTGCGCGACGCCGACGCCATCGCCGCCGCGGCCGCCACCGAGTACACGCACTACACCCAGCTGCGCGAGACCCTGCGCACCACACCCCCGCCACCCCCGGGCGCCGAACCCATCGCCCCCGGACTGCTCACCCAGCTGCGCTCCGCCAACGGCGGCGCCGGACTCTTCCCCGTCCTCACCGTGCTCACCCCGGTCCTCGCCTGGACCGCCGCCCTCGTCCTGCTGCTCATCGGCTACCTGCTGCGCGCCACCAACCCCGACCTCACCCTCGCCCGCAGCCTCGTCACCGCCGGCTGGGTCGCCCTCGCCGCCGGAGTCGCCGCCATGGCCATCGGCATCATCGGACTCGTCCTCACCGCCATACGCGACGGCGGCGCCGCCGCCCCGGCCGGCACCGACCCCGAACTCGCCGCCGAACTCGCCGACGCCCGCCGCGAATGGCGCACCGCGCTGCGCGACCGCGGCCTGCTCCCCTACCTACACACCCACCTGCCCGCCGTCCCCGCCGGCGCCCCCGACTTCACCAGCCCGGGGTACACCTCACCCGACTTCTCCAGCCCGGGCCCCGTCCCCACCGCCGACTACACCTCACCCGACTTCACCAGCCCCGGCACCGTCCCCACCCCGGCCCCCGACTTCACCGCCCCCGGCTACACCAGCCCCGCCTTCACCAGCCCCGACGACGTCACCTGAACACCGGACACCGGCGGCCGCCCGCCCAGCAGCCGCTCGCCCAGCGCCCGCTGGCCGCGCGCGAGCCACCCCACCGGCCAGCGCAGCAGCACGTACAGGCAGAGCCCCCAGCCGGCCGCGTGCACCGCCCACACCCCGGCCATGGTCGGGCCGCCCCAGGCCTGGTGGTAGTCCGTGTCCAGGTACCAGACCGGGTACCCGAAGTTCCGCACCGAGTTGAAGAGCGAGTACCCCACCAGCAGGAACGCCGCCGCGTCCAACGGCAACCCGAGCGCCGCCCGCCCCAGCACCCGGCCACCGGTCCAGCCCCGGCCCCCGGACACCCACGCCTGCCACCGCGCGGCCCGACCGGGCCGGCCGGCGAGCACCAGCGCCGCCCCCACCACCCCGGCCGGCAACGCCAGGAAGGCCCGGGCGGCGGTGCTGGTCTGACGGCGGATCGCGGACATCTTCGGGCTCCTCACCCTCGTTCGGCTGTTGGCCTCACCCTCCCGTGACACCGACCGGGCGGTCGTCACACCACGGGGCCGGATCAACCGTCATACCCCGGTACGACGTCCGGTGGTGCGCCGCTGCTCCCCCGCACGGGGGAGCCGGTTCCCCCCGGGTGCAGACCGTCGTCTTCCGGCTCGGCTCACCGGGTTCCGGTGGGCAACAGCCGTCAGGAGGTCAGCAGTTCGGCCGCCGGGGTGTGGTTCCCGGTCGCGGACGCCCCCGCCATCGCCGTGGAGGCCTTCTCCGGGTCGGTACGGGGCGGCACCACCAGGAGGAGGAAGTGGTCCTGGAAGCCGCGGGTGACGCTGATGGTCGCGTGGCTGCTGGTGAGCCAGTTGACCCTGATCAGGAGGCCGTTCACCACGACGGACCGGGGCACGCCGTCCCAGGCCGAGGTGTCCAGGCCCACCCGGATGATGCGCCCCAGGTGGGCACCGAGCGCGGTGACCAAGTCCGGCAGTTCGGCCAGCACCCGGTTCGAACGCGGCCACCAGGCGCCGTCGAAGACCCCGCCCCGCGACATCGTCGGCTCCAGCACCAGACGTGGCAGCAACGGGACACCGGGCACGGACCACGGCCCGGGGGTGGCGGGAACAGGGAGGGGGATCGGCAGCATCAGAAGCCGCCCGTCCGGTCCGCAGGGACCTGTCATGACCTAGGGCGACACCAGCGCCGGTACCGGTATACGGAATGTCCTCGGTTGTCTCCCAACGGTACTCCGCGGCACCCCGTCGCGGACCTGCCCACCTACCGCGGAACGTCGCGAACGCTGCGTTGAACAACGTCGGTCAGCACACCGGCAACGGTGGCGAAGTCGTTGTCGTCGTGCAGCACGATCAGCCCGTGGTGGGCCGCGGTGGCGCAGATCATCAGATCGACGGTGGACAGCGCCCGGACGGCGCCGCCGCTCTGGGCGAGCCGGAACTGGGCGGACTCGATCCAGCCCCACATGTTCTTCGACAGGGGCACGTCGGGGTACAGGTCGGAGAACATCGCGCCCATCTGCTCGTAATGGACGAGATTGCGGGCGGAACGCCGGAATTCGGTGCGCTGGGGAGCGCACGACCCGATCACGCGCAGGTCGATGTCCTCCCCCCACGCGTCGTTCAGGTGCTGCTCGCGAAGCAACCGCCACACGGCAGTGGAGTCCACGAGGTACCGGATCACTCCGCTCCCCGCTTCTCCGCGTCATGGAGCTGCTGCCAGCCCTCGTAGTCCCATTCCTGGGCAGCCTGCATGTGCCGCGCACGCCGAGCAGCACGCTCGTGCCTCTCGGCGTACTCACGGAGGGCCGTGTTCACCACGTCCTTCTTGGTCGCCCCTCCGGAGAAACGCAGAGCCTTCGCCAGGGCGTCATCGTCCAGGTCGATGGTCGTCACGCTCATACATGCCTCCGATATATAAGGCCAACAACACCTTTGAATATAACAGCGGCCGACCCGGACGGGCCGAAAAAGACGGGCGCCGGGAGGTGGACCCGGTTGCGCCACCGAGGCGCGCCGCTCCGGCTAAGGGAGGTCCGCGGCGAAGACCTCGATGTCGCACTTCGCCGCGCCGCTGCGCCTGATCCTCGCGTCACTGGTGATCAGCGGTACGCCGAGGGCCTCCGCCAGGGCGACGTACTGGGCGTCGTAGGCGCTGAGGTTGGCGTGCAGCTTCTTCACCCTGTCCCAGAACGCCAGCGTCTCCCGCTTGGCGATGGGAAGCATCCGGTAGGCGGCGACCGCTCGTTCCACTTCCCGCTCGGTCAGCTTGCCGCCCCGCTGCATGCCGAGGAGGGCCGACTGGATCTCGTAGTCCAGGAGGGTGGGGGCGTAGACGTCCCCCGCCGCGGCCACCCGGCCCCGGACGAGTTCTCCGTCCGGGCCGTGCGCCGTGAGGACCAGGACCAGGGCGGAACAGTCGATGACGATCAACGCCCGGCTCGCCCCTCGTCGATGGCCGCGACGACGTCGGCGGCACTGACACGGGCGGTGGTCTCGCGGTCCAGCCGCGCCATCATCTCCGCCATCGTGGGCCTGGACGCCTCCCTGGCGATCAGGTCCTGCATGAACGCCTGCAGCGACTTGCCGGCCTGGGCGGCGCGGACCTTCAGGGTCTGGATCTGGTCGTCCGGGACGTCCCGGATGGTGAGCGCTGTCATATCTGCATTCTAGCGCCGATGCCTGCACAATGCAGACAGCCAAGCCCGCGCGGTTCGCGCGGCGAGCCCTCCCCCGCACCCGGGGAGGGCTCGCCGTGCGCGGCAGCCTCAGTCGGCCAGGGGGAGGTAGACGCGGTTGCCCTGGGCGGCGAACTCGGCGGACTTCTCCGCCATGCCGGCCAGGGCCTCGGCGTCGAACTCGGTCTCCACGGCGCTGGAACCGTCACCGTGCTCGGCGCGGATCTTCTGACTGATCTTCATCGAGCAGAACTTCGGGCCGCACATCGAGCAGAAGTGGGCCGTCTTGGCGGGTTCGGCGGGGAGGGTCTCGTCGTGGAAGGCGCGGGCGGTCTCCGGGTCGAGGGCCAGGTTGAACTGGTCCTCCCAGCGGAACTCGAAGCGGGCGTCGGAGAGGGCGTCGTCCCAGTCCTGGGCGCCGGGGTGGCCCTTGGCGAGGTCGGCGGCGTGGGCGGCGATCTTGTAGGTGATCACGCCGGTCTTGACGTCGTCGCGGTTGGGCAGGCCCAGGTGCTCCTTGGGCGTGACGTAGCAGAGCATCGCGGTGCCCCACCAGGCGATCATCGCGGCGCCGATGCCCGAGGTGATGTGGTCGTAGCCGGGGGCGACGTCGGTGGTGAGCGGGCCGAGGGTGTAGAACGGCGCCTCGTCGCAGATCTCCTTCTGGAGATCCATGTTCTCCTTGATCTTGTGCATCGGGACGTGGCCCGGGCCCTCGATCATCACCTGGACGTCGCGCTCGCGGGCGATCCGGCCGAGTTCGCCGAGGGTCTGCAGTTCGGCGAACTGCGCCTCGTCGTTGGCGTCCGCGATGGAGCCGGGGCGCAGGCCGTCGCCGAGCGAGAAGGTGACGTCGTAGCGCGCGAGGATGTCGCAGAGCTCCTCGAAGTTGCTGTAGAGGAAGTTCTCCTGGTGGTGCGCCAGGCACCAGGCGGCCATGATCGAGCCGCCGCGCGAGACGATGCCGGTCTTGCGGCGGGCGGTCAGCGGGACGTACCGGAGCAGGACGCCGGCGTGGACGGTCATGTAGTCGACGCCCTGCTCGCACTGCTCGATGACGGTGTCCCGGTACACCTCCCAGCTCAGGTCCTCGGCCTTGCCGTCGACCTTCTCCAGGGCCTGGTAGAGCGGCACGGTGCCGATCGGCACGGGGGAGTTGCGCAGGATCCACTCGCGGGTGGTGTGGATGTTGCGGCCGGTGGAGAGGTCCATGACGGTGTCGGCGCCCCAACGGGTGGCCCAGGTCATCTTCTCCACCTCCTCCTCGATCGAGGAGGTGACGGCGGAGTTGCCGATGTTGGCGTTGATCTTCACCAGGAAGTTGGTGCCGATGATCGCCGGCTCCACCTCGGGGTGGTTCACGTTGACCGGGATGACGGCCCGGCCGCGGGCCACCTCGGCCCGCACGTACTCGGGGGCGAGGCCCTCGCGCAGCGCCACGAACTCCATCTCGGGTGTGACCACGCCCCGCTTGGCGTAGGCGAGTTGGGTGACGGCGGCACCGCCGCGGCCGCGCAGCGGGCGGCGCGGGCGGCCCGGGAAGACGGCGTCCAGGTTGCGCAGGTTCCCGCCGCGCGGCGAGGTGTGCTTGATCCCGTCGTCCTCGGGGCGCGCCTCGCGGCCGTCGTACTCCTCGACGTCGCCGCGCAGGCGGATCCAGGCGTCGCGCAGGGCGGGCAGGCCGCGCCGCACGTCGGGTTCGTAGGCCTGGTCGGTGTACGGGCCGGAGGTGTCGTACAGCGGGACGGTCCTGCCGTTGGTGAGCTGCACCTCGCGGTACGGGACCCGCAGGTCGGGCCGGGACCCTTCGCGGTAGGCCTTGCGCCAGGCCGGGGTGGGGTAGCCGGTACCGGCGCTGGTGACGGAGGCGGTGGCGGCCTCGCCGGTCTCGCTGCCGCCGGCCTCGGTGCCGCTGTTCCCGGTGCTGCGGGCAGGCTGCGGCTGTGCTTCGAACGTGGTCATCTGACCTCAAACTCCCTACGCCGGCATTACCCGGTCAGGTTCCTGCGGTCGACGCAGCCGTCGGTCCGTCCGTCGACGTCCCGGTCAGCGCCCTCTCAGCCCGGTGCTCCGAGCTCCCGCGTCGGCAGGCGGTGTTGCCTGCACATGACGCCCAACACCGTAGCGAGCCGATCGCCGCAGGTCCAGCACGCCTCCGGCCGGCCGGACGCCGCGCCAGGAACGCCGAAGGCCCGGCCCCCCGTCCAGGGGGCCGGGCCTCGGGCGGTTGCTCAGCCCTTGGCGGCCTTCTTCACCAGGACCACCACGGCGGCGGCGATACCGGCGACGACCAGCACCTTGATCATGATGCTCAGCAGGGCGCCGACGACACCGAAGACGAATCCCACGATGTTCCAGAGCAGCACCAGGACCAGCACCGGGATGACGATGTTCCGCACCCAGGAGGGCAGCGACTTCCAGAGCTCAGCCATGACCGTTCCTTCTCTCCCCGTGGGGTCGGCTGCCGTCCGGTGCCGCATCCCGCTTGCTTTCGGTACTTCGATCGTACGGGGACACGAGTGCCGGAACGAGGCCCGATGGCCCGGAGAGAACCCCTAGATCACCCCGACCCGGGGCCCCGGGGAGACCCGGGTACGGGCCTCGGGGACGACCCCCGGAAAGGGCCCCGCACCCCCTGCGACCAGCGGTCAGACCGGCCAGCGCTCGCCGCGCCAGGCGGCGTCCCAGAACATCCACTCGTAGCGAGAGGTGGTCGTGAAGTGCTCGACGACCCGGCGCCGTTCGGCCGGGGAGATCTCCTCGCCGAGGCGGTCGGTGAGCGCCAGCACCCGGCGGACGACGGACTGGAACGCCTCGTCGCCGTAGGTGGCGATCCACTTGGCGTACAGCGGATCGGGGGAGCCCTGGGCGAGCAGCGCCTCGCCGACCCGGGCGTAGATCCAGTAGCAGGGCAGCACCGCGCCGACGGCCTCGGCGAAGGAGCCGCCGTAGACGGTGGCCAGCAGGTAGCTGGTGTAGGCCCGGGTGGTGGGCAGCACCGGTTCGGCGGCGACCTGCTCGGCGCTGCCGCCGAAGGCGGTCAGGAACTCGGCGTGCATGCCCTGTTCGGCGGCCAGCGCGCCGACCGCGTCGTCGGCGAAGGCCCGCACGTCCTCCTCGCCGGGCGCCTTGGCGGCGCAGACGGCGAGCGCGCGGGCGTAGTCGCGCAGGTAGTGCGAGTCCTGGACGACGAAGTGGCGGAAGGCCGCACGCGGCAGGGTGCCGTCGGTGAGGCCGCCGATGAAGGGGTGGGCGAGGATCTCGGCGTACACCGGCTCGATGGCCGCCCAGAGTTCTTCCGTCAGGCTCTTGCTCATGCCCAGGACCCTAGACGGTCGGCCCCGGCCGGCCCGCGGACGGTCAGTCCCCGGCCAGTTCCCGATCGGTCCGCGGACGGTCAGCCCTCGGGCGGGGAGAACACCACCAGGACCCGCAGTTCCTCGGTGACGTGGTGGAAGCGGTGCTCGGTGCCGGCCGGGACGTAGACGACGGTGCCGCGACCGACCGTGGCGGTCTCGGCGCCGACGGTCAGTTCGGCGCGGCCGCTGATCACCTGGTAGATCTCGTCCTGGTCGTGCGCGGTCTGCGGGTCGGTGTCGCCGGGGGAGAGCGCGTAGAGCCCGGCGGACATCCGCGGTTCGCGCAGGAAGCGCAGGTACGCGCCGTCGTTCGCCGCGCGTTCGACGTCCAGTTCGTCCAACCGGAACAGCTTCACCGCTGCTCCCCTCCTTCGTCCATCCACCGTGCGGGCCACGGGCATTCAACACCACGGGCGCCGGACCGGGGGCGCCAAGATGTCCGGCGGGAGCGCCAACATGTCCGAGGAGAGCTTCCCCCGGGACGGCGGGGCCTGCCAGGCTTGGGCGTCATGAAGGGTTTCCTCATCAAGACAGTGATCAACGCGGTGGCCATCTGGGTCGCCGCCTGGATCGTCAACGGTATCCAACTCGCTACCGGCAAGGCCGACCTGGGACACAAGGCCCTGACGGTGGTCGCCGTCGCCGTGGTCTTCGGCCTGGTCAACTTCCTGATCAAGCCGCTGGTCAAGCTGTTCTCGTTCCCGCTGTTCATCCTCACCCTGGGGCTGATCACCTTCGTGATCAACGCCCTGATGCTGTGGCTGACCTCCTGGGCCGCGGGCAAGCTGCACCTGGACTTCAACGTCACGGGCTTCGTGCCGGCACTGCTCGGCTCGCTGATCATCAGCCTGGTCTCGTGGGGGCTGCACCTGGCCCTGGACGACGACTGACCTCGGCCGTGGCCGGGCACCGACTGGCCGAACCCGACCTGGCCGGTCACCGACCGGCCGAACACGAGAGGGGCCCGCGCCCGGGTGGTTCACCCGGCGCGGGCCCCTTCGTCGGTGGCGGCGGTGCGGCCACCGCTCACCCCGCGTTCTCACATCCCCGGAGGATGTCCGCGAGCTGGGCGTCGAGTTCCTGCCCGGTGATCTCCTGGCCCATCGGCACCAGCCGGTCGGTGCGCGCCAGGAAGGCGACCAGCGGCGGCGCCGAGGCCCGCAGCAGGGCGTCCCCCTCGGGGGAGTGCAGCACGATGCAGACCTCGGTGAGCTCCTCGCCGACCGGGTGGATGTGCACGTCGCCCTCGCCGGAGGGCCGGCTGATGCCGTCGAGCAGCAGCTCGCGCGCGAACACCCAGGTGACGGGTTCGTCGCCGGGCAGGTGGAAGGTGAACCGGACGGCGTACGGGTCGTCGGGCTCGTACTCCAGGTCCACCACGATGCGGAAGGAGAGCTCGTGCGAGACCACGAGGTTCATCACCAGGTGTCCCTGGACTGTGCTGTGCTGCATGGCGCCAGTACCTCTCGTGGGGCGTGGGGGGAGCGGCCGGGTGGGCCGTGGGGTGGAGGGCGGCGGGCTTCGGATGCGGGGGGCTTCGGGTGGGGGGCCGGGATCGTCAATTGCTGGGTGAGGGGCAGTTTCTGACGGTTTTGTGCAACCAATCCCTGTTAGATCACCATCGTCCACGTTTGGGGACGTAGTGGACAAGGTGTGCTTTTTCAAATGGTGAACGAACGGGATCCGTTCCGGCCCGAGGAGCGTCAGAGGACGAACGACGGGCCCATCGCGCCCACGCTGCGCCGCAGTTGGCCGGCGACGACGGTCAGCCGGTCGGCCTGTTCGACGGGCAGCGACAGGGCCATGGTGGCGACCATCGGCCCGACGGTGATGGGGACGGCCGCGCAGACGGTGCCGAGCGCGTACTCCTGACGCTCCAGGACGGGCATGGTCGGCCGCAGCGAGGCGAGCCGGCGCAGGACGGCAGCCTCGCCGGTGACGGTGGAGGGGGTGAGCCCGACCGGCGGGTGGCGGGCGAGGTGGTCACGGCGCTCCTCCTCGGACAGTTGGCCGAGCAGGCACTGGCCGATGGCGTGCGCGTGGCCGGTGGCGCGGAGGTCGGCCCAGGGCTGGACGGCGGGGCGGCCGGGGTCGTCGGCGACGTCCACCACGTGGATCTCGCCGTCCCGGTAGAGCGCGAAGTAGACCGGGGCCCCGAGTTCGTCCCGTAACCGCTGCATCCGCGCGCGCAGGTCGTGCCGGTCGGACTGCCGGTCGTCGGCCCGGCCTATGCCGTTGACCGACTCCCCGTAGAAGAACCGGCCGTCGGAGCGCCGGAGGTAGCCCTCGTGGGTGAGGGTGCGCAGCAGGTGGTAGGCGGTGCCGAGCGGCAGTCCGGCGGCGCGGGCCAGTTGCTTGGCGGTGGCGCCCTGCCGGAATCCCCCGACGGCCTCCAGCAGCCGCAGCGCCCGCTGGACGGAGCCGATCAGGGTGGGGCCGCGGCCCTTGCCCGGCGAGGTCGACGGCGAGGTGGACGGCGAGGTGGGCGTCGGCGGGCCGCCGGGCGGCGAGGTGGGCGTCGGCGACCTGGCGACGCGCCCGGTGCGGACCGTCCTGGACGGCTCTGCGATCTGATCCATGGCCACGTCCATCCCCCAGCCCGAGTCAATGCACAGAAAGGGCATCCGGAGCGAAGCCCTCCGATCTGCCCGATAGTGGCTCATTGCAGCACAGGGACGACCTCCCTGCAATCACTCTTACAGCGATCACTCGGCAAAATCCTTCGATTCAAAGGTAAATATCAGAATCGATCGACATTTGGAAGATCAGTTCAAGATTCACCTTCGCTATCCAAGATCTATCCGCAGTTACTCCCCGCCCCCGAACGGACGCACCGGTTCGGGCGGGTTTCGGCCGGACCGTCCCGCGGGAGACTCCCGCACAACGCTCCAGCCCCGGAGGTCGCCATGGGCCCCGACAACCGAACCCCGCCGCCCCGCCCGGTGGTGAAGCGCACCGCGCGGGCGATCCTGCTGGAGCTCGACCCGGACGACCCGTACGGCCCGGCCTCGATCGTGCTGATCCGGCGGGTCCGGCCCGGCTCGCCCCAGCCGTACTGGATCACTCCCGGCGGCGGGGTCGAACGCGGCGACCGCACCGTGGTCGAGGCGCTGCACCGCGAGGTGGACGAGGAACTCGGCGGCAAGATCGTCGACGTGGTGCCCGCCTTCGTCGACACCATCAGCCACACGCACCATGACGACGGCACCCTGCTCCACCCGCACGGGGTCAAGGTGCAGCACTTCTTCGCCTGCCGGCTCGCCTCGATGGACCTCAGCCGGCGGCACGGCCCCGAGGTGGACGAGCCCAACGGCGAGTACCAGGTGGTCCGGCTGCCGTTCACCCGCGAGGGGGTGACCTCCGTCAACGTCGTCCCGCCCCGGCTGCGGGCGTACCTGGCGGCCAACATCGAGGGCGTCCGCGCGCTGCTCGCCCCGGACCTCGGCTGACCGACCGATCACCCCGCCGCCCGCTCACCCCGCCGCGAGGTCGCCCACCAGGTCGTGCCGGATCCGCTCGGCCGGCACGCCCGAGCGCAGCAGCACCCCCACGCCCCGGCGGACCATCGCGGGCGGCCCGCTGAGGAACGCCTCCCGCCCGGCCCACGGACCGAACCGCCCTACCACCTCCGGGAGTTCGCCGGTCAGCGCACCCTCGGCCGGCCCGGTGCCGGAGAGCACCGGCCGCACCGTGAGCCACGGCAGCCGCCGGGCCAACTCGTCCAACCCGTCCAGCTCGTACAGGTCGGCGGCGCGGCGGGCCCCGTAGAACACGTCGACGGCGCCGACCGGCGTGCCGCGCTCGGCCACCTCCTCGACCAGCGCGCGGATCGGCGCGATGCCGGTGCCGCCGCCGAGGCAGAGCAGGTCCGCGCCGGCGACGTGGTCGGCGGTCATCGTGCCGGCCGCCGGGCCCAGCCGCAGGACGTCCCCGGGCGCGGCCCGGTGGACGAGCGCGTTGCTCACCCAGCCCGCCTGGACGGCCTTCACGTGGAAGGTCAGCAGCCCGTCCGGCCGGGGGGCCGAGGCGAACGAGAAGTGCCGCCAGACCCGCGGCCACCAGGGCGTCTCCAGACTGGTGTACTGCCCGGCCCGGTACGGGTACGCCTGGTCCGGCCGGACGGTGATCACCGCGACGTCCCGGGTGCGGCGCTCGTGCCGGACCACCTCGCCCTGCCACCAGGGCGGCGAGGTGCGGGCGGCGTCCTCGGCGGCCTCGATCATGATCGAGGAGACCAGCCGGTAGACCCGGCGCCAGGCCAGCTCGGTCTCGGCGTCCCACCGGCTGCCCGCGTACCTGGCCAGCGCCTGCACCAGGCACTCGCCCACCGGGCCGTAGTGGCCGGTCAGCGTGCCGTACCGGCGGTGGCCGCGGCCGAGCGCGCCGAGGTGGACGCGCAGGCCGGCCGGGTCGTCGGCGCTGCGGGCGGCGGCCAGCAGCGCGCGGAACAGGCGGTCCCGCTGGACGTCCATGGCGGCGGGGAAGAGCGCCCGGACCTCGGGGTGGTGCAGGAAGATCAGCGCGTAGAAGTGCGCGGTGGCGCGGTCGGCGACCGGCTCGACGACCGCCAGGCTGGCCCGGATCAGCTCCACGTCCCGTACGGTGAGCGGCTGTTCGACGGCGGAGGCGCCGCGGTCGGGGGCGCCCCGGTCCGGGGCGGGCAGCGGGGCGGGCAACGGGGCCGACAGTTGGGTCGGCCGGCCCTCGGCGGGCTCCTGCGTGGCCCAGGCCCTGGTCCAACTGTCTCCGGGTCCAGCCCAGTTGAGGCCGGGAGCATCGGTGAACAGCGGCCGGAACGCGGGGGCGGCCGGCGGCTCGGCGGGCGGCTCCGGGTAGCCGGGCGCGGGGACGGCCGGCGGCTGCACCGGCGGGGCGGGCACCCACGGGAGGGCGGGCACCGCCGGGAGGACGGCCGTCGGCGCCTCGGCCGGGATCTGCGGCGGGAGGTCCGGCGGGTCCAGCGGCATCGGCGGCCGTTCGGGCCCCGCCCCGGCCACCGCGTCCGCCGCCACGTCCGCCGGGAGCTCCGGCAGGCCCGGGACGGAGGCGGCGCCCGCCGAGCCGTACCCGGTGCGGACCAGAAGTGTTCTGCGGGACTTCACCGCAACGTTTCGAGTACCCAAGAGAATCGTTTCGCCTCCGGCCGCCCTGCGCCACCACCTGGCTTGTCTCTGCTGGCGCCTAGGCAGCGTGGCACGCCCGAACTGCTCATCCGACAAATCACGCGAAGCCCGGACACCCGGGCCCGGGACGCGCTAGTCTCCCTCGATTCACGCCCTGTCGCCCTGGGTGCGGAGCACGCCACCCAGGGCGACCGAGCCGTGCTCAGAGCTGCCGCAGCAGCGTCCCCGGCCGCTCCACGCAGTCCGCGACGAACCGCAGGAAGCCGCCCGCCGTCCCGCCGTCGCAGACCCGGTGGTCGAAGGTGAACGACAGCTGCACGACCTCGCGCACCGCCAACTCCCCCTCGTGCACCCAGGGTTTGGCGACGATCCGGCCGACCCCGAGCATCGCCGCCTCGGGGTGGTTCAGGATCGGGGTGGAGCCGTCCACACCGAACACCCCGTAGTTGTTCAACGTGAAGGTGCCGCCGGTCAGTTCGGCCGGGGTGAGCGAGCCGTCGCGCGCCGCCTCGGTCAACCGGCCCAGCTCCTCGCCGAGTTGCTCGGTGGTGCGGGTGTGGGCGTCCCGCACCACCGGGACGACCAGACCCCGCTCGCCCTGCGCGGCGAAGCCCAGGTGCACCGCCGAGTGCCGGATGATGCCCGAACCGTCCTCCGTCATACTGGAGTTGAGTTCCGGGAAGCGGGCCAGCGCGACCGTGCAGATCCGGGCGAGCAGCGCCAGCACGCTCACCTTCGGGCCCGGGGCGGCATTCAACTGCCGCCGCAGCAGCATCAGTTCGGTGGCATCGGTGTCCACCCAGCAGGTCACGGCGGGGATCTCCCGGTGGCTGCGGCTGAGCTTCTCGGCCACCGCCTTGCGCAGCCCGCGCAGCGGGACGACGCCCTCCCGCGCAACCGGCGCCGGAGCCGTCGGCGCCGTCGGGGCCGCCGCCTTCACCGCGACCGCCCGTTCGACGTCCGCGCGCATGATCAGCCCGTCCGGGCCGCTGCCGGAGAGCGCGGCCAGGTCGACCCCCTGCTCCCGGGCCAGCCGCCGCACCAGCGGTGAGATCACCGGCACCACGCCCGGAACGGTCCGCACCACCAGCGCGGGAGCCGCAACAACAACCGGAACAGCAACAGGAACGACAGCAGGAACAGCACCCCCCACCCGGCGCCGCCGCCCGCCCTTCCCCGGCTCGGCGACCCCGTACCCGACCAGCGGCCGCTCCACCTCCGCCGCCGCCTCGGCCAGCATCCCGGCCGCCGCCTCGACCAGCAGCGAGGCCCCGTCCGCCGGAGCCACCGCGACCGTCACCAGCGGCGCGCCCACGGCGATCTCCTCGCCCTCCTCGCCGTACCGGGCGGTGACCACCCCGCCGTACGGGCAGGGCACCTCCACCACGGCCTTGGCGGTCTCCACCTCCACCACCGGCTGGTCGACCGCGATCACCTCGCCGACCTCGACCAGCCACCGCACCACCTCGGCCCCGGTGAGTCCCTCACCGAGGTCGGGCAGCCGGAACTCGCGCACGACGGGCATCATCCTCGGTCCTCCCACTGCAGCCGGGCGACCGCGTCCAGGATCCGGTCCACCCCGGGCAGGTGGTGGTGCTCCAGCATCGGCGGCGGGTACGGGATGTCGAAGCCGGTCACCCGCAGCACGGGCGCGGCCAGGTGGTGGAAGCAGCGCTCGGTGACCCGGGCGGCGATCTCCGCGCCGGTGCCGCCGAAGCCGCTCGCCTCGTGCACCACCACGGCCCGGCCGAGCGAGCGCACCACCCGGCAGACCGTCTCGTCGTCGAACGGCACCAGGGTGCGCAGGTCCAGCACCGCGAGGTCCCAGCCCTCGGCCTTCGCCGTCTCGGCCGCCTCCAGGCAGACCGGCAGCGAGGGCCCGTAGGTGATCAGCACGGCGGAGGTGCCGGGCCGCCGCAGCACGGCCCGGCCGATCGGCTCGACCGGCGTGGCCGGGTCGAATCCGTCCTTGCCCCAGTAGAGCCGCTTGGGCTCCAGGAAGACCACCGGGTCGTCGGAGGCGATCGAGGCCCGCAGCAGCCCGTACGCGTCGGCGACCGTCGCCGGGGTGACCACGTGCAGGCCGGGGGTGGCCGCGTAGTACGCCTCGGAGGCGTCGCTGTGGTGCTCGACCCCGCCGATGCCGCCGCCGTACGGGATGCGGACGGTGATCGGCAGCGGGAGCCGGCCGGCCGTGCGGTTGCGCATCTTGGCGACGTGCGAGAACAGCTGCTCCAGCGCCGGGTAGGCGAAGGCGTCGAACTGCATCTCGACGACCGGGCGCAGCCCGTACATCGCCATGCCGATCGCGGTGCCGAGGATGCCGGCCTCGGCCAGCGGGGTGTCCAGGCAGCGGTCGGGGCCGAACTCGGCGGTCAGCCCGTCGGTGATCCGGAAGACGCCGCCGAGCGCGCCGACGTCCTCGCCGAGCACGTGCACCGCCGGGTCCTCGCGCAGGGCGTCGCGCAGCGCCGCGTTGAGCGCCTGCGCCATGGTCGCCGTACGGGTCGGTGTGGCCGTCTGGTTCATCAGTGCTGCACCTCGGCCTCGGCGGCCAGCTCGGCGGACAACTGGGCGGCCTGTTCCCGCAGTTGCGGGGTCGGCTCGGCGAAGACATGGGTGAACAGCGCCATCGGGTCCAGCTCGGGGTCGACGTGGAACTCGGCCCGCATCCGGGCCGCCAGCGCCTCCGCCTCGTCGGCCGCCGACTGCACCAGCGCGTCGTCCAGGACGCCGAGTTCGCGCAGCGAGCGGTCCATCAGCAGGATCGGGTCGTACTCCCGCCAGGCGGCCACCTCCGGATCGGTGCGGTAGCGGGTGGCGTCGTCGGCGTTGGTGTGCGCCTCGACCCGGTAGGTGAGCGCCTCGACCAGGGTCGGGCCGCCGCCGGTCCTGGCCCGCTCGACCGCCTCGGTCAGGACGCCGTGCACGGCGGGCGCGTCGTTGCCGTCCACCAGCCGGCCCGGCATGCCGTAGCCGACGGCCTTGTGGGCGAGGGTGGGCGCGGCGGACTGCGCGCTGAGCGGGACGGATATCGCGTAGCCGTTGTTCTGCACCAGGAAGACCACCGGTGCCTGGAGCACCGCGGCGAAGTTCAGCGCCTCGTGGAAGTCGCCCTCGCTGGTGCCGCCGTCGCCGAGCATGGCCAGTGCGACCACCGGATCGCCGGCCAGCCGGGCGGCGTGCGCCAGCCCGACGGCGTGCGGGGCCTGGGTGGCGAGCGGGGTGCAGAGCGGGGCGGTGCGGGTGGCGCGCGGGTCGTAGCCGGTGTGGGCGGTGCCGCGCAGCAGGGTCAGCGCCTCCAGCGGGTCGACGCCCCGGGAGACCACCGCGAGGGTGTCGCGGTAGCTGGGGAACAGCCAGTCGGCCTCGCCGAGCACCAGCGCGGCGGCGACCTGGCAGGCCTCCTGACCGGTGGACGCCGGGTAGACGGCCAGCCGGCCCTGCTTGGTCAGGGTGGTGGCCTGCTGGTTGAAGCGGCGGCCGACCACCAGGCGGCGGTACAGCTCGCGCAGCAGTGCGGGGTCGTACTTCTCCAGCGCGGGGGTGCCGAGCACCCGGACCGGTGAGGCGTCCGGGAGCAGGGGGGCCGGGTCGGTCCGCGGGGCGGTGGCTCCGGGGGTCCAGCCGGGCACCGCCGTGTGGTGTCTGTGGTCGAGAACGGTCATCTCGGGGCACCTCCTGGGGTGGCGGGGGCTCCCTACCGATTGTTCGGTCGTCTGTTCATCTTGACCAGAAGCGTGACAAGGTGGTGGACATTCGGCCTGAGCGGCGGTCGACTGGTGGCAGTGTGTCCAATCGGCGAGGGTGGGGGGTCATGTCGGCTGAACAGATGTCCAGACTCGACCGGGTCGACCGTTCGATCCTGCGGCTGCTGCAGCAGGACGGCCGCGCCTCGATCCGCTCGGTGGCCGAGCGGGTGCACGTGTCCCGGGCGAACGCCTACGCCCGGATCTCCAGGATGGTCGAGGACGGCATCATTCGCGGCTTCACCGCCCGCGTCGACCACGAACGGGCAGGTCAGGGCGCGTCCGCGTACATCACCCTGAAGATCGTCCAGAACTCCTGGCGTACGGTCCGGGAGCAGCTGCTGCAGCTCCCCGGGGTCGCCCACATCGCCCTGGTCGGCGGAGACTTCGACGTCCTGCTGCTGGTGCACACCGCCGACAACCACGCGCTGCGGGAGCTGGTGCTGGGCAGCATCCAGTCCATCCCCCAGGTGCTCGGCACCCGGACCATGCTGATCTTCGAGGAGACCGACCAGGTCCCCCCGGACTGACGGCCGGGCCACCGGCCGGCCGGTGGCGGCTACCGCGCGCGCAGCCCGTCGAAGGCCAGGTGGACGACCGCGTCCGCGACGCCGTCGGTGCCCTTGAGGCCCGGCCGGTACCACTCCACGATCGAGTTGATCATCCCGAACAGCAGCCGGGTGGCCAGCCGCGGCTCGACGTCCGCACGCAGCGCACCGTCCGCGACCGCCGCCCGCAGCAGCTCGGCGACCTGGTGGTCGAACTCCCGGCGCCGCTCCAGCGCCCACTGCTCGGTCACCGTGTTCCCGCGCACCCGCAGCAGCAGCGTCACGTACGGCAGTTCCGCGAGCAGCACCTCGGCGGTGCGGCGCACCACGTGCTCCAGCCGCTCCACCGCCGGGCCCCGCACCGCCGCCGGCTCGGCCAGGATCGCGAACAGCCCGTCCAGCGCCCGCCCGACGGCCAGCCGCAGCAGTTCCTCCTTGCCGCGGACGTGGTGGTAGATGGACGACTTGGAGATCCCGGCCGCCCGGGACAGGTCCTCCATCGAGGTGCCGTCGTAGCCGCGCTCGTTGAACACGTCGACGGTCACCGCGAGCAGTGACTCCACGGTGTAGGCGGTACGCGTGCTGTGATCGGCCATCCTCCGAGTATCCCCGGCCGCCCCGCGCCGTACGCGATCGGGTCCGGTCGGGTCCGCACCGGCGCTCTGGTCCACACCAGGCCCCGATGCGCAGGCCCTAGACTCGGCGGACGATCGTCCACGTCCAGCAGGGTGGGGTCCAGTCCGAATGAACGCAATACCGGCCGTCGCCTCCGACGTGCCCGAGCAGCGCAGCGATGATCCGGGGGGCGTGCCCGGCAGCGGCTGGCGGGAAGGCGCCCGCGCCCTGGTGGTCCGGTTCGGGCCGGCGGTGTGGTGCTACGCGGTGCTGAAGCTGATCGGCTTCACCGTCTTCATGAAGCTGCTCTCCTTCTCCGGCGACTACCTCAAGAAGCCGGCCCGGTTCGGCGGCGGCGCCAACCCCTGGGACGTGCTGGCCACCTGGGACGGCTGGTGGTACCAGCAGGTGGCCCAGTTCGGCTACCACCCGGCGCTGGTCACGATCCCCAACGGCCCGGTCGGCTTCTCCGTCGAGCAGAACTCCGCCGCGTTCTTCCCGCTCTACCCGGGCCTGATGCGGATGACCTCGGACGTCACCGGCCTCGGCCTGTACGGCGCCGGGATGCTGGTGTCGGTGGTGGCCTCGCTGTTCGCCGCCGCCGGGATCTACGCCGTGGTGGACCGGATGGCCGGCCCCAGGGCGGGCGTGATCGCGGCCGGGATCTGGGCGATCGCCCCGGGCTCGGGCGCCGAGTGGGCGGTCTACTCGGACTCCACCTTCGTCGCGCTGGCCGCCTGGGCCTGCTACTGCGTGATGACCAAGCAGTGGGTCGCCGCCGGGGTGATCACCCTGGTCACCGGGCTCAACCGGCCGACCGCCGCGGCACTGATCGGCGCGGTCGGCCTGGCCGCGCTGGTGGAGCTGTACCGGCGGGAGAGCGGCGTCCTGCGCCCGCTGACCGCGATGCTGCTGGCCCCGGTCGGCCTGCTCGGCTACGTGGCCTGGGTGGGCTGGCGGATGGGCGAGTGGGGCGGCTACTTCCGGCTCCAGCACGACGCCTGGCTGCACTACTTCGACTGGGGCCAGGGCACCTGGCACGCGATCCGCGGCGTGCTGCTGGGCCGCAACGACTACCCGTTCGCGTTCCCGGTGCCGGACCTCTTCGCCACCCTGATCGTGCTCACCCTGCCGGTGCTGATCGTGCTGCTGATCCGGCTGCGCCCGCCGCTGGTGCTCACCGCCTACACGCTGGCCACGATCGTCTCGGTGCTGGGGAGCCTCGGCATCTTCGGCAACGTCTCGCGCTACCTGCTGCCGGCGTTCCCGCTGCTGATCGCGCTCGCGGTGGCGATGCGCAAGCTCAGCTGGCCGGTGCTGGCCGCGGTGCTGGGGTTCGGCGCGGTCGCCTCCGGCTGGTACGCGGGGTACGTCATCTTCGAGCTGGGCGTGCCGTAGGCCCTGCCCGGCACCGGCCCACGGGGGCGCGTCCACCACGGACGCGCCCCCGCGCGTTTTCCGGACACCGCGCCCGCGCGTTTCCGGACACCGCGCCCGTGCGTTTTCCCGGATTCCGTTCCCTGCACCCTCTTGAGCCGACCGATCGTTCGGTTACCCTGTGACGTGTCCCGTCCTCCCTCCTGAGGAGCGCACAGATGTCCGCAGCGGTCACCCACCCCCTCGTCGGCGAGCTGGTCGAGCGCCACCAGGCCACCCTGGACGCCGCCCTCGACGCCGCCGCCAAGCGCGACTACTGGTCGCCCTACCCCGAGTTCCCGAAGGCGTACGGCGAGAGCGGCCCGGCGGACGGCAAGGCCGCCTTCGACGCCCTGCTCGGCAAGCCGTTCACCCTCGACGGCCACCCCGCCGACGGCGACCTGGTCGGCGGCGAGGCCTCCCCGTACGGCATCGAGCTGGGCATCGGCTACCCGCACGCCGAGCCGGACGCGCTGATCGCCGCGCTGAGCGCCGCCCGCCCCGACTGGGCCGCCGCCACCCCGCTGGAGCGCGCCGCCGTCTGCCTGGAGATCCTGCACCGGATCAACGCCCGCTCCCACGAGTTCGGCCAGGCCGTCATGCACACCACCGGCCAGGCCTACGGCATGGCCTTCCAGGCCGGCGGCCCGCACGCCCAGGACCGCGGCCTGGAGGCGGTCACCTACGCCTACGCCGAGCAGACCCGGCTGCCCCGCCGGGCCGACTGGACCAAGCCCCAGGGCAAGCGCGAACCCCTGGTGATGACCAAGGAGTTCACCGTCGTCCCGCGCGGCCTCGCGCTGCTGGTCGGCTGCAACACCTTCCCCACCTGGAACGGCTACCCCGGCCTGTTCGCCTCGCTGGCCACCGGCAACCCGGTGCTGGTCAAGCCGCACCCGCGCGCCGTGCTGCCGCTCGCGCTGACCGTCCGGACCGCCCGCGAGGTGCTCGCCGAGGCCGGCTACGACCCCAACCTGGTCTGCCTGGCCGTCGAGCACGAGGGCGGCACCGTCGCCCAGACCCTCGCCGTCCGCCCCGAGATCCGGCTGATCGACTACACCGGCTCCACCGCCTTCGGCGACTGGCTGGAGGAGCACGCCAAGCAGGCCGAGGTGTACACCGAGAAGGCCGGCGTCAACGCGGTCGTCATCGACTCCACCGACGACTACAAGGGCATGCTCGGCAACCTGGCCTTCGCCCTCTCGCTCTACAGCGGCCAGATGTGCACCACCCCGCAGAACCTGCTGATCCCGCGCGGCGGCATCGCCACCGACCAGGGCGACAAGTCCTACGACCAGGTCGTCGCCGACCTCGCCGCCGCCATCGACGGCCTGCTCTCCGACGACGCCCGCGCCGCCGCCATCCTCGGCGCCGTGGTCAACCCGGGCGTGCTGCAGCGCTCGGCCGCCGCGGCCGGCGGCGAGTACGGCGAGCTCGCCCTCGCCCCGCGCGCGGTGACCTCGCCGGACTTCCCCGGCGCGACCGTCCGCACCCCCGCGCTGGTCAAGCTGGACGCCGACAAGCCGGACGACCGCGCGGTCTTCCGCACCGAGTGCTTCGGCCCGGTCTCCTTCGCCGTCGCCGTCGAGTCCACCCCCGCCGCCGTCGAACTGCTGCGCACCACCGTCCGCGACAAGGGCGCCATGACCGCCTCCGGCTACACCACCTCGCCCGAGGTGGAGGGCCTGCTGGTGGCGGCCGCGCTCGACGCCGGCGTCTCGCTCTCGCTCAACCTGACCGGCGGCGTCTACCCCAACCAGACCGCCGCCTTCTCCGACCTGCACGGCACCGGTGCCAACCCGGCCGCCAACTCGGCCTACTGCGACGGCGCGTTCGTCGCCAACCGGTTCCGTACCGTGGAGGTCCGCCGGCACGGCTGAGCGCCGTCCCGGCCCCGTCCGATCCGCTCCGGGCCCCGGCGGTCACCCACCGCCGGGGCCCGGCGGTTCACAGCTCCCCGCGGGCCCTGGATGATGGAGTCTGGGAGAACGCCGGACACGGCGTCCAACCGCCCTCCGAACACCGGGAGCTGACACATGACCGCGAAGCCGACGACCGCCACCGACATCCTGATCGTCGGTGCCGGACCGACCGGACTGCTACTGGCCGGCGATCTCGCCGCGGCCGGGGTCGGCGTCACCGTCCTGGAGAAGCGCGGCGCCGAGTCCAACCTGACCCGGGCCTTCGCCGTGCACGCCCGCAGTCTGGAGCTCCTGGACGCCCGCGGCCTCGCCGACGACCTCATCGCCACCGGCCGCCCGGTCACCGGCCTGAGGATGTTCGACCGCTTCGGCATCGACCTGAGCTCGCTGCCCACCCGCTTCCCGTTCGTCCTGATCACCCCGCAGTACCACGTCGAACGGCTGCTCCAGGAGCGCGCCGAGCAGGCCGGCGCGACCATCCTGCGCGGCGCCGAGGTCACCGCCCTGCGCCAGGACGCCGAGGGCGTCACCCTGGAGACCCGCGACGGGAACGCCTTCACCGCCCGGTACGCGGTCGGCACCGACGGCGTCCGCTCCACCGTGCGCGACCTGCTCGGCATCCCGTTCCCCGGCGAGTCCGTGGTCGACTCGGTGATGCTCGCCGACGTCCGGCTGGAGCGCGAGCCCGCCGACACCATCACCGTCGGCGCCAACGAGACCGGCTTCTCCTTCCTGGCCCCCTTCGGCGACGGCTGGTACCGGCTGATCGCCTGGGACCGCAAGGAGCGGCAGCCGGACGGCACCACCCCCTCGCCGGAGCGCCTCGCCGCCATCGCCCGGACCACCCTCGGCGAGGACTACGGCCTGCACGACGTCCGCTGGAGCTCCACCTTCCACAGCGACGAGCGCCAGGCCCCCAACTACCGCTCCGGCCGGGTCTTCCTGGCCGGCGACGCCGCGCACTGCCACTCCCCGGCCGGCGGCCAGGGCATGAACACCGGCCTCCAGGACGCCGCCAACCTGTCCTGGAAGCTCGCCGCCGCCCTCCAGGGCCGCGCCACCGACGCCCTGCTCGACACCTACCAGAGCGAACGGCACCCGGTCGGCCGGACGGTGCTGCGCACCTCCGGCGCGCTGATCCGGCTCGCCCTCGCCGAGTCCGCCCCCACCCGCGCACTGCGCGGGGCGCTCACCACGCTCGGCGGCCACCTCGACCTGGTCACCGAGCGCGGCGCCCGGATGGTCTCCGGCATCGACATCTCCTACCCGGCCCCGAAGGACGCCCACCCGCAGGTCGGCAAGCGCGTCCCGGACCTGCGGCTGACGGCGCTGCGCAAGCCCGTCGAGGGCGCACCGGCCGCCCCCGAGCGGCTCTACGAGGCGCTGCGCGAGGGGAAGTTCGTCCTGGTCAGCAACGACGAGCTGGCCGCCGCCGAACCCTGGGCGGACCGCATGGTCACCGCCGCCCCGGCCGACCCGCACGGCAAGCTGCGCGACACCGTCCTGCTGATCCGCCCGGACGGCTACGCCGCCTGGGGCGCCGTCGACCCCGGCCAGGGCGAGCTCCGCACCGCCCTCACCGCCTGGCTCGGCACCCCCTGACCCCCGCCGGCGGGTGCGCGGCCTCCCCGCGCACCCGCCCCGGCCCGCCGTCAGAGCTTCCAGGCCCACCGTCAGACCCTCCCGGCCCCCTCCGTCGGCCCCGCCCGGCCCGCCGTCAGAGCAGCTGCCGGGCCGCGCCTTTCACATAGTTCCGCGCCGCCCGCGCCCGATTTCCGCGCGTCGTCATTCGGCCCACGCCGGCCGTGCTTCCCGCCCGGCCCCACCCGATTCCACGTCCGTCCCTTCCGCCCCCCACCGGTAGGGACCGGTTCCGGAATCCGGGCCATTCACTGTATGGAATCCCCGCATTCCGGGTGTCCACAGTTGACTGTTTTTTAGCAACGAATTGCTTGACCATGAGCCACTTTGCCCACTGGTTCTGTCATGTTCTAGCCAGCGTTTTCGACTCCGGAACGCTCTGGCCCCTTGCCGGCCCCCACAGCCGGCCAGAGGAGGATCCGTTGCGCCCCCGCTCCCTTGCCCTCGCCGCGGCGATAGCCGTACTGCCGCTGACCGCCGTCTCGCTCGGTGTCTCCACCGCGCAGGCCGCCCCCGCTCCCCGTGTCGCGCTCCCGAACACCGTCAACCCGGCGGTGGCCCACTCGGAGAAGAAGGGCGACGTCCCGGCCGAGCAGCAGATCTCGGTGGCCGTCAGCCTGAAGCTGCGTGACACCGCCGCCCTGGACCACTTCCTCACCGCGGTCGCCACCCCCGGCACCCCCGAGTTCGGCAAGTACCTGACGCCGGAGCAGTTCACCGCCCGGTTCGGGCCGACCCAGGCCGCCGTCGACCAGGTCAAGACCTACCTGGCCGCCCAGGGCCTGACCGTCACCGAGGTGAGCGCCAACCGCCAGGTGGTCAGCGCCCACGGCACCAACGCGCAGATCTCGCAGGCCTTCGGCACCCACGAGAGCTCCTACGTCGACCCGCAGCTGCAGCGCGCCTTCTTCGCCAACGACGCCGCCGCCTCCGTCCCGGCCGACCTGGCCGACGTGGTCCAGGGCGTGAGCGGCCTGGACAACCACGCGGTCCGCAAGAACCGCCTGGCCAAGCCGAACTCGGTCACCCCGCACACGGCCTCCTCGACCCCGAGCGGCTTCGGCCCGTCGCAGTACGACGGCGCCTACAACCTGAACAAGACCGGCGCCGACGGCACCGGCACGACGGTCGCCCTCTGGGAGTTCGACGGCTACTCGTCCTCCAACCTGACCACCTACGACTCGCAGTACGGCCTGTCCGGCCCGGCCGTCTCCACGGTCTCGGTGGACGGCGCCAACTACGACTCCGCCCCCGGCCAGGGCCAGGGCGAGGTCGAGCTGGACAGCGAGATCGTCCGCGGCGCGGCGCCGAAGGCGACCCAGCTGGTCTACGAGGCGCCCAACAGCGACCAGGGCGAGATCGACATGGCCAACAAGATCGTGGCCGACAACCAGGTCTCGGTCATCTCGATCTCGTGGGGCTCCTGCGAGCCTGACACCACCGCCGCCTCGATGACGGCCGTGGACAACGCCTTCAAGCAGGCCGCCGCCCAGGGCATCTCGATCTTCTCCGCCTCCGGTGACGACGGCTCCCGCGACTGCACCCGCTCCACCAGCGGCTCGTCGGTCAAGGCGGTCGACTTCCCGGCGTCCAGCCCGCACCAGACCGGCGTCGGCGGCACCAACCTCCAGGTGTCCGGCACCTCGTACTCCTCGGAGAGCGCCTGGAGCGGCGCCGGCGGCGGCGTCTCCACCGTGTTCGGCAAGCCGACCTGGCAAACCGGCACCGGCACCATGCGCACCGTCCCGGACGTCTCCTCCAACGCCGACCCGGCGAGCGGCTTCGCGATCTACACGGCCGGCTCCTGGCAGGTCTACGGCGGCACCAGCGCGGCGGCGCCGCTGTGGGCCGGCTACGCGGCCCAGTTCAACCAGAAGGCCAAGGCGGCCGGCCAGCCGGTGCTGGGCGAGGCGAGCCCGAAGCTGTACGCGGTCGCGAACAGCAGCAACTACGCCGGTGCCTTCCACGACGTGACCAGCGGCTCCAACCAGGACTTCCCGGCCGGGACGGGCTACGACCAGGTCACCGGCTGGGGCACCCCGATCGCCGACGGCCTGACCACCGCCCTGCTCGGCGGCGGCTCCACCACCCCGCCCGGCGGCTGCACCGCGGCCCAGCTGATCGGCAACGGCGGCTTCGAGACCGGCACCGCCGCCCCGTGGACCACCTCCAGCGGCGTGGTCGACAACAGCTCCTCGCAGGCGGCCCACTCGGGCAGCTGGAAGGCCTGGCTGGACGGCTACGGCAGCGCCCACACCGACACCCTGTCGCAGACCGTCTCGGTGCCGGCCGGCTGCAAGTCCGCCAGCCTCACCTTCTGGCTGCACATCGACACCGCGGAGACCGGCTCCACCGCGTACGACAAGCTGACCGTCCAGGCCAACGGCACCACGCTGGTGACGTACTCCAACGTCAACGCCGCCGCCGGCTACGTGAAGCGCACCCTGGACCTCTCCTCCTTCGCCGGCAAGAGCGTGACCATCAAGTTCACCGGCACCGAGGACGGCTCCAACCAGACCAGCTTCGTGATCGACGACGTCGCGCTGAACGTCAACTGACCACCAGCGGGTAGCACCACCTGACCCCCGCCGGGGCGGCGCCGACACGGCCCGCCCCGGCGGTGTGCGTCCGCCCGTCGCGGCGGGCGGCGTGGGCGGACGGCGAGGGCGTGTGTTTCCGAACTGTTTCAAGATCACTAACCCTTCGGTTCACCTGCCGTGACCCCTGTCATACGCACGACTGATGACGTAGCCTCTCGACCGTGCATAGGGTTCCCCAAAGCTCGGTGAAGCCGTCGGCGGCGAGCCTCGGCGCCGGCCAGGCCCCTCCGAACTCACCTGGCGGGGAGGGTCACCGCATGGCCGCACAGCAGCCTCAGGACTCCGCGCGACTCCGGCTGGTCGGACTGCGCCCGGAGCGCCCCGGCCCGTCCGTACCCGCACCGCCTCCGGCACCCGCGCACGCCGGGCGGGCCACCGCCCCGGGCGGCTTCGCGGACACCCTGCACCTGGCCATCGAGGCCAGCGGCCTCAGCCTGGACAGGATCAGAGCCGCCCTCACCCAACGTGGCGTCAGAGTCAGCGTCACGACGCTGAGTTACTGGCGGCGCGGGCGCAGCCAGCCCGAACGGGCCAGCTCGCTGAGGGCCGTCCACCTGCTGGAGGAACTGCTCGGACTGCCGCACAGCGCGCTCACCTCGCTGCTCGGCCCGCCCCGCCCGCGCGGCCGCTGGGCCGCCGTCGCGAACACCTGCCACCTCGGCCTGGAGGACGTCTGGCCGGGCGAACGGCAGATCGCGGACATCTTCGCCGAGCTGGACGCCCCGCCGCAGGGCGAACTGGAGCGGCTGAGCATCCACGACTCGTACTACGTGGATGCCGAGCGGCGCGGCAACCTGCTGCGGATGCGCCAGGTGGTGCGCGCCACCGTCGGCGGCGTGGGCCGCTGCCTGGTCGTGCACAAGGCCGACGAGGAGGCGACCGGCTGCCCGGAGATCACCTCGGTGCGGCACGGCCGGCTGGGCCGGGTCCGGCGCCGTCCGGAGGCCGGCCTGACCGTCGGCGAGCTGATGCTGGACCGCCCGCTGGCACTCGGCGACAGCACGGTCTTCGAGTACGAGGTGGAGATCCCGCCGGGCGGCCCGACGCTGGAGTACAGCCGCCGCTTCGCCACCCCGGTGCGCGAGTACGTGCTCCAGGTGCACTTCGACCCGGCGGCCGTCCCGGCGCACTGCGAGCGCTACGACCGCGAGCCGGGCGCGGACGTCGACCACCGCCGCGAGCAGCTCTGGATCGGCGCCTCCGCGAGTGCCCACGTGCTCGCCCCGGACCAGCAGCCCGGGCACATCGGCATCCGCTGGGAGTGGCAGTAGCCGCCCCCCGGCATCCAGTCATCCCTGACATCCAGCCGCCCCCGCCGTCCTCGAACCGGCCCGCGCACCCCCGCCACGCCTGACCGACCGCCAGGCCCCGCACCGGCACTACCGTCTCCTCCTCGCCCCCGCCACGCCCGGGCCGCCGAACGGTTGTCACCCGTCCGGCGCAATCCGCCGTGCCACCTTCCGCCCGCTTTGGGACTTTGGTCCCGGTAACACGCGGGGCCGGCCCGGGAAGGCCAGTCCTGTCACGCCGTCAGGCGTCGACCAGGAAGACCGCAGGAAAGAGGCGGAGCATGACCCGTACCGACCACCTGTCCCCGCTGCTGGAATTCGACGAGGTCGAACCGGACGAGGACTGCATATGCGGGGGCTGCAGCGCCCGCCGCCGCGCCCGGCGGCACGCCGCACCCGTGCACGAGGGCGGGCACGCCGCGGCCCGCAGCATCCGCCGCCGGGCCGCCGTGCTGATGGCCGCCGTCGGCACCGCGGTGGGCGGCGGGACGGCCGCCGCCGGACACGCCACCGCCGCCCCCACCCCCGGCCCCACCCCGGGCGGCAGCAGCACCGCCCAGCCCCCGCAGACCCCGCAGGGCGAGGTCAGCGGCCTCTACGGACAAGCGCCCGGCGCTCGCGCCTTCGCCGCCCCGCGCGCCGCCACCCAGCCGCCCACCCGGGCGCAGATCATCCAGCGCGCCCAGGGCTGGGTCGACCAGCAGGTGCCGTACGGCATGGGCAGCTACTGGTCGGACGGCTACCGCCAGGACTGCTCCGGCTTCGTCTCGATGGCCTGGGGCCTCGGCAGCAGCCAGACCACCTGGACCCTGCCGAACTTCGCCGAGCGGATCGGCAAGGCCGACCTCCAGCCCGGCGACGTGCTGATCTACAACAACCCGGCCAGCCCGCAGTCCGGATCGCACGTGACGATCTTCGGCGGCTGGACGGACTCCTCCCTCACCCGCTACCTCGCCTACGAGCAGACCTCCCCCGGCACCAAGAAGCGCGACACCCCGTACGCCTACTGGAACAACTCCGGCGCCTACGTCCCGTACCGCTACACCGGCCTGTCCGGCGGCAGCAACGACGGCGCCCCGGCCACCGCCTTCCCGGGCGCGGACAAGTTCGGCCCCGGCGCGAACAACGCGTACGTCACCGAGCTCGGCCGGCTGCTGGTGCAGCGCGGCGGCGCCCGGTTCTACTCCGAGGGGCCCGACCCGCGCTGGGGCGAGGCCGACCGGCGGGCCACCCAGGCCTTCCAGGAGGCCCAGGGCTGGCGCGGCGCCGAGGCCGACGGCATCCCCGGCAAGGACACCTGGGACTACCTGGTCAACGGCAAGGGCCGTGCCATCGGCGCCGGCACCACCCCGCTGCCGCCGCCGGTCCCGCCCGCCACCGGGGCGCCCGCCTTCCCCGGCCGGCAGTACTTCGGCCCGGGTCAGAACAACGACCAGGTCCGCCTGCTGGGCGAGCAGCTGGTGCGCAAGGGCTTCGGCGGCTCGTACGGCGTCGGCCCCGGCCCGCGCTGGAGCGAGAGCGACCGGCGGGCCGTCCAGGCCTTCCAGCAGGCCCAGGGCTGGCGCGGCGCCGAGGCCGACGGCTACCCCGGCCCGGACACCTGGCGCCGGCTCTTCGCCTGACGCACGCCGACGGCGTGGTGCCCGCCCCGCGGGCACCACGCCTCACCCCCGCGGCTTCGACGACATCCAGTGGAAGAGACCCATCGCCACGCTGGTGGCCAGGTTGAAGCTGGACACCCCCGGCTGCATCGGCACCGAGACCAGGTGGTCCGCCCGCGCCTTGAGCTCCGCCGAGACGCCGTGCCGCTCGGTGCCGAAGGCGAGCAGCGCGTCGTCCGGGAACGGCAGCGTCCGGATGTCCGCGCCCTCCGGGTCCAGCACGTACAGCGGCCCGGCGGGCAGCTCCGGCAGGGCCAGCCGCTCCACCGCGGTGGCGAAGTGCAGGCCCGCGCTGCCGCGCAGCACGGTCGGGTGCCAGGGGTCCAGATCGCCGGTGGTCACCACGCCGGTGGCGCCGAAGCCGGCCGCCAACCGGATCACCGCCCCGACGTTGCCCAGGTTGCGCGGGTTCTCCAGCAGCACCACCGGGGCCGGGCGCGGGCGCCGGGCCAGGGCCGCCAGGTTCGCCCCGACGGACGGCCGCGCGGCCAGGGCGACCACCCCGGTCGGGTGCAGCCGGGGTGCCAGCGTCCGCAGCCGGTCCTCGGGCAGTTCCACCGCCAGCGCGTCCAGCGCCGGCGCGACGTCCGGCGCCAGTTCCCCGGCCAGGGCCAGCAGCGCCGCCCGGTCGGCGGTCAGCACCCGCCGGACGTCCCCGCCGAAGCGCAGCGCGTGCTTCAGCGGGTGGAACCCGTCCAGCAGGACGGCCCCCGGCTCCCGCTCCGCCGCCCGCCACGCCCGCAGCACCTCGTCGTCCATGGCGTTCATGGCGTTCACTCTGCCACCTCGTCCGAGGCCGTCTGATCCAGGGCCGTCTGATCCAGGGCCACCTGATCGAGGACCGTCTGATCCGAAGCCACCCCGACCGGGACGATCCCGCCGGGGTCGGGCTCGCCGGGGCGGCCGGCGGCGGCGATCACCTCGTCGAAGCCGAGCGGCCGGCCGGTCGGGCCGTCCGGATCGGCGGCGAGCCCGGCGAGCGCGAGGTCGAGGTGCCGGTGGACCAGCGAGCCGTCCGCGTCGAGCGCGGCCAGCGCGCCCGGCAGCGGGCGGGACACCCGGACGCAGAGCAGCACCAGGTCGCCCATCCCCACGTCGGCCCGCAGCCACCCGGCGTCCTGGGCGGCGCGCAGCAGTGCCTCGACGGCGGTGACGGCGTCGCGGCGGACGGCGACCAGGTCCTCGTCCACCACCAGCCGCTCCAGCAGCACCACGATCGCCGCGCCCATCCGCAGGTCGGCGGCGGCGTGCACGAAGCGGCGCAGCGCCCGGTACGGATCGGTCTCGTCGCGGCGGGCCTGTGCGGCGGCCTCGGCGAGCCGGGCCAGCAGGTCGGTGACCAGGGCGCGGACCAGGGCCTCCCGGTCGGGGAAGCGCCGGTAGAGGGTGGCCGGGCCGACCCCGGCCCGCCGGACCACGGCGTCCAGCGGGGCGTCCGGGCCCCGTTCCAGGAACACCTCGCAGGCGGCGTCCAGGATCCTGCGCCGGCTGCGTTCCGCGTCGGCCCTCATCGGCAACTCCCTAACCGGAGAAATTCTCTCCCCCTATGCTAGCGTCCAGTGAATCGGAGAAAATCTCTCCGCATCGTTGAGGAGCCGAGGAGTGACGCCGTGACCACCACCGCGCTCACCGTCCACACCGACATCGACGGCACCAGCCACCCGCGCGAGGCCGTCCTCGCCTGGGAGCTCGACCGCGCCCGCACCGCCCTGCGCCTGCTCAAGCAGCGCCTCGGCGACGACCGGACACGCGAACTGCTCACCCCCGACACCACCGCCGCCGACACCGCCCTGGCCGCCTGGGCCCACGCCTCCGGCGGCCGGTGGAGCACCGCCGTCACCGAGCTCACCGCCACCGGCATCGACGCCGACCGCTTCCTCACCTGGTGGCAGGGCCGCCTGCACGCCCCCGACCGGGACGCCCTGCTCGCCGCCAACCCCGAGCACTATCTGGCCGACTCCACCGGCGAACGGGTCGAGATCATCGAGACCCTCGGCACCGGCCCGGCCCGCTTCTTCCTGCGCTTCCACGACGACGTCCCGATCGCCGGGCCCGGCCACCAGGCCTTCCCGGTCCGCATCGGCGGCACCGGCACCCTCGCCGACGGCACCGAGGTGCTGCGGGTGATGCACGAGTTCGCCGACACCCCGGACGGCCTGCAGATCCGCCTCACCGTCCAGTTCCCCGAGGCCGCCCCCGCCCTCCTCGGCACCGGCCACCAGTGGCACTTCGCCTGCGAGTTCGCCAACTGGCTGGAGGCCGCCGCCCGCGCCGCCTGACGCCCCGGCGCCGTTCGCCTCCCCGACGTTCGCCCCCTCCGTTCGCCCCCGCCGTTCGCCCTTCCAGGAGGGGCGAACGGCGCCTACTGCGGCCCCCGCACGTCCTCCCGCCCCCGCAGCGCCCGCTCCAGGTCCTTCAGCGCCTGCCCCAGCAGCCGCGTCCCCGCCCGCACCACGTCCCGCTGCACCCCCGCCGGCGCCTGCGCCAGCCGTTCCTCCAGCCGCGCCTGCGCCTCCCGCACGGCGCCGAACTCCACCGGCTGCCCGGTGAGCAGCGCCGCCCCCGCGAGCGCGGTGGCCAGCCGCAGCTCCTCCGCGTACTCCGCCGTCCCCGGCACCGGGTCGGCGTCGGCGGCCGGCAGGTGCGCCTCCAGCAGGACGGCGACCCGCCCCAGGTGCCCGACGGCCGCCCGGGCCCGGTCGACCTGGCGCCGGGACACCCCGGGCAGCCCGGAGGCGTGCCGGCCCGGTTCGGCGTCGGCGCGCTGCATGGCCTGGAGCAGTTCCGAGCGGGCCTCCCGGGAGTCCAGCAGCGCGGCCCGCACCGCCCGCCCGCGCGGCGCGGCCGGGTCCTCGTAGCAGGCGACCACCGCGGCCGCGTACCGCCCGGCGGCGGCGAGCCACTCGGCCAGCCGCTCCCCGAGCCGGGCGGTCTGCCAGGTCGGGAAGAGCGCGTACGCCACCAGCGCCACCGACCCGCCGAGCAGGGTGAGCCCGACCCGTTCGAAGGCCGTCGTGAGCGGGTTCCCGGCCTGGAGCCCGAGCAGGAACACCACGTACGTCGAGATCCCGACCGTCGTCAGCGCGTACCCGGTCTGGAACGCGAGGTACGACCCGCCGATGCACAGCACGGCCAGCGCGGCCAGCACCCACTCCCCGGGGTGGGTGAGCTGCACCACCAGCGTCGAGACGGCGACCCCGACGACCGTCCCGGCCAGCCGGGCGACACCCCGGCTGTAGGTCTGGGCGAAGTCCGGCCGCATCACCATCGCGGCGGTCATCGGCGCCCAGTAGCCGTGGTGGAAGCCGACCAGCCGGGCCAGCAGGTAGGCGACGGTGACCACCCCGGCGAGCCGGACGGCGTGCTGGAAGATCGCCGAGCGCGGCCGCAGCTGCCGGCGCACCGTCCGCAGCGCGACCGGCAGCATCCGCAGGATCGACGGCTTGTGCAGCGCCCCGCCCGCGCCGATCACGGGCGTGGTGATGGTGTCCGCGTCGCCCCGCTCCAGCGTGTCCGCGGCCTTGCGCAGCAGCCCGCCCAGCCGACGGGCCGACCGCCGGGCCGCCCCCTGCAGCCGCGGCCCCTCGTCCGGCGGGACCAGGGTGAGCGTGGGCGCCGAGCGGGGCAGCCGGACGGGGTCTCCGGTGCGGACGGCCCGGGCCAGGGCGTCCATGACCTCGGCGGCGGCCGCCAGCACCTCACGGGCCCGGTCGCGTTCGGGCCCCTCCTCCGGGGCGCCCACCTTGGGGTCGGCGAGCGCGGCCAGGGTGGGCCGGATGCGCTCGGCGAGGCCGCGCAGGCCGCGCAGTTCGGCCGGCCGGTGGCGGTCCTGCCAGGGGGTCAGGGCGGCGGCGTGCCGGGCCGTCATGAACGGCGCCGGGTCGACGTGCGCGGTCGGGTCCTGCCTCAACCTGCGCGCGTAGTCGGCGAGTTCCGCGTAGGTGTCGGCGAGGGCGTCCCGCTGGGCACTCCAGCTCCCGATCGGCCACAGGGTGATGACGACGGCTTGGACGACCCCACCCAGTGCAGCGACCAGGCCGTGTCCGAGCGCGGCGGTCGCGCTGACCGGGAGCTGGACGACGATCAGCATCACCGAGACGGTGTTGGTCGCGACCACCCCGGCGGTCGGCCCGATCGCCCAGGCGAGCCCGGCGCCGAAGGCCCACACCGCGAGCAGCACCGGGAACAACCCGGGGACCCCGGCCGCCAGGTAGCCGAGGAAGGTGCTGACCCCGAGCCCGGCCCCGGCCGCGACGGCGAGGCTGGCCCGGGGCCGGAAGCTGCGCTGGAAGGTGGCCGTGCCGGCGATGAAGGCGCCCATCGCGGCCGAGGTGGCGAGCGCGACCCCGCCGAGCGCGAGGGTGGGGAAGAGCACCAACGCCACCGCGACGGCCCCGCGCAGGGCCCGCTTGGGGTCGGTGAGCGCCCGGTCGAGGGTGAGTCCGGTCCGCGCGGTGTCGCGAAGGGCGGCGAACCAGGACATACGGGTCAGCCTAGGGCACGCCCTCGGTGACCGGCGCTCGTGACCGCCGGATCCGCCGCAGCCGCGCCGCCGCCCAGAGCAGCGCGCCGGTCGGCAGGAACACCGCGTCCGCCGCGATCATCGCGAGCGAGAACACCGGCAACCCGAGCAGCAGCGCGATCCCCAGGTGCTCGGCCAGCAGCACGGCCAGCAGCACGTTCTTGACCCGCCGGTTGAGCAGCGTGAACGGGAACGCGACCTGCACGACCACCGTGCCGTACGAGATCAGGAAGACCGGCAGCAGCGCCGAGCCGACCAGCCCGGACAGCCACGGCCAGGGAGTGAAGTAGTCCAGGTGCAGCGGGTAGTACAGCGCGGTGCCGTCCTGCCAGCGCGAGCCCTGCACCTTGTACCAGCCGGCCGTCGCGTAGATCAGCACCACCTCGACGGCGATCACCAGCATCGCGCAGTTGTGCACCATGTTCGCCAGCGCGTCGAGCACCGCGCGCGGTTCGCCGTCCGGCCGCAGCCGCCCGAGCGTCCACCAGAGCCCGGCCACCGCCCAGAGCCCCCAGAACAACGGCGCCCAGCCGACGTACGGGAAGGTCCGGACCGTCCAGGTGAGGCTCTCGCCGGAGAAGCCGCCGAACTGGCAGGCCGCCAGGACGGCGCCGAGCAGCACCCAGAGCACCACCCCGGCCCGCCCCGGCCGGGCCCGCCGGGCGTCCAGCGACCACACCTCTGCGCAGCGGGTGAAGACCAGGTAGACCGCCATCAGGTGGACGACGTTGTCGCCGCCGTCGCCGAGGAAGACGTTGCGGTTCTGCAGCGACAGCACGGTGACCAGGAACAGCACCGCACTCGCCCTGGTCCGCCAGCCCAGCACCACCGCGACGGCGGCCAGCACCGCCAGGTGGTAGACCAGCTCGGACCAGGGCCGCCCGCCGAACCACGGCAGCACGGTGAACGCCCCGTTGTCGGTCAGCAGCCGCTCGGCCAGGTCCATCGACCAGGGCGACCGGTCCCCGTACAGCACCCGCCGGTTGGGCCACTCGCGCAGCAGGTAGGCGAGCCAGACCAGCCCGAAGCCGATCCGCACGACGGCGGCCTGGTGGCGGCCCAGCGCGCGCCCGGTGAAGGCGGCCATCGCCCGGGCGGCCAGGTCGGCTGGGCCGGGCCCGCGCGGCGCCGGGTCGGGCCGGGGCCCGGGGGCCGAGCCGGCGGCGGGCGGTTGCCCGGCCTGGCGCGGGATGCCCTCCGACCACCGCTGCTCGGGCTGCGGCGATACCTCCGGCGAGAACTCAGGCGAGAACTCGGACGCCACGTCGGGCGAGAGTTCGGGCGACACCTCGCTCACCCGAGCTCCCGGTAGTCCTCGTCGTCCACCGGCCACCAGGGCAGCTCCCGCACCTTCGGCGCCGGTGGCGCGGCCTCGCCGCTCCAGGACGGCGGCGGGACGGTCACCGCGGTGGCCCGGAACTCGATCTCCAGGATCCGCTCGCCGTCCACCTCCCGTCCGATCCGTTGCAGCGCGATCCGCTTGAGGTACTGCTCGGCGAGCCTGCCACGGGTGTTGGTCAGCGCCTCGTCCTGCGGGTTGTGCGAGCCGTCGTAGAAGTCCCAGGCCCGGCGCAGCACGTTCTGGTCGACGTGGCTGGGGGCGGGGTTGTGCCGGATCGCGGCGAGGTCCTGCGCGGTCAGCCCGGTCCAGTCGCGGGTGCGGGTGGTGCCGTCGGCGGCGGCCGTGCGCACCCGGGCGTCCAGGCTGACGTTCTGCTGCAGCGGATTCGGCGCGAACAGCCGCCAGTTCTGCTCGAACTCCGGGTACACCAGGCCGTCGACCTCGTCCCGGTACTGCCGGGACAGCGAGTTGGCCGGCGCGACGTGCAGGAACACCGCCGCGAGGAAGAGCCCGGTGCCGACCACCAGCACCGCCGCGGTCAGGCCGAGCACGAGCTGCGCGGGCGTCGACCAGACCCGTCCGGCGGCCGGGCGGTCCGTCGTCTCCGTCATGGCCTCCCCGGCCCGGTCGGCGCGCCGCCCGGGTCCCGTCCCGGCGCGGTCGCGCGCCCATCCTGCCCTACCGGGCGAACACGACGGTGCCGGACGGGGCCACCGGACCACCGGGCCACGGGGCTACGAGGCCACAGACCTGCAGACCTACAGGACGAAGGCGTCCTGGTCGGTGCTGCTCACCATCGGACGGCCCGCGCCCTCCCAGGCGTACATGCCGCCGTCCACGTTCACCGCGTCCCGGCCCTGCTGCACCAGGTACTGGACGACCTGCGCGGAGCGGCCGCCGACCCGGCAGAGCACGTACAGCTTCCCGTCCGGCAGTTCGCCGATCCGGGCGATGACCTCGCCGAGCGGGATGTGCAGCGCGCCGTCCACGTGGCCGGCGTCCCACTCGTCCTGCTCGCGCACGTCCAGCAGGGCTGCGTCGGCGGGCACTGCGGCGGCGGTGGTGGAGGGGATCTGCGCGAACATCGTGTGGCTCTCCTGGGGCTGGGTCGGGTCGGTACCATTGTCGCCCACCGGCTGCCGGTGGCCGTCGCCCGCCGCGGCCGGGGCGCCTAGGGCGTGTTTCATCATTCGCGGCGGATCAGCGCGCGGCGGTGGGCGCCCGGCTGGGCGTGCCGGCGAAGCGTCCTCGTACTGGGCCGTACTTGGACGTTTCGCCGGTGCGGTCAGGCGGGATGCCCGGCGTCGCGCGCCCGGCGAGAATTATGAAACACGCCCTAGCAGCCGCTCCAGTTCGGCCTGCTGGGCGGCGGCCTTGGCGAGCAGTTCCTCGGCGAGCTGTTCCAGCAGCCGGTCCGGGTCCTGCGGGGCCAGCGCGAGCAGCTGACCCATCGGGGTCTGTTCCAGCCGGACCTGCTCGGTGGCGGTCTCGGTGATCTTGCCGGTCAGCCACTCCAGCCGGCGGCGCAGCCACTCCAGCCGGTCGGGGGAGTCGGCGCCGGGCGCGGCCTCGGGCGCGGTGGACCACTCCGCGGACAGGCCCTCCAGCGCGGCGGCGTCGCCGACCGCGTAGGCCTCGTTCACCCGGGCCAGGAACGCGGCCCGGCGCTGCTGCTCGGCCGGGTCGGTGCTGAGGTCGGGGTGGGCCCGGCGGACCAGCTCGCGGTAGATCCGCTGGGCGTCCCGCCCGGGGCGCACCCGGGCCGGCGCGGCGGGCGGCGGCGGGGCCGCCTCCTGCTCCCGGACGGAGTCGAACAGCGCGTCGAGGTCGGGCAGTTCGTCGACCTGCCGGCGGGCCTCGGCGGCCCGGCGGAGGTCCTCGGGGTGCCCGGTCCTGGCCGCGACCGCCTCGGCGACCAGCGCCTCCAGCTCGTCCAGCCGGGCGTAGAGCGGGCCCAGCAGCTGATGGTGGATCAGCGCGAAGTTGTCGATCTCGACCCGCAGCGTCTGCACGTCGACGTCCATGCTGAGCCAGGCGAGTTCGGCGGCGGCGACCCGCTCCTCCAACTCCTGCTGCTGCGGGTCCGTCCAGCGGACGGGGCTCTGCGCGGTCACTTCTCGCCTCTGTCTCGTCCGGCCGGCTGCGTCCTGCGGAGCCGCCTCGCGGGGTGGCCCGGCCTGCCACCCTACCCTCGCGCGCGAAAGCCCCGTCCGGGTGAACGGGGAGTGCGAACCGGCGCGCGCCGCACGGCACGCAACCGATCCTGAGGAATCTCCCCGTTTCGCTATCACGCCCGGGCCGGTCCGTGCTTCGCTAGGGCGTGTCTGATGATTCGCGTCGGATCAGCGCGCGGCGTCGGGCACCCGGCGGACTCGTTCAGACACGCCCTCAAGCCCGGCACGATCCACAGGACACGCCCCGGGTTTCCGCACAGCGTGCCTTCCTCCGGAGAGACGGCCGCCTCCAGGCGTGGCGGCCAGGCGGGAGCAGACCGAATCCATGGTGGCCGAGTCCAACTCCACACCGCGTCCGGCGGACGCCGAGGCCGTACCGGGTGACCACCCGACCGGCGTGGCCGCCCTGGTCCGGCTCGCCCTCGTCCTGGTCGACCGGGCCGGACGGATCGCCCAGTGGAGCCGGGCCGCCGAGGAACTGTTCGGGCACCGCGCCGAGGTCGCCCACGACCGGCCGGCCAGCGGACTGCTGCCCGCCGTGGAGCCGCTCGCCGCCCCCGGCCAGACCGCCGGGTCCGCCGTGCGCCGCCGCTGCGACGCCCTGGACACCCTGGCCGCGCTGACCGCCGACGGGCGCCCCTGGGCCGGCCAGCTGGCCGTCATCGACCGCGAGGAGCACCTGCGCGACGTGCTCTGGTGGGCCTGGCCGCTGCCCGACCCGTTCGGCGGCCTGCTCGCCCTCGCCGCCGACGCCCGACCGCTGCGCACCGCCGGCCCCCGGCTCGCACTCGGCGAGCGGCTGCTGCCGTTCGCCGCCGCCCCGCCCGCCCGGGGCGGCTTCCACCGGCTGGGCGCGGCCCTGACCCCGCCCGGTCGGCTGCGCGCCGGTCTGCTGTCGGCTGACCGGCTGGCCGGGCTGCTGCCGGCCGGTTCGGCCGCCCGCCGGGCGCTGCTGCTCAACGTGCTGGACCAGGCCGGTCTGCCCGCCCTGCGGCTGGACCCGGCCACCGTGCTGCCGGTCCTGCCCGCCGACCCGCAGACCGCCGCCGCGCACGCCGCCGCCGGACTCGGCCGGCGCTACCCGACCGCCCAGCAGCGCGCCGCCCGGGTCGGCCCGCCGCCGCAGCCCGAGCAGTCCGCGCCCCCGGCCCGGACGGTCCGGGGGCGGACGCCCGGCCCGCTGCCGGCCCAGCGCGAGACCGCCGAGCGGTCCGCGGCCGCCCAGCCGTCCGGCGCCGTCGGCGCCCCGGCAGGCGTCCCACCGACCACCCCAGCCCCGACCACCCCGACGACGACCACCCCGGCCCCGGCGGTCCCGCCCCCGACCGCCCCGTCCCCGACCGGAGGAGGAGCCGCCATCGAGCCGGCCGCCGCCGAACCGCCCGCCAACGGCCGTCCGCCCCGCCGCAGCGACCAGACCCCCACCGGCGCCGAGGGCGCCCCGTCCGGGCGGCTGAGCCCGTTCCTGACCAACGGGCAGGCCGGCGAGCAGCTGGCACTGCTGAACGAGGTCGGCGGCAAGGTCGGCACCACCCTGGACCTCGGCTTCACCGCGCACGAGCTCTGCCAGGTGCTGGTCCCCCGGGTCGCCGACTTCGCCTGCGTGGACCTGGTGGACGGGCTGATCTCCGACTCCGAGCTGCCGGCCGCCCGCCCGGACGACGACACCATGCTCCGCCGGGTCGCCCTGGTCTACAACGAGACCGGCGGCGCCTGGGACCACGTGCTGTCCGAGGGCTCGCTGGTCAGCATGCCGCGCCGCACCCCGCCGGGGATGGCCCTGCAGCTGAACCAGCCGGTCCTGGTCCCGGTGATCAGCGCGGACGTCGCGGTCGACTACGCGATCGCGCTCGGCGGGGCCCGGCTGGCCCAGGTGGTCTCCGGCCGCTCGATGCTGGTGGTGCCGCTGTCCGCCCGGGGCACCGTGCTGGGCATCCTCAAGCTGCTCCGGCTGCCGGACCGCGCACCCTTCGACGAGAGCGACGCCGCCACCCTCAAGGAGCTGGCCGTCCGCGCCGCGCTCTCCCTGGACAACGCCCGGCTGCACCGCGCCGAGGCCAGGGTGGCCACCACCCTCCAGCGCTCGATGATCCCGACCCGCCCGCCGCAGATCCCCGGCGTCCAGATCGCCCACCGCTACCTGCCGGGCGACCCGAAGGCCGAGGTCGGCGGCGACTGGTTCGACGCGATCCAGCTGCCCGGCAGCCGGGTCGCCCTGGTGGTCGGCGACGTGATGGGCCACGGCCTGCACTCGGCGGCCGCGATGGGCCGCTTCCGGACGGCCATGCAGACCCTCGCCGCGCTCGACCTGCCGCCCGGCCAGCTGCTGCGGCACCTGGACAACCTGGCCCACAAGCTCGGCGACGACCACCTCGCCACCTGCCTGTACGCGGTCTACGACCCGATCAACCGGACCTGCGAGCTGGCCAGCGCCGGCCACGTCCCGCCGGTGCTGGTGCACCCGGACGGCTCCGGTGAGCTGCTGGAGATCCCGGCCGGCGCTCCGATCGGGGTCGGCGGGGTGCCGTTCGTCGCCAAGACCATCGACGTCTCGGACGGCTCGATGCTGGTGCTGTGCACCGACGGTCTGGTCGAAGTCCGGGGCGGCGACATAGGAGCGGGCCTGGCCGCGCTCTGCGGCAATCTGATCGACCCGCGGCAGAGCCCCGAGCAGGCCTGCGACGTGGTGCTCAAGCGGCTGCACTCGGACGACCGGAAGGACGACGTCGCCCTGCTGGTGGCCCGCTTCGACGGGGTCGCCCCGTCCGAGGTGGCCACCTGGGACCTCAGGGTGGACCACCGCGAGGTGCGCCGGGCCCGCTCGCTGGTCCGCGAGCAGCTGGCCGGCTGGCACCTGGAGGCGCTCAGCGACATCACCGAGCTGCTGGTCAGCGAGCTGGTCACGAACGCCGTCCGGGTGGCCCGGGACCGCGTCCGGCTCCAGCTGATCCGGGTGGACAAGCTGCTGGTCGAGGTCAGCGACGACAACCACAACCTGCCGTCGCTGGAGCCGGCCGAGCAGTTGGGCGAGACCGGCCGCGGCCTCACCCTGGTGACCAAGCTCGCCGAGCGCTGGGGCACCGCCCGCAAGGCGGTCGGCAAGGTGGTCTGGTTCGAACTCCCCCTGCCGCACGCCTGACGGCCGGCTGCCCGACGGCCGTCAGACGGCGGGTGGGTCAGGGGACGAGCGCGCCCGCCGGGCGCCGCCGGGCCTCCACCGCGACCTCCCGCGACGCGGTCGCGGCCACCGAGGTGGCGGCCCCGACCCCGGCCAGCACCCGCGGCCAGAAGTCCCCGAACACCTCGACCGAGACGGCGAGCAGCAGCGCGGTGATCACCGCGACCACGTGCTCCAGACCGGCCAGGTTCGGCAGCACGACCGCCTCGCCGACCATCATGACCACCACCAGGCCGGCGGTGAACCAGGCCCGGCAGCGGAACGCGATGCAGATCGCCAGCGCCACCACCGCGGCCGACGGCCCGGTGTCCCGCACGTAGGCGACCCACTTCGGGAAGCCGAACACGTGATCCGGACCGAGGGCCACGCCGATCCGGGCGAACAGCGTGCCCGCCAGGGTGCAGGTGTAGGCCACCACCAGGGTCATCCGCCGGCCGAGCACGATCTCGGCGACGCCGAAGACCACGAACACCTGGGCCAGCGCGCCCCAGACCGGCAGGTCCAGCGCCGGCACGTACAGCGAGAGCGGGGTCCGCAGCAGCGAGACGTCCAGCGGCAGCGCCGCCTTCACCACCCCGATGCGGTTGACGAAGTGCTCACCGCCCGGCAGGTGCTGGGTGATGCTGAACAGGAGGATCAGAAACGTCGCCGCCGTGGCCATCGGAACGGCGGCGAACTTCTTGCGCACCACCGCGTCCCGCACCGTCGCGTACAACGTCCCCCACTCGGCGGCAGCAGCCGATCTGGCCAGCGCCAGCGACCCCTCCCGCACGCCCCCCGCGTGGGTCCTGTCCATCACAACCGTTACTCCCGAATCCCCGAACTTTCTGAGCTACTCCAACATTAGAAGCCTCTTAACAAATCCACATCGGCATAGATGCGGATCAGGGTCATCCTCTGGGGGGAGGGATATCCCTGACGTCACCCCCTATCCGACCGCCCGGTCCCCTCCGCCCCCCGGCGGAGGGCTACCCCTTCCCGTCCCGCGCCGCGACCGGGAGCCGGGGCGCCACCACGGCGGCCCCGGAGTGCCGGCGGCGGAACAGGGCGGGCAGGCTCGGCGCGACGATGAAGCCCTCGGCCCGCGCGCTGGCGATGCCGATCCGCGGGATCTCGCTGCTCTTCTCGAACAGCAGGTAGCGGGGCTCCCAGATCGGCCGGTACTTGGCGTTCGCGCGGTACAGCGACTCGATCTGCCACCAGCGCGAGAAGAAGCCCAGGACGGAACGCCACAACCGCAGCACCGGGCCGGCGCCGAGCCGCGAACCGCGCTCGAAGACCGAACGGAACATCGCGAAGTTCAGCGACACCCGCTTCAGCCCGACCTCCTCGGCACGCTGCAGCAACTCGATGACCATGAACTCCATCAGGCCGTTCTCGGTGTCCCGGGCCCGGCGCATCAGGTCCAGCGAGAGCCCGTCCGGGCCCCACGGGACGAAGCTCAGCAGCGCCTTGAGCTCGCCGTCGCCGTCGTGGCACTCCAGCATCACGCAGCGGCCGTCGCCCGGGTCGCCGAGCCGTCCGAGCGCCATCGAGAAGCCGCGCTCGGTCGCCCCGTCGCGCCACTGGTCGGCCTTGGCCACCAGTTCGGCCATCTCGCACTCGGGGATGTCCTCGTGCCGGCGGATCCGCGTCGTGTACCCGGCCCGCTTGACCCGGTTGTACGCCTGGCGGACCACCCGCATCGCCCGGCCGTCCAGCGAGAACTCGTCCAGCTCGACGATCGCCTCGTCGCCCAGCTCCAGCGCGTCCAGCCCGTGCCGGGCGTAGATCACCCCGGCCTCCTCGGAGGCGCCCATCACGGCCGGCGCCCAGGCGTGCTCGCGGGCCTCGGCCAGCCAGGTGTCGATCGCGCCCGGCCAGGCCTCCGGGTCGCCGATCGGGTCGCCCGAGGCCAGCGAGACCCCGCCGATCACCCGGTAGGTCACCGCCGCCTTGCCGCTGGGGGAGAAGATCACCGCCTTGTCCCGGCGCAGCGCGAAGTAGCCGAGCGAGTCCCGCTCGCCCTGCTTGTCCAGCAGCGAGCGCAGCTTCGCCTCGTCCTCGGGGTTCAGCAGCTCCTTGCCGCGCGGGCTGCGGAAGGCCACGTAGAGCACCAGCAGGAAGAGCACCGCGCCCATCGCGTTGATCGCCGCGTTGACCCAGGTCGGCGAGGAGATCACCGAGCGCAGGTGCTCCGAGGGGTTGATCGTGATCATCCGGCCGACGGAGTAGCGGAAGAGGTCCCAGAAGCCCGCGCCGCCGAGCCCGTTGGTCGCCCAGACCAGCAGCGCGCCGACGACCCCGCCGAACAGCAGCCCGCCGACGAAGGTGGCCGCCGCCGTCTTCGGGTTGGAGCGGTCGCCCTTGGACGTGAAGTCCTTCCGCCCGATGACCAGCGCCAGGACGAACAGGCAGGTCAGCACGGTGGAGATGTAGTTGAGCGGGTGGGCCTTGAACCGCTCGCCGGGCATCACCATGGCCAGCAGGTACAGCACCGCGAACATGCTGGCCAGGGCCGCGTTGAAGATCCAGGCGGCCCGCTTGCGCCGCCGCATCGCGATGGCCAGGAAGACCGCCAGCACCGCGCTGGCCAGACCCGAGGTCATCAGGTACGGGGTGAAGTACTCACCCTCGTTGTGCTCGTTGACCTGGTTCCCCCACGGCACCAGCAGCACCGTCGCCACGTTCAGCAGCGCCAGCAGCCGGAGGTACCACACGGAGACGGCGGCGGCCCGCGGGCGCCAGCGGTCGAGCACGCCGACGGGCCGGGGCCCGGTGGACGTGGCGGAAGGCTCCGACTTCACAGTGGACGACACAGCTCAATTCCAAACGATCAGATGGTGGGGCGCATCCGCACACGGCCCGGCGACGGGTGCCCGCAGGGGCCCGACGGACTGACCGGCGGCCCTCACCTCGACCGGGCGCCCACTGAATGGAGCAGGCCGACAAAGGGCAGCCAACTCCATGGTTCCCCACCCGGCCTGAGAATTGCGTGAACCGGGTAGCGGATTCCCACCCCCGCCATGTGGCGGGGGTAAGGACCGCCATCCGTTCGGCGCCCCACCCCGGCTACCCCTACCCTCGAAACGACCCGCGCGGACCGCCCGACCCCGGCCGCCAGAACCGAGGAGGCACCATCACCGACACCCGCGTGCTGATCGTGGACGACGAGATCCTGGTCCGCTCCGGCCTGGGCCTCATCGTCGGCTCCGCCCCCGACCTGGAGGTCGTCGGCGACTGCTCCGGCGGCCAGGCCGAGGAGCACGTCCAGCGCCTGCGCCCGCACGTGGTGCTCCTCGACATCCGGATGCCGGACCTCGACGGCATCTCGGTGCTGCGCCGGCTGCGCGCCCTGCCGGACCCGCCCGCCGTGGCGATGCTCACCACCTTCGACAGCGACGAGTACATCGGCACCGCGCTGCGGGCCGGCGCCTCCGGCTTCCTGCTCAAGGACACCGCCCCCGAGCAGCTGGTCCACGCCGTCCGGGTGCTCGCGGCCGGCGGCAACATCCTGTCCCCGACCGTCACCCGCACCGTGATCGGCGGCTACGTGGACGGCGGCGGCCCGGACGCCGAGGCCACCTCGCTCGCCCGCACCCTCACCGGCCGGGAGCTCGACGTGCTGGCCCTGCTCGGCGAGGGACTGTCCAACGCCGAGATCGCCGACCGGCTCTTCCTCGGCACCGGCACCGTCAAGGACCACATCAGCGCGATCCTCGGCAAGCTCGGCGCGGCCAACCGGGTCCAGGCGGCGGTGCTCGCCCACCGGGCCGGGCTGGTCCGGCCGAAACCCGGCGACGGGGCATGACGGCCACCGAACAGCTGCCGTCCAGACGGCTCCCGGCCTGGTGCACCGCCCCCTGGCTGATGCTGCTGCTGCCCGCCCTCTACTCCCTCCTGGACGCCGCCCTGGTGGCCCGGAACTCCCCGTGGTGGCAGATCGCGCTCTCCACGCTGGCCGCCGTCGCCCTGCTCTGGCGCCGCCGCTTCCCGGTGGCGGCGCTGCTGCTCACCATGCCCGGCAGCTACGTCGACGACATCTGGCTGGCCCCGATCACCGCCGTCTACACGGTGGCCTCCGAACGCCCCCGCCCGCGGATCGTCATCCCCTGCGCGACCCTGTTCACGCTGGTCGAGTTCTTCCACTGGCCGCTGTCCGAGCAGACCCTCGAACTCAGCCGGGACACCGCGCTCTACGCCATCCAGTCGGTGATGCTGGCCGCCGGCCCGGCCGCCACCGGGCTGCTCGCCCGCACCCGGCGGGAGCTGGCCGCCCGGCTCGACGAGCTGACCCGCGGCCAGGAGCGGGAGAGCCGGCTGCTCGCCGAACGGGTGCTGATCAGCGAGCGCGGCCGACTCGCCCGGGAGATGCACGACGTGGTCTCGCACCAGGTCAGCCTGATCAGCATCCAGGCCGGTGCGCTCCAGGTGAGCACCGCCGACCCGGCCGCCGCGACCACCGCCCGCACCATCCGCGAACTGGCCGTCCGCACCCTCGACGAGCTGCGCCAGATGGTCGGGGTGCTGCGCAGCACCGCCGGCCCGCGCCCGGACGCCCCGCTCGCCCCGCAGCCCCGGCTGGCCGACCTGCCCCGGCTGATCGCGGAGAGCGGGCTGGCCGCCGACACCGAACTGAACCCCGGTGACCGCCCGTGGCCGGAGGCGGTCGAGCGGGCCGCCTACCGCACCGTCCAGGAGGCGCTCACCAACATCACCAAGTACGCCCCGGAGGCGGCGGTGCACGTGAAGGTCCGGGCGAAGGGGCGCCGGCTGCGGGTCGAGGTGCGCAACGACGCGCCCCCGGTCCACCCGGACGAGATCCTGCCGGGCGGCGGCCACGGCCTGGTCGGCCTGCGCGAGCGCGCGCAGCTGCTGGGCGGCTCGCTCAGCGCCGGCCCCACCCAGGACGGCGGCTTCGAGGTCCGCGCCGAGCTGCCCGCCACCCGTTCCTGACCGGGACAACGAGAAAGCCCCGCAGATCCGTAGATCTGCGGGGCTTCGCTGTGCGCGAGGGGGGAGTTGAACCCCCACGCCCTTTCGGGCACTGGAACCTGAATCCAGCGCGTCTGCCTATTCCGCCACCCGCGCATGGGTGTCGTCTTCGTTGCCGACCGATCTTCCGAACCGCTCGGTACCATGTGGTCTTCGCGCTTCTTTGGACCGGCCTCCCTGGTGGGCGGCCCTTCCGACGTGGAAAACAGTAGCACGACCCGGGGGGCCGCTCCGAATCCGTTCTTCGGCGGGACGAAGCGCATCCGAACGGATGCACGACGAACGGGCGAGCGAGTGACGGGAGCCCACCCGGGCGGGCACACCTGGCGTGCCGTACCCGGTATGCGTCACCCTGTGTGTCCGAGCCCACCCCCGGGCACCACGCTGTCCGGGAACCGTACGGAAGGGCCCGGCGTGGATACGATCAGTACGGAAGTACCGCAAGTAGGCACGACCGACTCCCGGCGGGATCCGGTCGGCAGGCAGGCGAACGAACCCTGGAAGGGGGTGTCCCATGGGAGTGCTGAAGAAGTTCGAACAGCGACTTGAGGGTCTCGTCAACGGCACCTTCGCCAAGGTGTTCAAGTCCGAGGTCCAGCCCGTGGAGATCGCCGGTGCGCTGCAGCGCGAGTGCGACAACAACGCGAGCATCTGGAACCGCGACCGCACCGTCGTGCCGAACGACTTCATCGTCGAGCTGAGCCCGCACGACCACGAGCGGCTCAGCCCCTACTCCGGGCAGCTGGGCGCCGAGCTGGCCGGCATGGTCCGCGAGTACGCGGAGGCCCAGCGGTACAGCTTCATGGGCCCGCTCCAGGTGAACCTGGAGAAGGCCGACGATCTGGACACCGGCCTGTACCGGGTGCGCAGCCGCACCCTGGCGGCCGAGGAGCCCCAGCAGTACGCCCCGCAGCAGCAACAACAGCAGCAGCCCGGATACGACCGCCAGCCGGCCGCCCCGGCCCCCGGCGCACCATGGCAGCAGACCGGCGCCGGCCAGTACGGCGCGCCCCCGCCGCCGGCCGCGCCCCCGGCGATGCCCCAGGGCCCGCCCGCGACGTCCGGCGGCAACGTCCGCGCCTTCCCCGGCGCCGGCCACGGCGCCTCGCTCCGCCGCTGGATCGAGGTGAACGGCGCCCGCCACCAGATCACCGGCGCGGCCTGCGTGCTCGGCCGCTCGACCGAGGCGGACGTGCGGATCGACGACCCCGGGGTCTCCCGCAAGCACGCCGAGATCCGCCCCGGCACCCCTTCGATGGTCCTCGACCTGGGATCCACCAACGGCATCGTGGTGGACGGACAGCACACCCAGCGCGCTACGCTCCGCGACGGCTCCCGCATCGTCGTGGGCTCCACCACCATCGTCTACCGACAGGTCGAAGGGTAGTGTCCGAGTTGTTCGCGCGCCTCGCTCACCGACAGGCGGGCCGGCCATGTCAGAACTGACCCTCACGGTCATGCGGCTGGGCTTCCTGGCCGTGCTGTGGCTGTTCGTCATCGTCGCGATCCAGGTGATCCGCAGCGACCTGTTCGGGACCAAGGTGAACCCCCGCTCCTCCCGTCGCGGCGCCAACGCCGCTCCGGGCGGCGCCGCCGCCGCTCCGGCCGCCGGGCGCACCGCGCAGGCCCCGGCCGCCGGCCCCGCGGCGGGCCAGACCCAGGGCGGCGGCCGCCGCCGCGGCGCCCCGACCCAGCTCGTGGTGGTGCAGGGCTCGCTGGCCGGGACCACCGTCGCGCTCCAGGGCCAGACCATCACCCTGGGCCGCGCGCACGACTCCACCATCGTGCTGGACGACGACTACGCGTCCTCCCGGCATGCCAGGATCTATCCGGATCAGACTGGGCAGTGGACGGTCGAGGATCTAGGCTCCACCAACGGCACCTATCTGGACCGGCAGCGCCTGACCGCGCCCACTCCGCTCCAGCCGGGCATGCCGATCCGTATCGGCAGGACCGTCATCGAACTGCGGAAGTAGTAGCGCATGAGGGACAGCATCCCGTCCATGACCCAGAGGGGGGCACAGGTCGCATGACCCTGGTGCTGCGCTTCGCCGCCGGCTCCCACAAGGGACTGATCCGGGAGGGGAACGAGGACTCCGGCTACGCCGGGCCGCGGCTGCTGGCCGTGGCCGACGGCATGGGCGGCGCCGCGGCCGGCGAGGTCGCGTCCTCCGAGGTGCTCGGCTCGATCGTCCGACTGGACGAGGACGTGCCGGGCGCCGACCTGCTGACCCTGCTGGGCGACGCCGTCCAGGGCGCCAACGACCGGCTCCGGCAGATGGTCGAGGAGGACCCGCAGCTGGAGGGCATGGGCTGCACGCTGACCGCGATGCTCTGGACCGGCCAGCGGATGGGCATGGTGCACGTCGGCGACTCCCGCGCCTACCTGCTGCGCGACGGCTCGCTGGTGCAGATCACCCAGGACCACACCTGGGTGCAGCGCCTGGTCGACGAGGGCCGGATCACGCCGGAGGAGGCCGAGACCCACCCGCAGCGCTCGCTGCTGATGCGGGCGCTCGACGGCCGCGGCCAGGTCGAGCCCGACCTGTCGATCCGCGAGGTCCGCGCCGGCGACCGCTACCTGATCTGCTCCGACGGCCTCTCCGGCCCGGTCAGCCACCAGACCCTCCAGGACACCCTCGGCAGCTACTACTCACCCGAGCAGACCGTGCAGGAACTGATCCAGCTCGCGCTGCGCGGCGGCGGTCCGGACAACATCACCTGCATCGTGGCGGACGTCATCGACGTCGGTGCCACGGACACCACGAGCGGCCAGTACAACGACGTCCCGGTGGTGGTCGGCGCGGTCGCCGACACCCCGCCGTCCTCGGCCGCCGCGGACCGCTCGATCGCCGACACCCCGGCCGGCCGCGCCGCCGGCCTCGGCCGCACCCCGCAGGGCGCCTTCGGCCCCGCCGAGGGCTACGACGCCGGCTACGGCGCCGCCCAGGGCGGCTTCGGCCCCGCGGAGGGCTACGAGGGCGAGTACGGCTACGGCTCCGGCGAGCCCTCGGTGTACGGCGCCGAGGAGTTCGACGAGGAGCCGCCCGCGAAGCGCAAGCGCAAGGGCCTCACCGTCTCGGTGGCCGTCCTGGTCACCCTCGGCCTGCTCGGCGGCGCCGGGTTCTTCGGCTACCAGTGGACCCAGGACCAGTACTACGTCGCCAAGCAGGGCGACCACGTCGCGGTCTACCAGGGCATCAACCAGAACCTGGCCGGCCTGAGCCTGTCCTCGGTGCACACCGCGTACAAGGACGTCGAGCTCAAGTACCTGCCGCAGGACCAGGCCGAGCACCTGAACAAGACCATCTCGGCCGACAGCCTGGGCGCCGCCACCGCGACCGTCCAGGAGCTCGACGGCTGGGTCAAACTCTGCAAGAAGGTCGCCGACGCCCGGACCAACCCGGGCGCCCAGGGCACCCAGGCGGCGCAGGCCACCCACGCCGCGTTCCTGGCCGTCACGCCCACCCCGGGCGAGAAGACCCGCCCCCCGGTGGCCCCCACCACTCCGACCCCGGCCACCCCGACCCCGACCGCCCCGAGCCCGACCGCACCGGCGCCGAACGCCGCCGCGCCGAACACCGGCCCGTCGGGCGACCTCTCCGGGCTGACCGAGGAGGAGCGCAGCCGGGCCGACTCCTGCCCGAAGCAGTGACCTCCGTGATCCGACATAGGCCCGCCCCGAGCGGGGCAGCCGGCCGTCAGGGAGCGGTCACCACGTGAGCACCTACGACCTGAGCGACGACACCGGCCGGGCCGGCAGGCGCCGGACGGCCACCGACCGCGCCGCCTCCCGGCGCCGGGCCAACACCACCATCTCCCTCCAGGGCGCGCCGAACCGGCGCAACACCGAGCTGGCCCTGCTGGCCTTCGCCGTCGTGCTGCCGATCCTCGCGTACGCCAACGTGGGCCTCGCGATGGACTCCGCGCTGCCGAGCGGCATGGTCGGCTACGGGCTCGGCATGGGCGCGCTGGCGCTGGTCGCGCACCTGCTGGTGCGCCGCTTCGCGCCGTACGCGGACCCGCTGATGCTGCCGATCGCCACCCTGCTGAACGGTCTCGGCGTGGTGATGATCTGGCGGCTCGACAAGGCCGGCAAGCTGCTGAGCGCCAACTTCCCGGCGGCCCGCAACCAGCTGATGTGGTCGGCCCTCGGGATCGGGCTGTTCATCGGCGTGATGGTGTTCCTGAAGGACCACCGGGTGCTCCAGCGCTACACCTACATCTCGATGGTGGCGGCGCTGGTCCTGCTCGCCGCGCCGGCCTTCTTCCCGGCCCGGGCGGAGGACTTCGGCGCCAAGATCTGGATCCGGATGGGCGGCTTCTCCATCCAGCCCGGCGAGTTCGCCAAGATCATCCTGACGGTGTTCTTCGCCGGCTACCTGATGGTCAAGCGCGACGCCCTCGCCCTGGCCAGCCGCCGCTTCATGGGCCTGTACCTGCCGCGCGGGCGCGACCTCGGCCCGATCGTCGTGATCTGGCTGCTCAGCCTGCTGATCCTGGTCTTCGAGAACGACCTCGGCACGTCCTTCCTGTTCTTCGGCCTGTTCGTGGTGATGCTCTACGTCGCCACCGAGCGGACCAGCTGGATCCTGTTCGGCCTGCTGATGTCGATCGGCGGCGCGGTCGCGGTCGCCATGACCACCAGCCACGTCAAGGTCCGCATCGACGCCTGGCTCGACCCGATGGCCGCCTTCGGAGCACACCCGCCGAAGGGCGCCACCGAGCAGATCGGCCAGTCGCTGATGGCGCTCGGCTCCGGCGGGGTGACCGGCTCGGGCCTCGGCCAGGGCCGCTCCTGGCTGATCAACTTCGCCGCGAAGAGCGACTTCATCCTGGGCTCGTTCGGCGAGGAGCTCGGGCTGACCGGCCTGATGGCGATCTTCCTGCTGTACGCCCTGCTGGTGCAGCGCGGCCTGCGCACCGCCCTCGCCGCCCGCGACCCGTTCGGCAAGCTGTTCGCCGTCGGGCTCTCGTCGGCGATGGCGCTGCAGGTCTTCGTCGTGGCCGGCGGCGTCACCGGGCTGATCCCGCTCACCGGTATGACCATGCCGTTCCTCGCCCAGGGCGGGTCGTCCGTGGTCGCCAACTGGGCGCTGGTCGCGATCCTGCTGAAGATCAGCGACAGCGCCCGCCGACCCGGGGTCGAAGCGACCCCGGCCACCGAGGGCCAGGGAGGACCCGTCCGATGAACAAGCCGATCCGCCGGGTCTCGATCTTCTGCCTCGTCCTGATCCTGGCCCTGATGGTGCGCACCAACTGGGTGCAGGGCGTCCAGGCCGACGCCTGGGCCACCAACAAGAACAACAAGCGCCAGCAGTACGACCGGTACGCCCACCCGCGCGGCAACATCATCGTCGGCGGCCAGCCGGTCACGAAGTCCGACTTCGTCAACGGCCTGCGCTACAAGTACAAGCGCTCCTGGGTCGACGGCCCGATGTACGCCCCGGTCACCGGCTACTCCTCCCAGGTCTTCGGCTCCAGCCAGCTGGAGAACCTGGAGGACGGCATCCTCTCCGGCACCGACGACCGGCTGTTCTTCCGCAACACCCTGGACATGCTGACCGGCGAGCAGCAGCGCGGCGGCGACGTCGTCACCACGATCAACGCCAAGGCCCAGAAGGCCGCCTGGGACGGCCTCGGGGACAAGAAGGGCGCCGCCGTCGCGATCGACCCGAAGACCGGCGCGATCCTGGCGCTGGTCTCCACCCCGTCCTACGACCCGGGCACCATCGCCGGCAGCGAGAGCGGCGACTCCAAGGCCTGGACGGACCTCAACGCCGACCCCAACAAGCCGATGCTCAACCGGGCGCTGAAGGAGACCTATCCGCCCGGCTCCACGTTCAAGCTGGTCACCGCGACCGCCGCGTTCGAGAACGGCCTGTACCAGAACATCGACGACCAGACCGCGACGCCGGACCCGTACACCCTGCCGGGCACCCAGACGGTGCTCAACAACGAGTCGCCGCTCGAGAAGTGCGGGAACGCCACGGTCAAGTCGGGGATGGACCAGTCCTGCAACACGGTCTACGCCAAGATGGGCGCGGACCTCGGCAAGGACAAGATGCGGGCGCAGGCCGAGAAGTTCGGCTTCAACAGCACCATCGACACCCCGGTCCGTTCCGAGAAGAGCATCTTCCCGAACAGCGCGAGCCTGGACGGCACCGCGCAGGACTCGATCGGCCAGCACGACACCCGCGCCACCCCGCTGCAGATGGCCATGGTGTCCGCCGCGATCGCCAACAACGGCAGCCTGATGCAGCCGTACCTGGTCGACCAGGAGCGCTCGGCCTCGCTGACCACCATCTCCAAGCACACCGAGAAGCAGTTCTCCCAGGCGATGAGCCCGGCCACCGCGCAGAAGATGCAGGACCTGATGGTCTCGGTGGTGGACAACGGCACCGGCAAGAACGCCAAGATCCCCGGCCTCCAGGTCGGCGGCAAGACCGGTACCGCGCAGCACGGCGAGGACAACGCCGGGCTGCCGTTCGCCTGGTTCACCTCGTGGGCCAAGACCACCGACGGCCAGTCCGTGGCGGTCGCGGTCGTGGTCGAGGACGGCTCCAACAACCGCGACGGCATCAGCGGCGGCCGGCTGGCCGCCCCGATCGCCAAGGCGGTGATGCAGGCCGTCCTCGGCAAGTGAGGAGGAGGCCCGGCCGTGAGTGGAAAGTCACGATCGACACCCCCGTCCGGATACCGGTCTGATATCGGCCGACGGCCGACTCCGGTCCGATGCGGTGCGAGCGGTAGCGTATCCGCCAGCAGCGGGTGTGCCCGTTGCCGCCCGCGAGACGGCGCACGGCCCGGCCGGAGAACCGGTCGAGACCCGCTCGGCGTCACCCTGAGCGTGCGGGGACACCTACGTCACAACCTCGCCGGCAGGTGAGGGAGAGGGTCGGAACTATGGAAGAGCCTCGTCGCCTAGGCGGCAGGTACGAGCTCGGCGGCGTCCTCGGACGCGGCGGCATGGCCGAGGTGTACCTCGCCCATGACACCCGGCTCGGCCGTTCCGTCGCAGTGAAGACGCTCCGGGCCGACATGGCCCGGGATCCGTCGTTCCAGGCCCGCTTCCGCCGCGAGGCGCAGTCCGCGGCGTCCCTGAACCACCCCGCGATCGTCGCCGTGTACGACACCGGCGAGGACTACATCGACAACATCTCCATCCCGTACATCGTGATGGAGTACGTCGAGGGGTCCACCCTGCGCGAGCTGCTGCACTCCGGCCGACGGCTGCTGCCCGAGCGCGCGCTGGAGATGACCATCGGCATCCTGCAGGCGCTGGAGTACTCGCACCGCGCCGGCATCGTGCACCGTGACATCAAGCCGGCCAACGTGATGCTGACCCGGCAGGGCAACGTCAAGGTCATGGACTTCGGCATCGCCCGCGCGATGGGCGACGCCGGGATGACCATGACCCAGACCTCGGCCGTCATCGGCACCGCCCAGTACCTCTCCCCCGAGCAGGCCAAGGGCGAGCAGGTCGACGCCCGCTCCGACCTCTACTCCACCGGCTGCCTGCTGTACGAACTGCTGACCGTCCGCCCGCCGTTCGTCGGCGACTCCCCGGTCGCGGTGGCCTACCAGCACGTCCGGGAGGAGGCGCAGCCGCCGTCCGTCTTCGACCCCGAGGTCCGCCCCGAGATCGACGCGATCGTGCTGAAGGCGCTCGCCAAGGAGCGCGACTACCGCTACCAGAGCGCCGACGAGATGCGCGACGACATCGAGCGCTTCCTCGACGGCCTGCCGGTGGCCGCCGCCCAGCAGGCCGCCGCGTACGGCATGGGCGCCGGGTACGGCTACGACCAGAACGGCTACCCGCAGCAGCACGACCCGTACGGCCAGACCAACGTGCTGCCGCAGCAGCCCGGCGGCGGCCCGACCACCATGCTGCCGCAGGCCGGCGGGCAGCCCGGCTACGGCCCGCAGGGCGGCTACCAGGACGACGGCTACGGCCAGGCCTACGCCGACGGCCCGGCGGGCGGCGGCCACGACGACGGCTACGGCCGGGACGGCGGCCGGCGCGGCGAGCAGCCGCCGAAGAAGAGCAACACCTCCTGGATCGTGCTGGCGGTCGCCGCCGTGCTGGTCCTGGTCGGCACCTTCTTCGTGGCCCAGGCCATGTTCAACGGCAACGGCGGCGGCACCACGGAGACCCCGAAGGTCGCCGTGCCGAACCTGGTCGGCAAGAGCCTGGCGGACGCCAAGACGGCCGCGGCCGCGGCTGGTCCCAAGCTCGTGGTGGCCGAGGGCGACAAGCTCGCCTGCCCGGACGCCAACATCAAGAAGGACCAGGTCTGCACCCAGAACCCGGCCGTCGGCGGCCAGGTCGCGGAGAACAGCACCATCACCGTGCAGCTCTCCTCTGGTCCGGCCAAGGCCCCGCTGCCGAACGTGGTCGGCAAGACCAAGGACCAGGCGACCAAGGCGCTCGGCGACGCCGGCTTCACCAACGTCACCACCGAGTACAAGGACGACGACACCGCTCCGCAGGAGAACGTCACCGCCCAGGACCCGGCGGCGGGCACCGCCGGCGACCCGACCGCGCCGGTCAAGCTGACCGTCTCGCAGGGCAAGTCGAAGGTGTCCGTGCCGAACGTGGTCGGCGCGCAGAAGGAGGTGGCGCAGGCCCAGCTGGAGGGCCTGGGTTTCCAGGTCGACGCCTCGAAGACGGTGCAGACCACCGACCAGAGCAAGGCGAACACCGTCGCCGCGCAGTCGGTCCCGGCCAACACCAAGGCCCCGGCCAACACGAAGATCACGCTGACGATCTTCAAGATGCAGGACAAGCCCCAGGTCCCGCCGCTGCAGAACGTCAAGCTGTCGGAGGCCATCTCGCAGCTGAGCAAGCTCGGGCTGCTCTACACGGTGGTGTCCGGTCCGTCGGACCCGAACGCCATTGTCGTGAGCACCAACCCGATCGCCGGCACCCAGGTGGACCCGAACACCCAGGTGATGCTCATCACGAAGCCGGCCGATCCGCCCAAAGGGGGTGACCCCCTCTCCCCCTCACCCTCCAGCACCAAAGGGGGGAGCAACAACTAAGCCCTGGTTCCCCTGGATCTGAGGCTTGGTGGGAGTTGTCCGGCCGTACGCCCGAGGGCCCGTCGCAGCGGTTGCGACGGGCCCTCGGGCGTTCTCGGTGCAGGGCGTTCTCAGTGCCGGGCCGCAAGGGCCGGGCCGCAGCAGCGGCCGACGGGCTCAGGGCTGGCGCAGTTCCGGCGGCGGGGTGCGCTTGGCGTCCACGTCGTCCACCCGCACCAGGCTCCCCCAGACCGCCATCCGGTAGCGCGAGGTGTACACCGGCGTGCAGGTGGTCAGCGTGATGTACCGGCCGGGGCCGGTGTAGCCGGAGCCGACCGGGACGGGCGCGACGATGCCGGTGTCGTACTTGGACGTCTCCGGCAGGGTGCTGTCGACCCGGTAGACGTACCACTTGTCCTTGGTCTCGACGACGACCGCGGCGCCCTTGTGCACCGCGTCCAGGTCGTGGAACTTGGCTCCGTGGCCGTCCCGGTGGGCGGCCAGCGCGAAGTTGCCGGCCTGGTCCCAGGGCATCGCGGCGCGGTAGGGCTGCTCGTACACCCCCGCCACGCCCTCGGCCAGGGTGTCGCTGTCGGTGCCCATCCGGATCAGCACCTGGTAGTCCCGGCCCATCGCCGGGACGTGCAGGAAGCCGACCGCGTCCCCGGCCGCGAACGGCGCGGCGGGGGCGGGCGTCCCGCCGGGGGGCGCCGAGGGGGTGCCGGTCGGGCTCGCGGCCCAGGTGTCGCGCAGCCGGTCGGAGGCCGCGGCCGCCGAGCGGTCCGCCTCGACGTTGGTCCACCACAGCGAGTAGGCCACGAACAGGCCGAGCACCAGTCCCAGGGTGATCAGCAGCTCGCCGAAGACGCCGAGTGCGGCCAGCGCCCGACTGCGGCCGCGCCGGGCGGGCGCGGGGCCGGCCTCGGGCGGCGGGAAGGCCTCCTCCCGCGGCTCGGCCGACTGCGCGGTCTCGTCCGTCATCTCCGGTGCTCCCCCTTCGTGCCGGGTGCCCGGGCGGTCACCCGCCCGTGATCGCGGCCGGCTTGCCTTGGCTGCGCGGCCGTTCCTCGGTCATCTTGCCAAAGACGATGAGGCGGAACTTGGAGGTGAACTCCGGGGTGCAGGTGGTCAGCGTGATGTACCGGCCGGCGCCCGCGTAACCGGCGCCGTTGGGGACGGGCTTGATCACGCTCACGTTGTTGGGGGAGGTCTCCGGGATGCTGCTGGTGACCTCGTAGGTGTAGTACGAGGTGGCGGTCTCCACCACGATCTTGTCGCCCTTGCCGAGCTGGTTGATGTACCGGAACGGCTCGCCGTGGGTGTTGCGGTGCGCGGCCAGCGCGAAGTTGCCCGCCTTGTCGGCCGGCATCCCGGTGCCGGTGTAGTGGCCGACCAGGCCCTTGTCGAGCACCGCCGGCTTGGAGGTGCCCTCGGCGATCGGGAACTTCAGCCCCAGCTTGGGCAGGTAGATGATGGCGAAGCCCTTGCCGGGCTCGAACGACTCCGGCTTGGCCGGGTCCGGAGCCGGCTGCCCGGGCTTCGGCGGCGCCAGGGCGGCGTCGAACTGCTGCTCCAGCCGGTTGCGGGCGCCGTCGGCGGCCGCGTCGGCCTGCACGTTGGTCCACCAGAGCTGGTACGAGACGAAGAGCAGCATCACCACGCCGAGCGTGATGCACAGCTCCCCGACGAGCCGCGCGGCCACCACGACCGCGGACTCCCTGGGGCGCGCCTTCGCCCCGGCGCCCCGGCCGCTCGCCCGGCGCCGCCCGACGCCCGCGCGCACGGAGGTCCGGCCCTGGGCGGCCCTGCGGCGCTCGGCCCGGCCGCCGGTGGGCGGGGCCGGTTCCACGGCCGGCCCGCCGATGTCGAGGGGCAGGCGCAGCTGGAGCGTCTGGTCGGGCAGCCACGGGTACTCGGGCCCGGACGCGGCGGGCTGCTCGGCCTGCTCGTACACGCCCCAGGCGTCCTCGGCGGCGCCCTGTCCGGGCTGCGCCGGGTACGACTGCGGGTACGCCGCCGCGCCACCGTGGTGCTGCCCGTCGCCGTACCGGCCGCCGCCGTACGGGCCGCCGCCGTGCTGCGCGCCGCCGTACGGCTGTCCGTCCCCCGGGCCCGCCGCCGGCTGGTAACGCCCCTCCGGACGCAGCGCGGTCACGCCGCTCAGCCCCGGCCGATCACCGGGGCGAGCCCGGCCGACCGGTCCACGGCCTGCGGGTAGCCGCACTCCGCCAGCCAGTTGGCGAGCATCCGGTGGCCGCCCTCGGTGAGCACCGACTCGGGGTGGAACTGCACGCCCTCGACGGGCAGTTCGCGGTGCCGCAGACCCATGATCACGCCGCTGTCGGTGCGCGCGGTGACCACCAGCTCGTCCGGCACGGTGGCCGGCTCGACCGCCAGCGAGTGGTACCGGGTGGCGGTCAGCGGCGAGGGCAGTCCCTCGAACACCCCGCCGTCCTCGTGCTCGACCGGCGAGGTCTTGCCGTGCAGCAGTTCCGGTGCCCGGTCGACCACCGCGCCGTACGCGACCGCGATCGACTGCAGGCCCAGGCAGACGCCGAACACCGGCAGCCCGATCCCCGCGCAGTGGTGCACCATCCCGATGCAGACCCCGGCCTCCTCCGGCGCCCCGGGCCCGGGGGAGAGCAGCACCCCGTCGAAGCCCTGGTCGTCCTCGCCGCCGGACCGGCGGACGGCGTGTTCGACGGTCACCTCGTCGTTGCGCACCACCTCGCAGGTGGCACCGAGCTGGTACAGGTACTGGACCAGGTTGAAGACGAAGCTGTCGTAGTTGTCCACGACCAGGATGCGGGGCGCGGTCGGCTGGGTGGTCATTCTCGCGTGGTCTCCGTGGGATGCGGGGCGGGGTCGGCAGGGTGGAGGAGCAGGGCCGCCGGTTCAGCCGGCCGCGGCACCTTCGCCGCCGTCCACTGTGACGTCACCGAAGGGGAGCAACGGTTCCGCCCACGGGAAGACGTAGGTGAAGAGGAGATAGACGATCCCCACGATGAGGAGCAGCGAGACGACGGCGCGGACCAGGGTGTTTCCCGGGAGGTGACGCCAGATCCAGCCGTACATGGTGCTCCCTCGACGTAGCGGACTGGGGTCAAGAGTAGACCCGGGATCAACGACCGCGAGGCCGGTCCGCTACTGCTGCCCGCCCGCCGACCGCAGCTCGGTGGTCCCGGAGTATCCGGGGAGGGTCAGGTCACCGCTCTCCTGGACCTTCCAGCCGAGCCCGTACGCCTGGACGTACTGGAGGTAGTTGCGGATCGTCGGGTCGCCGTCCACGGCGGCCTTCAGCGCATCGGTGCGGCCGACCGCCCGGACCACGTACGGCGGCGAGTAGACCCGGCCCTGCAACAGCAGGGTGTTGCCGACGCAGCGGACGGCGCTGGTGGAGATCAGCCGCTGGTCCATCACCTGCACCCCTTCGGCGCCGCCCCGCCACAGCGCGTTGACCACGGCCTGGATGTCCTGCTGGTGGATGACCAGGTCGTTGACGCCCGGCTCGGGGACGCCCGGGATGCGGGCGGTGGCGTTCGGCGGGGCGTCGTTGAGGGTGACGGTCAGGCCGCCGCCCTGCAGCGGCTCCAGGGCCGCGCCGAGCCGCAGGTCGTCCAGCCGGGCGGCGTCGGCGGGGTTGCCGCCCTGCTGCCCGGTGAGCTCCTGCGCGCGGGCCTGGAGCTCGGCCAACTGGGCCTGGGCCTGCTGGTTCTGCGAGCTGCGCTGGCGTATCACGTCGCCGAGGCTCAGCAGCGAGTTGTCGGTCCGCAGGTCGGTGCCGCGGGCGGTCTGCGCGCTGATGTAGAACAGCAGTCCGGCGAGCGCGAAGACCGCACAGGTCAGGGCACGCCCGACAATTCGGGTGCCGGAGCGGCGGGTAGTGGTCGGCCGAGGGGGAATCGACAAATTAGGCACCGTACCCTTATCTCCTTAAGACCCACCGAGCCACTACGCTAACGGACGCCGGTGGCGCGTGCGGGAACGGTCCCGTGCGTTCCGCACCGCCCGTCGCCGGCAGACCGACCCCCGCTGCACCTCTGCGCGGTCTCACAGCGCATCGACAGGAGAGCTCCTCGTGCCGAAGTCTCGACTCCGCAAGAAGTCCGACTACACCCCGCCGACCACGGCCACGGTGAAGATCAGTTCGGGCCGTAGTTGGGTCGCACCGTTGATGCTGGCGCTGTTCCTGATCGGCCTGGTCTGGATCGTCACCTATTACGTGACCAGCGGCAGCTACCCGGTCGAGGGCTGGCGGAACTGGAACATCCTGGTCGGTTTCGGTTTCATCGCCGCGGGGTTCGGCGTCTCCACCCAGTGGAAGTAGCTTCCCGCTCCTCCTGAGGCTCCGGTCGAGCCACCTCCGCCGCTTCGGGCCACTGGTACCGGGCGGCGGTCAGGCATGCCCGGACACGGGCGGGAAACCGGTCGGTTATCCCCATCATCAGATGGTCACGCTTATCCACATGGTTATCCACACTGGGGAAAAGTCTCCCCAGCCTGTGGATAACTTTTCGACCGCGGGCTTTCCACGGCTGTGCACAACTTCCCGGAAACGGGAAAACCGCACAGCAGGACACGCGTAGAACAGCAGTCCACACCCCGGGGGCCACACAGCCTGTGCACAACCCCGCACCCGCTGTGGACAAACACCCGCGGCGTCACGCGCCGTAGCGGGCCATCCCGATCATCAGCATCGCCGCCACCACGGCCAGCGACCCCGCCAACGCCAGCCCCTGGACCAGGCCACGGCGCTCGCGCGGGGCGTACATCAGGCCGGCCGCCGTCAGCGCGCCCACCACCAGGCCGCCGATGTGCGCCCGCCAGTCGATGTCCGTCCGCGAGAAGGTGACGACCAGGTTGAAGACCAGGAACGCCATCACCGGAGCGAGCGGGCCCCGGTTCCGCAGCTGCATCACCACCGTGGCGCCGATCAGCCCGAAGATCGCGCCCGAGGCCCCCACCGACCGCAGCGAGTTGCCGTCGATCAGGAAGGCCAGGGCGCTGCCCCCCAGGCCGGAGAGCAGGTAGAGGGCCAGGAACCGCAGCCGGCCGAGCGCCGCCTCCAGCGTGGGGCCAAGCCAGTACAGGACCAGCATGTTCATCCCGATGTGCCACCACTGCAGGTGCAGGAACACCGAGGTCAGCAGCCGGTACCACTGGGCGGGGCCGTCGGCGACGCCGTCCGGACCACCCAGGACGGCCCGCCCGACGCTGTACAGCTCCCAGACCTGGCCCAGCCGCGGCGTGAGCACGTAGGCGGCCAGCACGAAGACCACCACGTTGATGCCGATCAGCACCCTGGTGACCAGCCCGCCGTCCTGAGCGATCGCCCCGCCGAACCGGGTGGTCGCCCGCCGCGTCCCGGCGTGCCCGCCGCCGACGCACTCCGGGCACTGGAAGCCCACCGAGGCGGCCACCATGCACTGCGGGCAGATCGCCCGCTCACAGCGGGTGCAGGAGACGCCGGTGGCCGTCTGCGGGTGCCGGTAGCAGCCGGTCAGCATCAGGTTCTTCCCCTCCCGTACGGGACCGCCGGAATCGCCAGCCTACTGCGGCGGATCCGACATCGGGCCCTCTCCCCGGCCGCTCCCACAGTCCGCGTACGGCCCACTCCGACATGCCGGTGGACAAATCAGCATGCATGATCAGCATTCAGGTGGATATGTGCATAAAGGACGCCACCCAGGAGGAGAGACTCGTGACCTTTTCGGACTCGGCTCGTGAGACGGCCACCAAGACCCGGGACACCGCCGCGCACCTCGCGGACGGCGCCAAGCAGCGCCTGGGCCCGGCCCTGGACACCCTCGGGCCGAAAGCCGCCCAGGCCGCCCAGAGCCTCCACGTCCAGTACGACCGGCACATCGCCCCGCAGTTCGGTCATGCCTTCGCCAGCCTGCCCCCCGAAACCCAGCAGCACGTCCTGAAGGCCTTCCACCGCGCCCAGGAGGCCGCCCTGGCGGCCCGGCTCTCCGCCGCCCGCGCAGCCGACCAGGCCCGCTCCACGGTCGGTCCCAGGGTCGTCCAGGCCGTCGAGGAGGCCCGCGCCGCCGTCACCCCGGTCGCCCAGGAGGCCCAGACCCGGGGCGCCGCCGCGCTGACCGCGCTGCACGGCAACGTCACCTCGGCCGAGATCAGCCACCTCGCCGCCCGCAACGCCCGGAGGAAGCGGTGCAACGGCCTGGCCACCGGCCTCGCCGTGGCCGGTGCGCTGGCGATCGGCGGCGGGATCGTGGCCTGGCAGTGGTGGCGCCGGCACAGCAACCCGGAGTGGCTGGTCGAACCCCCGACCGACCGGGCCGACCAACCCGCCGGTGCGCACGCCGCCGGCGCGACGGCCCCCGGGCCGGTCGACGCCGCCACCCCGGCGGACACGGCCACCGAGCCCGCTCCGCCGCCCGGCCGGCCCGACGACGACGGCGACCACCCCAAGCCGCACGACCCGCGCGGACCGCACTGACCCGTCGCCCGGCCCTCTGGGCGTGCACCCCCAGAGGGCGCGGAAACGCCGATCGGCCGCTGACCGGGATTCAGGTCAGCGGCCGATCGGCGTCACGACTGCGATGAGCTGTGGAGCATAGGAGATTCGAACTCCTGACATCTGCCTTGCAAAGGCAGCGCTCTACCAACTGAGCTAATGCCCCTCGACGGCACCGCAGGTGCCGACGGGCACTAGCGTACCGGGTTCCGGCGCCGTTCCCGGCGCCCTCCCCCCGGGCCGACCGGACCTGCCGCCGAGGCGGCGTCCGGACGGTGCCTGGGATCCGGCCGATCCGGTCGGGTGACCGGGCCGGCCGGCCCTGGAGGCGCGGTCAAGCGCCTCCGAAGATCGTTGATCGTCGGATCGTCCGGGCTCAGCGACCGGCCGGAACCGGGTCGGTGGCCTCGGTCCACAGGTCCTGCTCGGCGCGGTCCGCCTGGACCTGACGGTAGACAAAGAAGCCGCCGAGGGCGACCAGGGCGACCAGGAGAAGCTTCTTCACCGCGGGACCTCGTCCTTCTTGCGTTGGCGGACTCAAGAGCCGGTGCTCCGGCCGGACTGACCGGGCCGACGAGTCCAGATGTGTTTCGATCGCGAACGGGCTGCCGGGTGCCAGACTGCCCTTGCGGCCGATGATACACACCGGTGTCCCAATCGTGACCAGCCACCGCTGCGGCCAACCCGGCGGTCCGGGCGGAGGATTGACGCCGCACCTCCTGCCGTACGGCCGGCCCTCCCCGGCCGGGCCCTACGGCGTGCCCGGCGGGGCGCTGGACGGATGGTCCGACGAGCGGTCGGGCCGCCGGTTCGACGGCGTCACCACCACGGCCTTCCCGCCCGCCAGGTCGACCCTGGTCCGAGGCGGCGCCCCCTCGCCCTCCTCGTCGCGCAGCATCAGGGTCGTGCCGCGTTCGTCCAGCTCGTGCTGCTTGCCGGCGGCGAACTGCGCGTGCAGCTGCTCGAAACCGGTGGCCGAGATCTGCCCCTCCCGGCCGGTCCCCCGCCACGGCACCCAGCGCGACCGGCGCGCCCGCAGCGCGAGCTGGTCGACCGCCGCGAGCACCACCAGGGCGCAGATCAGTCCGGGGATGCTCATCGCCCAGAAGATCGCCATGTCGTCACCATCCCTCCACACGTTCCCTCCCGGGAGAACAGCCCGGCGGGGCGCGCGGTTCCCGGAACGGCGGGGGAAAACGCCGAAGGGCCCGGAGTGCATCACTCCGGGCCCTTCGCGGTGGTGGGCCTAACAGGACTTGAACCTGTGGCCTCTTCCTTATCAGGGAAGCGCTCTAACCGTCTGAGCTATAGGCCCTTGCCGCACTGAAAGATTAGCGGACCGATGGCCGATCTCCCAAATCCGGGCCGGCGGGGTTCCCGGCGGGCACCCCGTCGACCAGCGGCGGCGCTCCGGCGGCCGGGCGCAGCAGCCATTCCTCGCGGGTCGCCGGGAGGCCGGCCGCGCCCTCCTCGGTGCTGCGGACGGCGAGGATCTGGTTGATCCCGATCCGGTTCTCCTCGAAGGCGAGCGCGCTGGCGGCCATGTACAGCCGCCAGACCCGGGCCCGGCCGCGGCCGACCAGCCGGACCGCCTCGCTCCAGTGCGCCTCCAGGTTGGCCACCCATTCGCGCAGGGTCAGCCCGTAGTGCTCGCGCAGCGACTCGACGTCCCGGACCTCGAAGCCGGCCTCCTCCAGCCGGGCCACGGTGGAACCGACGGGGGAGAGCTCGCCGTCGGGGAAGACGTAGCGGTCGATGAAGGGGCTGGTGCGGTGCGGCTCACCGGGGTGGTCGGGGCGGCGGGCGATCTGGTGGTTGAGCAGCCGGCCACCGGGCACCAGCAGCCGGTGCAGGCCCTCGGCGTAGACCCGGTACTGCTCGGAGCCGACGTGCTCGGCCATCCCGACGCTGGAGATCGCGTCGAACGGGCCGTCGACGATCTCCCGGTAGTCCTGGAGCCGGACCTCCACCCGCCCGGCCAGGCCGGCCTCCTCGACCCGCCGGCGGGCCAGCGCGACCTGCTCCCGCGAGATGGAGACGCCGACCGCGGTGACGCCGTAGCGCTCGGCCGCGTGCAGCAGCAGCGAGCCCCAGCCGCAGCCGACGTCCAGCAGGCGCATCCCGGGCCGTAGGCCGAGCTTGCGGCAGATCAGGTCGAGCTTGGCCTCCTGGGCGGCCTCCAGGCTCTTGGCCTCCGGGGTCCAGTAGGCGCACGAGTAGACCATGGAGGAGCCCAGAACGAGCCCGTAGAAGTCGTTTCCGACGTCGTAGTGGTGGCTGATGGCCGCGCGGTCCCGGCTGCGGCTGTGCAGCCGCCCGCGGGCCTTGCGGACCTCTTCCGGGGGCGGCGTGGGCTCGGGGCCGAGCGCCCCGGCCCGCAGCGCGGCCGCGAGGACGCGGCGCCCGTTGGCGCCGAGCACGTCCCGCGGGCCGAGGTCGAGGCGGCGGATCTCCGGCCGCTCGACGAACCGGGCGACGGCCGAGAGCACCTCGTAGAGGTCGGTGCCGGGGGCGATCTCCAGGTCCCCCGCGACATACGCCCGGGCCAGGCCCAGTTCGCCCGGCTGCCAGAGCAGCCGGCGCAGCGCCCGGCGGTTGCGCAGGACGACCGTGGGGGCTCCCGGCGGCCCGGCGACGCTGCCGTCCCAGGCCTGGACCCGCAGCGGTACCGGAACCCCCAACAGCCCGTCCAGGGCCTCGACCAGTTGACCTGCGAGCTTCGCCACCGCGCGCCTCCGTCCAGCCGTCCTGCGGAACGTCTCCTGACCCGGCCGGGCGGGCCAGGGGCGGCCTGCGGCACTCCCAGGCGTGGACCGGGCGCCACCCAGCTAATCCCACCGCGGCCGGCCCGCTCCCGGGCGGCACGCCGCGGGCGGCCGGCTGTCACCCGAAATGCCGACGGGCCCCGCAGGCTGCAACAGCCTGCGGGGCCCGTCCATTCCGTCCGTGGACGACGAACTGACCAGGGGTCAGGATCCGACCGGGGTCAGTCCTCCTCGGCCAGGGTCAGCTCGACGCCGCCGGTGAAGCCGGCCGCCGCGTTGTAGATGAACGCCGAGAGCGTCGACAGCGCCGTCAGCAGGACGACGTCGACCACGGCGATCAGCGAGGTGAAGGTCATCACCTTGCCGAAGCCCACGTAGTCCATCAGGTTGAGGCCGCCGGCGCTGTCCGAGCCGGTGACGTCCTTGAGGGTCTTGGTCAGCGAGTCGAAGACGCCGAGCGAGTCCAGCGTCATCCACAGCACCGCCGCGGCCACGATGATGATGATCCCGACCGCCAGCGACAGCAGGAAGCTGACCTTCATCACCGACCACGGGTCGACCTTGGTCACCCGCAGCCGGGCCTTGCGGGTCCGGCCGAGGCCGACACCGGCGGCCGCCGCGGGGGCGGCCGGGGCGGCCGGCCGGCGCGCCGCGCCCGGGACGGGCGTGCCGCCGGGCGGGGTGTTGCCGCTGGTCCGGGTGCCCCGGGCCGGGGTCGGCTGCCCCTTGGCATAGGTGGTCGGCTGCGAGAATCCGCTCGCGCCCGGCGCCGGAGCGCCCGGCGGCGGGGGCGTCTGCCCGCCGTAGGTCGCGCCGCCCTGCCCCGCCCCGCCGACCGGTGGCATCAGCGAGGTGGACGCGGCCGAGTGCTCGGCCGGCGGCTGCGGCGCGCCGTACCCACCCCCGCCCTGCGCGCCCGGACGGCCGCCGGAGGGCCCTCCCGCAGCACCCGTGGCTCCACTCACCTGGTCCTCCCGCACTTCCCACCAGGACGGCGGCACCGTCCTGCTTCGTCACTCGTCATCCAGCGCCCGGCGGGATTGCCCGGAACTGGTGGGCGGCCGGTGCCGCCACGCCCCTCTATCAGGACGCGACGGCACCGGCCCGTGGTTCGGTTCAGACCTCGGCGTCGCCGCCGGCCGTCGTCTCCGCACCCTCAGCCGTTTCGGTGGACGCGGTGTCCGCGACCTCGTCCTCCACCGTCTCCTCGTCCTCGGCTTCCGCGTTGCGGGCCATGCCCACGACCGCGTCGCGCTTACCGAGGTTGATCAGTTGGACGCCCATGGTGTCACGTCCGGTTTCACGAACTTCGGAAACCCTTGTGCGGATCACCCCACCCGACAGGGTGATCGCCATGATCTCGTCGGTGTCGTCGACCACGAGCGCGCCGACCAGGGAGCCCCGGCCCTCGACGATCTTCGCCGCCTTGGTGCCGTAGCCGCCACGCCCCTGGACACGGTACTCGTCCACGGCCGTGCGCTTGGCGTACCCGCCGTCGGTCGCGGTGAACACGTACGTTCCCGGGCGGACGACGTTCATCGAGAGCATTTCGTCGTCCTCGCGGAAGGCCATGCCCTTGACGCCGGAGGTGGCGCGGCCGGTGGGCCGCAGCGCGTCGTCGGTCGCGGTGAAGCGGATCGACTGGGCCTTCTTGGAGACCAGCAGCAGGTCGTCCTCGGCGGAGACCAGCTCGGCGCCGATCAGCTCGTCGTCCCGGCCCTCCTCGTCCTGGCGCAGGTTGATCGCGATCAGGCCGCCGGAGCGCGGGGAGTCGTAGTCCTTCAGCGCGGACTTCTTCACCAGGCCGGCCCGGGTGGCGAGGACCAGGTAGGGCTTGTCCTCGTAGGTGCGCACGGCCATCACCTGGGCGATGTGCTCATCCGGCTGGAAGGCCAGCAGGTTGGCCACGTGCTGGCCGCGGGCGTCGCGCCCGGCGTCCGGGAGCTCGTAGCCCTTGGCGCGGTAGACCCGGCCCTTGTTGGTGAAGAACAGGATCCAGTTGTGCGTCGTCGTCACGAAGAAGTGGTCGACGATGTCGTCCTGCTTGAGCTGCGCTCCGCGCACGCCCTTGCCGCCGCGCTTCTGCGAGCGGTAGAGGTCGGAACGGGTCCGCTTGACGTAGCCGCCACGGGTGATCGTGACGACGATGTCCTCCTCGGCGATGAGGTCCTCGATCGAGAGGTCGCCGTCGGACGGGATGAGGGTGGAGCGCCGCTCGTCGCCGTACTTCTCGACGATCGCGGTGAGCTCCTCGGAGATGATCTCCCGCTGGCGGGTCGGCGAGGCCAGGATCGCGTTGTACTCGTCGATCTTGCGCTGCAGCTCGTCGTGCTCGTCCATGATCCGCTGGCGCTCCAGGGCGGCCAGGCGGCGCAGCTGCATCTCCAGGATGGCGTTGGCCTGGAGCTCGTCGATGGAGAGCAGCCCCATCAGGCCGGTGCGGGCCGCGTCGGCGCTCGCCGAGGCCCGGATCAGCGCGATGACCTCGTCGATCATGTCCAGGGCGCGCAGCAGGGCGCGCAGGATGTGGGCGCGCTCCTCGGCCTTGCGCAGCCGGAAGGTGGTGCGCCGGACGATGACCTCGACCTGGTGGTTGACCCAGTGCCGGATGAAGGCGTCCAGCGACAGCGTGCGCGGCACGCCGTCGACCAGGGCCAGCATGTTGGCGCCGAAGTTGGTCTGCAGCTCGGTGTGCTTGTAGAGGTTGTTCAGCACGACCTTGGCGACGGCGTCGCGCTTGAGCACGACCACCAGGCGGGTGCCGGTGCGGGACGAGGACTCATCGCGGACGTCGGCGATGCCTGCGACCCTGCCGTCCTTGACCAGGTCGGCGATCTTCAGCGCGAGGTTGTCCGGGTTGACCTGGTACGGCAGCTCGGTGATCACCAGGCACTGGCGGCCCTGGATCTCCTCGACCTCGACCACGGCGCGCATGGTGATCGAGCCGCGGCCGGTGCGGTAGGCGTCGTCGATCCCGCGGTGGCCGACGATCAGCGCGCCGGTGGGGAAGTCGGGGCCCTTGATCCGCTCGATCAGGGCTTCGAGCAGCTCCTCGTTGGAGGCGTCCGGGTGCTCCAGCGCCCAGAGCGCGCCGGAGGCGACCTCGCGCAGGTTGTGCGGCGGGATGTTGGTGGCCATGCCGACCGCGATGCCGGTGGCACCGTTGACCAGCAGGTTGGGGATGCGCGCGGGCAGGACGGTCGGCTCCTGCGAGCGGCCGTCGTAGTTGGACGCGAAGTCGACGGTGCCCTCGTCGATGTCGCGCATCATCTCCATGGCGAGCGGCATCATCTTGCACTCGGTGTAGCGCATGGCCGCGGCCGGGTCGTTGCCCGGGGAGCCGAAGTTGCCGTTGCCGTCCACCAGCGGCATCCGCAGCGACCACGGCTGGGCCAGGCGCACGACGGTGTCGTAGATGGAGGTGTCGCCGTGCGGGTGGTAGTTGCCCATGACGTCGCCGACGACGCGGGCGCACTTGTAGTAGCCCTTCTCGGGGCGGTACCCGCCGTCGTACATCGCGTAGAGCACGCGTCGGTGCACCGGCTTGAGGCCGTCGCGGACCTCGGGGAGCGCCCGGCTGACGATCACGCTCATCGCGTAGTCGAGGTACGAGCGCTGCATCTCGGTCTCGAGCTCGACCGGCTCGATCCGCATGGTCACCTGGGCGGTGGCCTCGGCGGCTGTGGGGGTCTCGGGCTGTTCGCCTTCGGGACGGTTGTCGTCGACCACTGGTGGTCAGTTTCCTTTCACGCGGACTGGTACGTGGTTTCGCTGCCGGTCGGGCGGCGTCACACGTCCAGGAAGCGGACGTCCTTGGCGTTGCGCTGGATGAAGGAGCGGCGTGCCTCGACGTCCTCGCCCATCAGCACGGAGAACAGCTCGTCGGCGCGAGCGGCGTCCTCCAGGGTGACCTGGAGCAGCAGCCGGTGCTCGGCGTCCATGGTGGTGATCCGGAGCTCCTCGGCGTTCATCTCGCCGAGGCCCTTGAAGCGCTGGATCGCGTCGTCCTTGGGCAGCCGGCGCCCGGCCTCGACCCCGGCCGCGATGACCGCGTCGCGCTCGCGGTCCGAGTAGGCGTACTCGAAGTCGTCCTTGCCCCACTTGATCTTGTACAGCGGCGGCATGGCGAGGTAGACGTACCCGGACTCGACCAGCGGCCGCATGAAGCGGAACAGCAGGGTGAGCAGCAGGGTGCGGATGTGCTGCCCGTCGACGTCGGCGTCCGCCATCAGGACGATCTTGTGATAGCGGAGCTTGGAGTCGTCGTAGTCCTCCTGGATGCCGCAGCCGAAGGCCGAGATCAGCGCCTGGACCTCGGTGTTCTGCAGCACCTTGTCGATCCGGGCCTTCTCGACGTTCAGGATCTTGCCGCGGATCGGCAGGATGGCCTGGGTGCGCGGGTCGCGGCCCTGCTTGGCCGAGCCGCCGGCGGAGTCACCCTCGACGATGAAGATCTCGCACTCGGCCGGGTCCTTGGACTGGCAGTCGGAGAGCTTGCCCGGCAGCGAGGCGGACTCCAGCAGGCCCTTGCGGCGGGTGAGGTCGCGGGCCTTGCGGGCGGCGACGCGCGCGGTGGCGGCCTGGATGGACTTGCGGATGATGTCCGAGGCCTCGGTGGGGTTGCGGTCCAACCAGTCGTTGAGGTGCTCGTGGACGACCTTCTGGACGAAGGTCTTCGCCTCGGTGTTGCCGAGCTTGTCCTTGGTCTGGCCCTCGAACTGCGGCTCGCCGAGCTTGACCGAGATGATCGCGGTCAGGCCCTCGCGGATGTCCTCGCCGGAGAGGTTGTCGTCCTTCTCCCGGAGCAGCTTCTTGTCCCGCGCGTAGCGGTTGACCAGGCCGGTCAGCGCCGCGCGGAAGCCCTCCTCGTGGGTACCGCCGCCGTGCGTGTGGATGGTGTTGGCGAAGCTGTAGACCCCCTCGGTGTAGGAGGAGTTCCACTGCATCGCGATCTCCACCGAGATCGCCCGGTCCTTGTCCTCCGCCTCGAAGTCGATCACCGAGGGGTGGATCACCTCGCCCTTGCGGGAGTTGAGGTGGGCGACGAAGTCGGCGATGCCGCCGTCGTACTTGTACGTGACGGTGAGCGGCTTGCCCTCCTCGTCCACGTGCTCGGGGCGCTCGTCGGTGAGCGAGATGGAGAGGCCCTTGTTGAGGAAGGCCATCTCCTGGAAGCGCCGGGACAGCGTCTCGAAGGAGTAGACCGTGGTCTCGAAGATCTCCGGGTCGGCCCAGAAGGTGACGGTCGTGCCGGTCTGCTCGGAGCCCTCGTGCGTGGCCAGCGGCGCGGTCGGCGCACCGGCCTTGTAGTCCTGGGTGAAGCGCGAGCCGTCGCGGTGGATCTCCACCGACAGGCGGGTGGACAGCGCGTTCACGACCGAGACGCCGACACCGTGCAGACCGCCGGAGACGGCGTAGCCGCCGCCGCCGAACTTGCCGCCGGCGTGCAGGACGGTGAGCACGACCTCGACGGCCGGCTTCTCCTGGCCGGGGACGATGTCGACCGGGATGCCACGGCCGTTGTCCACCACCCGGACCCCGCCGTCGGCGAGGAGCGCGACGTCGATGGTGTCGGCGTACCCGGCCATCGCCTCGTCGACGGAGTTGTCCACCACTTCCTGCACCAGGTGGTGCAGGCCCCGCTCGCCGGTGGAACCGATGTACATGCCGGGGCGCTTGCGGACGGCGTCGAGGCCTTCCAGCACCTGGATGTTGCTACCGGTGTAGGAAGCCTGCTCGGTCTGGTCTGGGGTCTGGCTGGGGTTGCCGGAATCGGCCACGAAGCGCCCTCTCTGGCACAGCACGGGCCGCATTCCCGCCCCGTGTGGGCGGGCGTGCGACCACGGCGTTTAGACTCGGTTGCCACTAGCAACAGTGTTTGGCTCTCAGTCTACCGGTACGACTGACAGAGATGGGCGTTTGGCAGCCCTTGAAGGCAGATATGCCGCCCTGAATCCCCTCTGGACATGTCCCGATACTCGCCCGGGGGGCCCAGAGCGCCTGGAAGGGCTGTCAGGGGTTCCGGAAGATCGTGGTCCGCTCCACGCCCTCGACGGCGGGCCGGCAACCCGGTCAGCCCCAGGTGTCGCCCGGCCCCTTGCTCCCCGGAGCGCGCAGCCGGCCGTAGCCGCGGGCGGGCGCCGCCGGGCCCAGCACCTTGATGGTGCGGACCGTGCCGTGGCCCAGCTCGTGGTTCAGGCGAGCCACCAACTGCCTTGCCAGCCAGCGTAGTTGGGTGGCCCATGCGGTGGAGTCGCACTGCACGGTGAGCACCGCCGCGGCGTCGTCGTAGGAGGAGGGGTGGCAGTGCGCGGCGATGTCCGGGCCGACGATCTGGGGCCAACGGCCCATCACCCCGCCGACCGCGGCCGAGGACTCCCAGCCCCGTTCGGTCAGCAGCCGGTTCAGCGCCGCCCCCAGCGGGACCGGGTCGCGGCCGTCCGACCGGGCTCCGCTGCGCAGGCCGTGCCGCTTCGCCTCACGCTTCTCCCGGACCTGCTCGCCGCGCTGCCGCGCCTGGGCCCGGGCCGCCCGCAGCGCCGAGCGGGCGAGGTCGGCGCCGGTCGGCGCCGCGTCGCCCGGCTGGGGGGAGTGCTCCGCCGGCTCGCTCACGGCGATCTCCTTTCCCCAGCCTGTGGACAACGGTCGCGAACGCGCGCCGGTGAGCCGTCCAGCCTACGGGAGTGCCCGGACGGCGGTTGCGAAGGTGCGGGGGAAGTCAGGCGTCGATCCGGCGGACGGCGCCGTCGGCGACCGCGAACCGGGCGCCGGCCAGCGCCTTCGGCACGTCCTCGGCGACCGCCGCGGTGACCAGCACCTGCTCGCCGTCGGCCACCAGTTCGGCCAGCCGGTCCCGGCGGGCCGCGTCCAACTCGGCGAACACGTCGTCCAGGATCAGCACCGGCTCGCCGCCGTCGGCGCGCAGCAGCTCGTACGAGGCCAGCCGCAGCGCCAGCGCGAACGACCAGGACTCGCCGTGGCTCGCGTAGCCCTTGGCGGGCAGCGGGCCGAGGCTGAGCACCAGCTCGTCGCGGTGCGGGCCGACCAGGGTGATGCCGCGGTCCACCTCCTGCTTGCGGACCGTCTGCAGCGCGTTCAGCAACTGCTCCTCGGCCTGCTCGCGGCTGGTCGGCAGCCCGCCCTCGAAGGAGCTGCGGTACTCCAGGACGGTGTCGCCGCCGCCCGGGGCCAGCTGCCCGTACGCGGCCGCCACCAACGGCTGGAGGGAAGCCACCAGCTGGATCCGGAAGGCCGTCAACTCGGCTCCGGCCCTTGCCAGATGGCCGTCCCAGACCTCCAGGGTGGAGAGGTCGGCGCCCTTGCCGCCACCGGCCCGGCGGGCCATCGCGGCGGTCTTCAGCAGGGCGTTGCGCTGCTTGAGGACCCGCTCGTAGTCCTGCCGGACCCCGGCCAGCCGGGGGGCCCGGGCGGTCAGCAGCTCGTCCAGGAAACGGCGGCGCTCACCCGGGTCGCCCTTGACCAGACTGAGGTCCTCGGGGGCGAACAGGACGGTCCGCAGCAGGCCCAGCACGTCGCGCGGGCGGACGTTGTCGGAGCGGTTGATCCGGGCCCGGTTGGCCTTGCCCGGGGTCAGCTCCAGCTCGACCAGGGTGGTGCGGCCGCGGTCCACCACCGAGGTGCGGACCACCGCCCGCTCGGTGCCCAGCCGGATCAGCGGGGCGTCGGTGGCGACCCGGTGGCTGCCCAGTGTGGCGACGTAGCCGATCGCCTCGACCAGATTGGTCTTGCCCTGGCCGTTGGGCCCGACGAAGGCCGTCACGCCCGGGTCGAGGGGAACCTCGACCCGGGCGTACGACCGGAAGTCGGCGAGCGACAGATGCGCGACGTGCATGGCTGTGGACTGCGCTCGCCTTCTGGGGAGGTGCGGGTTACTTGGACTCGACCGCGTGGCCGCCGAACTGGTTGCGCAGCGCGGCGATCATCTTCATCTGCGGCGAGTCGTCCTGGCGGGAGGCGAAGCGGGCGAACAGCGAGGCGGTGATCGCCGGCAGCGGCACCGCATGGTCGATCGCGGCCTCGACGGTCCAGCGGCCCTCACCGGAGTCGGCGGCCCAGCCGCGCAGCTTCGCCAGGTGCTCGTCGTCGTCCAGCGCGCGGACGGCCAGGTCCAGCAGCCAGGAGCGGATGACGGTGCCCTCCTGCCAGCTGCGGAAGACCTCGCGCACGTCGGTGACCTCGGGGGCGGCCTCCAGCAGCTCCCAGCCCTCGGCGAAGGCCTGCATCATCGCGTACTCGATGCCGTTGTGGACCATCTTGGCGAAGTGGCCGGCGCCCACGGCGCCCGCGTGCACCGAGCCGAAGTCGCCCTCGGGCTTGAGCGAGTCGAACACCGGCTGGACGCGGGCCACGTGCTCGGCGTCGCCGCCGTACATCAGGGCGTAGCCGTTCTCCAGGCCCCAGACACCGCCGGAGACGCCGCAGTCGACGAAGCCGATGCCCTTGGCGGCCAGCGCCTCGGCGTGCTTGATGTCGTCGGTCCAGCGGGAGTTGCCGCCGTCGACCACCACGTCGCCGGGGGAGAGCAGCTCGGCGAGCTCGTCGACGGTCGCCTGGGTGGCGGCGCCAGCCGGGACCATCACCCAGATCACCCGCGGGCCCTGCAGCTTGGAGACGAGCTCCTGGAGGCTCTCGACGTCGGAGATGTCCGGGTTGCGGTCGTAGCCGATGACGGTGTGGCCGGCGCGGCGGATCCGCTCGCGCATGTTGCCGCCCATCTTGCCGAGACCGATGAGGCCGAGCTCCATGACCAAGTCCTTACCTGTGGTGACGTGCCTGCCGGCGGCGCCGTTGCCGCACGCCCCGAGCCTACGCGCTGCGGCGGTGGCGGCTCCCTGTGGTCGGGCCGACCGGGGGAGGACGCCCACAGGCTGTGCACAGCCGATGTGCACAGCCTGTGGGTGACGGCCTGCGGGCAGCGGCCGCGAGGTCAGCCGGAGAGGCGGACCGGCATGATCAGGTACTGGTACGCCTTGTCCTCCTCGGCGTCCACCGAGGCCTTGCCGCTGAGCAGCGCGGGCTTGGTCGGGGTGGTGAAGCTCAGCTGGGCGTAGGCGGAGTCGATGGCCTTGAGGCCCTCCTCCAGGTAGCCCGGGTTGAAGGCGATCGAGATGTCGTCGCCCTCCAGGTCGGCGTCGATCCGCTCGGTGGCCTGGGCGTCGTCACCCGAGCCCGCCTCCAGGGTCAGCACGCCCTGCTCGAAGCTGAGCCGGACCGGGGTGTTGCGCTCGGCGACCAGCGAGACGCGCTTGAGCGCCTCCAGGAAGGGCTGGGTCTGGATCGCGGCGACGGCGCTGAACTCCGTCGGGAACAGGCTGCGGAACTTGGGGAACTCGCCCTCCAGCAGCCGCGTGGTCGTCCGGCGGCCGGCGCCCTCGAAGCCGATCAGGCCCTCGCCCGCGCCGCCCGAGGAGAGCGCGATCGAGACGGTGTCGCCGCTGCCCAGGGACTTGGCGATGTCCTGCAGCGTCTTGGCGGGCACCAGGGCGACGGCCGAGATGTCCGACTGCTCGGGCTTCCACAGCAGGTCGCGGACCGCGAAGCGGTAGCGGTCGGTGGCGGCCAGGGTGATCCGGTCGCCCTCGATCTCGACCCGGACACCGGTGAGCACCGGGAGGGTGTCGTCACGGCCGGCGGCCACCGCGGCCTGGCTGACCGCGGAGGCGAACACGTCGCCCGAGACGGTGCCCGTGGCGGTCGGCATCTGGGGCAGCGCCGGGTACTCGTCCACTGGGAGGGTGGGGAGGGTGAAGCGGGAACTGCCGCAGACCACGCTGACCCGCTGGCCGTCGGTGGAGATCTCCACCGGCCGGTTCGGCAGGTTGCGCGAGATGTCGTTCAGCAGCCGACCGGAGACCAGGACGGTGCCGGCCTCCTCGATGTCGGCCTCCAGCTCGACCCGGGCCGAGACCTCGTAGTCGAAGCCGGACAGCGCCAGGCTGCCGTCCTGTGCCGTCAGCAGCAGGCCGGCCAGCACCGGCACCGGCGGCCGTGCCGGGAGGCTGCGGGCAGCCCAGGCCACCGCCTCCGCGAGGACGTCACGCTCCACCCGGAACTTCACCGGTAACCGCCTCCTGGATCGAGCGCTCCCGCTCGCACTCTGGTTCGTCTGATCTTGATCGTCGGTCGGACTGTCCACCGAGCTCTGCCACTCCGCTTCCGGTCGCCGAGGACAGTCTGACGTACTCCGCCGACAGACGGGGCAGACGGGCGGAAGCAAGCCGAACAGATGTCGGGGCGCGGTTGTCCACAGATTCGGGGCCCACCCACTTTCAAGCGAGTCGATGGGTCTAAATGTGTAGTGGTAGTAGTAGGGCCTGTGGAAACCGTGGATAACCTCGTTTCCGCAGGTCAGACCCACTTTTTTGTCCACAGCGGGTGTGGACGGCGGCTGTGGACGAACACGCCGTGCTGTGGACAGCGGAGCGTTACCCACAGGGCACGCTGGGTATCCACAGGTTATCCCCAGGGCTGTCCCCAGATTCCGGCCCGGTTATCCACGGGCGCCGGTCAACTTTACGTGACGCCTTTCACACCAGGGCATGAACGCCGCCCCACGCTTGTCGAACTGTGGATCATGCTGTGGACAACCTGGGGATAACCACCCCTCCCCTGGGGACAACCGGTGGACAACCCGGATGGCCCATTGGCGGCCCGTCAATTGTCCACAGCCTGTGGATAACGGTTGTGCACAAGTCCACAGGCACCTGACCTGCGCGGAAGAGCGTAGCGGCGACACGCCTGTGGACGAATTCTGGATAACTTCGGACGCCCCGGCCTGTGGACTACGGGGAAGGTGCCTGGCCTGTGGACAACTGCCCTGCGCGGCCCCGGTTTTCGAATCACCGGTCACATGTTCGGCGCGGGCTGTGGACTGGCGCAACGTCCGTCGACGGCATCTCTGCCCAGCCGGCGCCCGAGGCACACCTGCGGATGTGCGAAAAGGGCGCCAGGATCGCTCCTGACGCCCTTTCCGGACACCTCGACGCCGGACTCGGCGCCGGACCCACCACCGGCCCTGCGGCTAGCTCTTGATGCGGTTGGTCAGCTCGGTGACCTGGTTGTAGATCGACCGGCGCTCGGCCATCAGCGAGCGGATCTTGCGGTCCGCGTGCATCACCGTGGTGTGGTCGCGGCCGCCGAACTGCGCGCCGATCTTCGGCAGCGAGAGGTCGGTCAGCTCCCGGCAGAGGTACATGGCGATCTGACGGGCCGTCACCAGGACGCGGCTGCGCGAGGATCCGCAGAGGTCGTCCACACTCAGCCCGAAGTACGCGGCGGTCTGCTGCATGATGACCTGCGCGGTGATCTCCGGCCCGGCGTCCTCGTCCCCGCCCGGGATCAGGTCCTTGAGGACGATCCCGGCCAACTCCAGGTCCACCGGCGCCCGGTTGAGGTTGGCGAAGGCGGTGACCCGGATCAGGGCGCCTTCCAACTCCCGGATGTTGCGGGTGATCCGGGACGCGATGAACTCCAACACGTCGGCCGGGGCGTTGAGTTGCTCCTGGATCGCCTTCTTGCGAAGGATCGCGATCCGGGTCTCCAGCTCCGGCGGGGTGACGTCGGTGATCAGGCCCCACTCGAAGCGGTTGCGCAGCCGGTCCTCCAGCGTGGTCAGCAGCTTGGGCGGCCGGTCCGAGGAGAGGACGATCTGCTTGTTCGCGTTGTGCAGGGTGTTGAAGGTGTGGAAGAACTCCTCCTGCGTGGACTCCTTGCTCGCGAGGAACTGGATGTCGTCCACGAGCAGGATGTCCATGTCCCGGTAGCGCCGGCGGAAGGTGTCCGCCTTGCCGTCCCGGATCGAGTTGATGAACTCGTTGGTGAACTCCTCCGAGGACACGTAGCGCACCCGGGTGCCCGGGAAGAGACTGCGCGAGTAGTGCCCGATGGCGTGCAGCAGGTGGGTCTTGCCCAGCCCGGACTCGCCGTAGATGAAGAGCGGGTTGTACGCCTTGGCCGGAGCCTCGGCGACCGCCACCGCCGCCGCGTGCGCGAAGCGGTTGCTGGCGCCGATGACGAAGGTGTCGAAGAGGTACTTGGGGTTCAGCCGGGCGGCCGGCTCGTCCTTGCGGGAGCCGCCGGCCGGCGGGGCGCCGGGCGGGGCGGGCACGCCGGGGACGGCCGGGCGCTCGGTGGCGCGTTCCGGCGCGTTCTTGTCCGCAGGACGGCCGCCGGCCGGGCGTGAGCCGGGGGCGCGGCGGCCGGCGCCGGCGCGGGGCTGCTCGTTCGGGCCGGGGCCGTAGGCGCCGCCGAACAGGTCGCCCTGGGTGGTCGAGGGTGGGCCGGGCATCGGGCGCGGCGCCGGCCGGGACGGCTCGTCGGCCTCGCGGTAGCCGGGGGGCCGCTCCGGGTAGCCGCCCTGCTCCTGGTACCCGTTCTGCTCGGGGTAGCCGCCGCCCTGCTCCGGGTACCCGCCCTGCTCGGGGTAGCCCGGCCAGGCCGGTCCGGCCGCCGGACCGCCGTACGGCGCGGGGCGCTGCTCGTAGCCGCCGGTGTCGTAGCGGGGCCGGTCGTAGTCCTGCTCGTACGGCTGCTGGTAGTCCTGACCGCCGTAGCCGCCGGCATCCTCCTCGGTCGGGCCGGGGTACGGCTCGGCCGGGGCCTGGGCGGCGGGTGCGGGGGTGGTCGGGACGGCGTTGGCGTCGACCATCACGGCGATCCGCACCGGACGGCTGAGCTCGCGGCTGAGGGCCTCGGTGAGCTGCGGCAGCAGCCGGCCCTCCAGCACCTGCTTGGCCCGCTCGTTGGGGGTCGCCAGCAGGGCGGTGTCGTGCATCATCCACATCGGCTGGGTGCGCTGCACCCACTGCTTGTCCATCTCCCCGACGTCCGGGTCGCTGACCAGCCGCTCGACGACTCTCGCCCAGACCGGGACGAGGTCGCTGTTGACATCAGCCACTGGTGCACGCTTTCTCGGTTCCCCGCGGCTCCAGCAGGGGGTGGTGGATCAGGAGACTGTGGATCGGCGGGTCCGTCTCCGGCGGACCGACCCCACGAGGAAGAACACGAAGAACAAACCAGACAAGTCCTGCAACGGTAGTCAGCGAACAGGGCCGGATCAAGTCGTTGTCCACAGGCTGTGGGCAAAGGGGGCTCCGGACGCCTCCGGGGGGCCGCTCGAAAAAGCCGGTTTGACCCTCGTGCCCCGTCCCGCGTACCGTAACCAGGTCGAGTTGTCGATGGCCGCTGCCGCATGTCCGCGGGTCCACCCGCTCCATAAGGCGCGCAGCACGGGCGCCGTGGATTGCCCTGAACCCCAGCCGAACTGGGGCGATGGGCCGGATTTCCGAACCAGGGGAGATCACGCGGACGCACGGTGACGGCCAAGCGATTCCCCGTCATCCTACGATTCACCTCAGGAGCCCCCGAGTGAGCAAGCGCACCTTCCAGCCGAACAACCGTCGTCGCGCGAAGACCCACGGCTTCCGGCTGCGTATGCGTACCCGCGCCGGCCGCGCCATCCTGGCTGCCCGCCGTGGCAAGGGCCGCACCAGCCTGTCCGCCTGATCCACGACAGAGAGTCTGTTGTGCTGCCCTCCGAGAATCGGCTGCGGCGGCGCCAGGACTTCGCGACCGCAGTGAAACGCGGTCGCCGGGCCGGCCGGCCCCTTCTGGTCGTCCATCTCAGCAGAGAAGACGACCCCAAGGGGCAGACCGACCGGACCAGCGACTCCCGCCCGCACGTCGCCGAGGGGACTCCTTCGGCGCGTGCGGGTTTCGTCGTGAGCAAGGCCGTCGGCCCGGCGGTCGTTCGCAACCTGGTCAAGCGCCGGTTGCGGCACCTCGTTCGTGATCGTCTCTCCAGGCTGCCCGCCGGTAGCCTGATAGTGGTGCGTGCGCTGCCCCAGGCCGCGACCGCCTCGTACCAGGACCTCGAACGTGACCTGGACGCGGCGCTGAAACGGTTGCTGAAGGTGGAGCCCGCCACGACGGCGCCGACGGGAGCAGGACGATGAAGTTCCTGCTGATGGGTCTGATCAGGGTCTACCAGTGGACCATCAGCCCACTGCTCGGTCCGGTCTGCCGTTACTACCCCTCCTGCTCGCACTACGGCTACGAGGCCGTGAAGGTGCACGGGGCGGTCAAGGGCGGCGGACTGACCGTGTGGCGCATCCTGCGCTGCAATCCGTGGACGCCCGGCGGGGTCGATCACGTTCCGCCGCGCAAGCATCCGGTGTGGCACCGGCGGCTGCGAGACTGGCTGAGCAGCCGGTCCGCCACCGGACAGCCGGTGACCACGACCCCCGCCGGTCCGGACCCCGAGGGCCCGGCGACCATTGGCCCCGAGGGGCCAATCCACATGTCCAAGGAGCCTGACCGGTGACCTTCTCCTTCCTGAATCCCCTGTACACAGCGGTGTCCTGGATCATCGTCCAGTTCCACTCGCTGTACAGCAACATCTTCGACCCGGACGGTGGCTGGGCCTGGGGTCTGGCCATCGCCTCGATGGTGGTCGTCATCCGGATCTGCCTGATCCCGCTCTTCGTGAAGCAGATCAAGGCGACCCGGGCCATGCAGGCGATCCAGCCGAAGATGAAGGCCATCCAGGAGCGCTACAAGAACGACAAGCAGCGCCAGTCCGAAGAGATGATGAAGCTGTACAAGGAGGCGGGTACCAACCCGTTCTCCAGCTGCCTTCCCATCATCGTGCAGGCGCCGTTCTTCACCGCCCTCTACGGCGTGCTCGCCAAGGTCGCCAAGAGCGAGCAGATCGGCGTCATCCACGGCGACCTGCTGCTGAGCGCCGGCAAGGCGCACATCTTCGGTGCCCCGCTCTCCGCGACCTTCGTCAGCAGCCACGAGACCAGCGTCAAGATCGTCACCGCGGTGATGATCATCATGATGTCGCTGTCGCAGTTCATCACCCAGCGCCAGCTGATGACCAAGAACGTCGACCTCACGGTCAAGACGCCGTTCATGCAGCAGCAGAAGATGCTGATGTACGTCTTCCCGGTGATGTTCGCCGTGATGGGCATCAACTTCCCCGTCGGTGTCCTGGTCTACTGGCTGACCACCAACGTCTGGTCGATGGGCCAGCAGCTGATCGTCATCCACAACAACCCGACCCCGGGCAGCAAGGCGTGGGACGAGCGGCAGGTCCGGCTGAAGAAGGCCGGCCGGCTGAACCCGGACGGTTCGGAGATCAAGGGCGCGCTCTGGGGCCTGCTGCCCCCGTCCAAGTCGACCCTCGACGCCGCCTCGGCGGCGGCCGCCGTGGTCGAGGAGTCGGCGCAGGCACGCCGCCAGCAGCCCCGCAAGCAGACCAAGGCGCAGCGCCAGCAGGGCGGTGCTCAGCACACCGCCGACCTGACCAAGGACACCGAGGCCCCGGCCGAGGAGCCCGCCGAGGAGCCCGCCGACACCGTCCCGGCCGACTCCGGCGCCAAGCCGGCGGCCGCCCAGCAGGGCCCGGCCAAGCCCGGCGCGGCCAAGCCGGGCACCGGTCGGCAGCAGCCCAAGCGTGGCGGCCAGCGGCCGAAGAAGAAGTCCTGACCGGCCCTGGACCCGTTGTGACAGCGCGCAGAGCTTCGTTCCCGGCCCACCAATCTGGGCCCATCTCCGAAGGAGTCCATCAGTGACGGAAGGCACCACCTCCGCCGTCGAGGCCGAGGCCGCCGCCAGCACCGACGAGAACGTCATCGCCCGACTGGAGCAGGAGGGCGACATCGCGGCGGACTACCTGGAGGGTCTGCTCGACATCGCCGACCTCGACGGTGACATCGACATGGACGTCGAGGGCGACCGCGCCCTGGTCTCCATCGTCGGTGAGGGCAACGACCGTGCGCTGCAGCGCCTGGTCGGCCAGGACGGCGAGGTGCTGGAGGCGCTGCAGGAGCTGACCCGGTTGGCTGTCCACCGGGAGACCGGGGAGCGCAGCCGCCTCATGCTGGACATTGCCGGCTTCCGGGCCCGCAAGCGCTCCGAGCTGGCCGCGCTCGGTGCCGAGGCCGCCGAGCAGGCGAAGAGCAGTGGCGAGCAGGTCAAGCTGCGGCCGATGACGCCCTTCGAGCGCAAGGTCGTCCACGACGCGGTCGCGGCCGCCGGTCTGCGTAGCGAGTCGGAGGGCGAGGAGCCCGAGCGGTGCGTGGTCGTGCTGCCGGTCTGAGGCCGGCGGTACGACGACCGGCCGCCTCGGCGGCCGGTGGGCTTCACCGGACGCGACCCCGTCCGCCTCGTGCGGGCGGGGTCGTCGTCCATTCGCGGGGCGTGGGCCCGGCGCGAGATGTTTCACGTGAAACTGTGCGGAGAGCGGGTCGGTGGATCCGGGGATCGGAGAGGTCGAGATGGACACGGAGAACGCGGCCGCTGGCCGGCCGGGGGCGGACGACGTGAATCCGGCCGCTGCGGGGCCGGCCGCCGAGGTGCCCGAGGTGCCCGAGGCCCCGGCCGTCGCCCGGGAGGTCTTCGGTGATCGTTTCGACGCCGCGGTCCGCTACACCGAGCTGCTGGCCACCGCGGGCGTGCGGCGCGGGCTGATCGGGCCGCGCGAGGTGCCCCGGCTCTGGGACCGGCACGTCCTCAACTGTGCGGTGCTCGCCGAGCTGCTGCCGGCCGGCTCCACCCTGTGCGACGTCGGCTCCGGTGCCGGCCTGCCGGGCATCCCGGTGGCGCTGGTCCGTCCGGACGTCTCGGTGACGCTGCTGGAGCCGCTGCTGCGGCGGACCACCTTCCTGGAGGAGGTCGTCCGGGAGCTGGGGCTGGAGAACGTCACGGTGCTGCGCGGCCGCGCCGAGGAGATGGTCGGCAAGCTCGCGGTGGACGTGGTGACCGCCCGGGCGGTGGCGCCGCTGGACCGGCTGGCCGGCTGGGGGATGCCGCTGCTCCGTCCGCACGGGCAGATGCTGGCGCTCAAGGGCGACAGTGCCGAGCAGGAGCTGGCCGACTCGCGGGCCGGGCTGACCAAGCTGGGCGCGGTCGAGTGGAGCGTGATCTCGGTCGGCGAGGGCACCCTGGAGACCTCGACCCGGGTGGTCCAGGTCAAGGCGGGGGAGAGCCCCGGCGGGGTGAAGGCCGCGACCCGGCGGGCGAAGGCGGCCCGGGCCGGACGGAACGCGGGCGGCGTCCGGACCGGCGAGCGCAGCCGGGGCGGGCGGCGCCGCACCCGCTGAGACGGGTGACGCCTGGCACGCTCGACGACGGGCGGGTGGTTCCTCCTGAGGGGGGAGCCACCCGCCCGTCGGCGTTCCGGTGGCCGTCGGGGTGACGGCCGGTCGACGGGAGGACACCGGAGTGTCGCAACGTCAGATTTCCGACATAGCGGGCATGGTGTTTCACGTGAAACGTCGCTCCTTGCTCTCGGGAATCCTCGGCCGCAGCCGGGCGGCGACTGTTGCCGCTCCGGTTTCACGTGAAACACTGACCCCCATGCAGGACTCGGAGACCATCGGCCAGATCGATGACACGCCCATCGCGAGGGCTGCCCAGGCTGCGGTTCAGGCGATCGGCCGAGCGGGTGAGGGTCTGCCCCGCCCCGCCGCCACCCGGGTGATCGTGGTCGCCAACCAGAAGGGCGGGGTCGGCAAGACCACCACCACCGTCAACCTGGCCGCCTCGCTCGCCATGCACGGACTGCGCGTCCTGGTCGTCGACCTCGACCCGCAGGGCAACGCCTCCACCGCCCTCGGCATCGACCACCACGCCGAGGTGCCGTCCGTCTACGACGTCCTGGTCGAGGGCAAGCCGCTCGCCGACGTGGTGCAGCCGGTGGTGGACGTCGAGGGGCTGTTCTGCGTCCCCGCGACCATCGACCTGGCCGGCGCCGAGATCGAGCTGGTGTCGCTGGTGGCCCGGGAGAGCCGGCTCCAGCGCGCCATCGCCGCCTACGAGCAGCCGCTGGACTACGTCCTGATCGACTGTCCGCCCTCGCTGGGCCTGCTGACGGTCAACGCCCTGGTGGCCGGGCGGGAGGTGCTGATCCCGATCCAGTGCGAGTACTACGCGCTGGAGGGCCTGGGCCAGCTGCTGCGCAACGTCGAGCTGGTGCGCGCGCACCTCAACCCCGCGCTGCACGTCTCGACCATCCTGCTCACCATGTACGACGCCCGGACCAGGCTGGCCGCCCAGGTCGCCGAGGAGGTCCGGACGCACTTCCCGCAGGAGGTGCTGAGCACCGCGATCCCGCGCTCGGTGCGCATCTCGGAGGCGCCCAGCTACGGTCAGACGGTCCTCACCTACGACCCGGGCTCGACCGGGGCGCTCTCCTACCTGGAGGCCGCCCGCGAGCTCGGGCTGCGCGCGGCGGGGACGGTCGGCGGCGGCCCGCTCCTGGGGCAGCAGCGGCACGGCAGCGGTACGGGGCACGGAGCCCCGGTGGCACAGCACGGTACGACGGAGGGTCATCGGTGAGTGGTCGCAGGGGTTTGGGACGAGGGCTGGAGGCGCTGATCCGCCCCGCCGTACCGGTGGACGGCGGGGCGGCGGCCGCGCCCGCACCGGCCCCGGTGGGGGCGATCGGCGCGGCGTCGCCGACCTCGGTACCGACGCTGCCGACCGGCCGCGGCACGGTGGCGGCCCGGGCGGCCGCGGAGAAGCAGGCCGAGCAGGCGCAGCCGGCGCCGGTGGCCGGTGCCTTCTTCGCCGAGCTGCCGCTGGACGCGATCGAGCCCAACCCGCGCCAGCCCCGTGAGGTCTTCGACGACGACAAGCTGGCCGAGCTGGTCGTCTCGATCAAGGAGGTCGGTCTGCTCCAGCCGATCGTGGTGCGCCAGGTCGCGCCCGATCGTTTCGAGCTGATCATGGGCGAGCGCCGCTGGCGCGCCTCCAAGGAGGCCGGGCTGAAGCAGATCCCGGCGATCGTCCGTGCCACCGAGGACGACAAGCTGCTGCTGGACGCCCTGCTGGAGAACCTGCACCGGGCCGAGCTGAACCCGCTGGAGGAGGCGGCCGCCTACGACCAGCTGCTGCGGGACTTCTCCTGCACCCACGACGAGCTGGCCGACCGGATCGGCCGCTCGCGCTCGCACGTCTCCAACACGCTGCGGCTGCTGAAGCTCTCGCCCACCGTGCAGAGCCGGGTCGCCGCCGGGGTGCTGACCGCCGGCCACGCCCGGGCGTTGCTCGGGGTGCCGGACGCCGAGCGGCGGGAGCTGCTGGCCAAGCGGATCGTCGCGGAGGGCCTCTCGGTGCGGACCACCGAGGAGATCGTCGCGCTGATGGGCGAGGAGGAGGACCGGAAGCCGAAGCGCCAGGCGCCGAAGGCGGGCAAGCTGATCTCCCCGGCCTTCAACGATCTGGCGAGCCGGCTGTCGGACCGCTTCGACACCCGGGTCAAGGTCGAGGTGTCGCAGCGCGGCGGCAAGCTGGGCAAGGGCAAGGTGGTGCTGGAGTTCGGTTCGGTGGAGGACCTGAACCGGATCCTGGACAGCTTGGCCCCGGGCGAGGACGGTCTGCGGCTGTCGCAGGGCTGAGCCGGGGACGATACCCGATGGGTGCATGTTCCGCGTGAGCACTGTTTCACGTGAAACATGCACCCATCGGCGTCTGTGGGGGCATGCTCGACCGTGAAGTGGAGGAGGAGGTGCGGGGCATGGGACGCCGGATCGCTCCGCTGACCCTGGACAACCTCGCCGATCTGCCGACGACCTGCCGCTCCTGCGTGTTCTGGGAGCTGGATCCGGTCAGCGGGAAGGCGGCGGTGGAGTCCGGGAAGCCGGAGCTGGAGAAGGAGGGGTGGATCTCCGCGGTGCTGCTGGAGTGGGGTTCCTGCGGTCGGATCGTCTACGTGGACGACCAGCCGGCCGGCTTCGTGCTGTACGCGCCGCCCGCCTACGTCCCCCGGTCGCAGTCCTTCCCGACCAGTCCGGTCTCGCCGGACGCCGTCCAGCTGATGGTCAGCCGGGTGGTTCCGGGCTACCAGCGACAGGGGCTCGGCCGGGTGCTGGTGCAGACCGTGGCCAAGGACCTGCTCGGGCGCGGGGTGCGGGCGATCGAGGCCTTCGGCTCGGCCGGTCCTGAGCCGGTCGGCTGCGTGCTGCCGGCCGACCACCTGCTCGCGGTCGGCTTCAAGACCGTCCGGTCGCACCACCGCTACCCGCGGCTGCGGCTGGAGGCGCGCACCACGCTGTCCTGGCGGGGTGATGTGGAGGTGGCGCTGGAGCGGCTGCTCGGCGGGGCGCGCAAGGAGCCGGCGCTGCGGCCGTTCTGAGGCGGGAGGCGCGTGGAAACGACGACGGCGGGGCTCCCCGGTGTGGGGAGCCCCGCCGCCGTACGGTCGACGACCGGTCGACCGGACAGGGCCTAGATGAAGCCGTCCAGCTCGCGCAGCAGCGCGGCCTTCGGACGGGCACCGGTGATGGACTTCACCGGCTCGCCGCCCTTGTAGAGGATCAGGGTCGGGATCGAGATGACGCCGTACTGGGCGGCGGTCGCCTGGTTGGCGTCCACGTCCAGCTTGGCGATGGTCAGCTTGTCGCTGTGCTCGGAAGCGATCTCGTCCAGGATCGGGGCGACCTGGCGGCACGGGCCGCACCAGGTGGCCCAGAAGTCGACCAGCACGGGCTTGTCGCTGTCCAGGACGTCGGACTTGAACGTCGCGTCGGTGACGGTGGTGGTGGCGCCGGCCACGGGAACTCCTCGGGTTCGGACGGAGGGGGCTGCTGCCAGGTGAACAACGGGCGGGCCCGTTCTGTTTCGCCCTGGCCGGGGCGGGGGTGTTTCACGTGAAACGGGTGTCACACCCCCGCGGGGGTCGGTCGGTGGCGAGGGGGTCAGACCGCCACGGCGACGGTGGCCTTGGCCTCCAGGTCGTCCAGGGCGGCGAGGTAGCGCTCGGCGTCCAGCGCGGCGGAGCAGCCGGTGCCGGAGGCCGTGATGGCCTGGCGGTAGGTGTGGTCCACGACGTCGCCGGCGCCGAACACGCCCGGGATGTTGGTCCGGGTCGAGGGCGCCTCGACCTTGAGGTAGCCCTCCGCGTCGAGGTCCAGCTGGCCCTTGAACAGGTCGGTGCGCGGGTCGTGGCCGATCGCGATGAACAGGCCGGTGACGGCCAGCTCGCGGGTCTCGCCGGTGGTGGTGTCGCGCAGGGTGACGCCGCTCAGCTTCGGGTCGCCGTGGATGGCCTCGACCGCGCTGTCCCACTCGAAGCGGATCTTCTCGTCGGCGAAGGCGCGCTCCTGCATCGCCTTGGAGGCGCGCAGGCTGTCCCGGCGGTGGATGATCGTGACGCTCTTGGCGAAGCGGGAGAGGAAGGTCGCCTCCTCCAGGGCGGTGTCGCCGCCGCCGACCACGGCGATGTCCTGGTCGCGGAAGAAGAAGCCGTCACAGGTGGCGCACCAGGAGACACCGCGACCGGAGAGCTTGTCCTCGTTCGGCAGGCCCAGCTTGCGGTGCTGGGAGCCGGTGGTGACGATCACGGCGCGCGCCCGGTGCACGTTGCCCTCGGAGTCGGTGACGGTCTTGATGTCACCGGTGAGGTCGACCGAGACGATGTCGTCCGGGATCAGCTCGGCGCCGAAGCGCTCGGCCTGCGCCCGCATGTTGTCCATCAGCTCGGGGCCCATGATGCCGTCCCGGAAACCCGGGAAGTTCTCGACCTCGGTGGTGTTCATCAGGGCGCCGCCGGCGGTGACGGCCCCCTCGAAGACCAGCGGCTTGAGGGAGGCCCGCGCCGTGTAGAGCGCGGCCGTGTAGCCGGCCGGGCCGGAACCGATGATGATCACGTTACGGACGTCGCTCACTGCATCTCCTGGTTCGCATCGCGACCCGCGCTAGGTGCGGGGAGGGCGGTTCTGCTCCGCCGCCCGGGACAACGACTGACCAGTGTCTCGCATTCCCAGGCGGATCAGTACCAGGCGACCGCACTGTGGGAGCGGCGCGGCGCCCTGCTCGTCGATCGCATGGGAACGGAGCCCGGATCCCCGAGGCGCCCGCCCCGGGACGTCAACGGGTGGGCACGGTGCGCTGCAGCACGACCGGGCCGCAGTCGGGGGAGCGCAGGTAGACGTCCGCGAACCCGGGCCGGCCGGGCGCCGGGTAGACCAGGACCTCGACCGGGGCGCCCGCGTAGCTGCCGTGGTCGGTGGCCAGCGGCACGCCCTCGGCGAGGGCCTGGCAGGACGGCGGGGAGGACGGCGGGGAGGCCTGGGTGGTGAGCTCCTGGCGGCCGTCGGCGGGCAGCGCGGCGGAGGGCTTGGCGGGCCCGGTCGGGCGCAGCCCGGGGGCGGTGCCCGACCGGGCCAGCAGCTGCTGGATCTGGGCGGCGAGCTGGTCGTCCTGGTAGGTCGGGCCGGCTCCCGCGGCGTGGTCGGCGCGGGGACTCTGCGCCGTGCCGGGGCTTGCGCCGGTGCCGAGGGAGGCGGAGGCGGGGGCGCCGGCGGACAGGGTTGGGTGCTGGTCGTCCTGGCCGGCCGGGTGCAGCAGCAGGGCTGCGCCGAGGGCGATCGCGGCCAGGGCGGCGGTCGCGCCGAGCAGCAGGCCGGCGCGCCGCCGCCGGGGGCGGGGGCGGCCCGGGCCGGTGGGTGCGGCGGGCCGGGAAGGGGGTGCGGCGGGCGCCGCGGCGGCCCGGGGGGCCGGGGCAGGGGTGGCGGCCCGGGAGGCCGCGAGGGGGGCGTTCTCGGCCTCCTCCTCCGTCGCTGCGGAGGCGGCGGCCGCGGCGAGGGCGGCGTCCAGCCGGGCGGCGACGTCGGCGGGCATCGGCGGGGCCTCGACGGCGCCGAGCAGTGCCTGGACCTCGCCGAGCGCGTCGGCGGTCTCGCGGCACTCGGCGCAGTCGTCCAGGTGCCGGCGCAGCGTCCGGGCGGCGTCGGCGGACTCGACCAGCCCCTCGGCGAGGTCGGCGAGCTCGTCGACGGAGGGGTGGGCCTCGGCGGGGCCGGTGGGGCCGGAGGAGGAGAGGTGGGCCGTCATCGCGTGCTCGCGTCTCCTTCCAGAACCGTCCGACCGGTGTTCGGGCCTGTCCCTGTGACGGTGCGGGTGCCCGTCGGGTTCCCCGGCGCGTTCCGCCGGGGTGACGGGGCCGTGCCGGGGGCGTTCGGTGTTTCACGTGAAACATCCGGCCCGCCACCGCCGCTCTCGCGCAGATGGCGGACCAGCGGGAGCAGTCGGGCCCGGCCCCGGGCGCAGCGGCTCTTCACCGTGCCCACCGGGACGCCCAGCAGCTCGGCGGCCTCGGCGACGGGGTAGCCCTGCATGTCGACCAGGACGAGTGCGGCCCGCTGCTCGGCGGGCAGTTCGGCGAGCGCCGCGGCCAGCTCGCGCTGCACCTCGGCCCGGACCACCGGGGAGTCGGCCGGTTCCGCGGCGCCGACCAGGGTGTCCAGGCGCCGTGGGTCCTCGTCGAGCGGGGTGGTGCGGCGGGTGGCGCTGCGCCGGGCGCGGTCCAGACAGGCGTTGACCACGATCCGGTGCAGCCAGGTGGTGACCGCCGAGCGGCCCTGGAAGCCGGGGGCGGCGCGGAAGGCGGAGACCAGGGCGTCCTGGAGGGCGTCGGCGGCCTCCTCGCGGTCGCCCAGGGTGCGCAGGGCGACCGCCCAGAGCCGGTCGCGGTGGCGGTTCACCAGGAGGCCGAAGGCGTCCGGGTCGCCGGCGACGTGCCGGGCGAGCAGCGCCGCGTCGTCCTCCGTCACCGTCACCCCTCGCCCCCCCTCGCCGTCGTCCTGGAGACCGGACCGCCGATCAGTCGGTCAGCCGGAGACCTTCACTTCGGCGACCTGCCCGCGGAACTTGCCGTCCGTATCCTTCGGCAGGCTGGTCAGCCAGATCAAGAGGTAGCGCGTGTTCGTCGGGGTGCTGAGAGCGAAGTCGACGGTGGTGCCGCTCTTCTTCCCCACGGCCGTGAAGGAGGTCAGCGGCGCCTTCTGCGGGTTGTCCGCGGCCTGACCGTTCGGGATCCGCAGCTCGGCCGTGGTGGTGCCGACGAACTGGACGCTCACCGAGTTGACGGCGTGCGGCGAGCCGAGATCGATCAGCAGGCCGGTGCCCTCCTTGTAGCCGCCCGGGACGAACTGGTCGTCGTAGCCGAAGGTCGGCCAGCTCGTGCTGGGGTCGCCGTCGATGGCCTTGGGGAGGGCCCAGGCGGATTCCGCCGAATCGCCCTTCGGGTTGTACGAGAGGGCGGCCTTGGGCGCGATCGGCGTCGGGTTGTGGGTGCTGGCCTGCGGGGTCGGTGCGTCGCTGGTGGCCGAGGTCTGCGGGGGGGTGGTCGGGCTGGTGTTGCGCAGGGTGTCCACGAACTGCCAGGAGGCGACGCCGATGGCGCCCAGGGCGACCGTCCAGGCCGTCGCCTTGATCACCCGGCGCAGCCGTCGCCGGGTGCGCCGGCTCGCGGTCGGCCGGGACGAGGCGGGCAGCGGGGCGACCGCCGGGTCGGCCACCCGGGTCGGGTTGGGCGCGGTCGGCAGCGCGTGGGTGTTGTGCCGGGGCGGGGCCGGGAAGGCGGGCAGCTCCGGTTCGGGCTGGCGGATCCGGGGCATCTGCGCGATCGCCCGGGTCAGCTCCTCCGGGGTGGTGATCGGCTCGGCGTGGTGCGGTGGGTGGTCGAACAGGGCCCGCGCGGCCAGCTCGGACAGGCCCTTGTGGACGCCCGCGCGGACCTGGTCCGGCGCGGCGTTCTGGAGGCCCTTGGGCAGGCCCTGGAGGTCGTAGCGGTCCTCCGGGTAGGGCCAGCGGTGGGTGAGCGCGGCGAACAGCAGGGCGCCGATCGCGCGGGTGTCGGTGCGCTCGGAGCCGTCGGTGCCGTCCTCGTCGGGCAGCCCGCGCAGGGCGGCGTCCACCGCGATGCCGTTGATCCGGTACTGGCCGCTGTCGGTGCGCAGCACGCAGCGCGGGGTGAGCCGCAGGTGGGCCTGGCCGCGCCGGTGGGCGGCGGCGACCGCGTCGGTCACCTGGCGGACCATCTGGTACGCCTCGTGCGGCTCCATCGGGCCGTCGGCGAGCAGCTTGGCGAGGTCGGAGGCGTGCGGCAGCCACTCCCGCACGACGTAGACCAGCTCGCCCTCCTGGACGGCGTCCAGGACCTGGACGAAGCGCGGGTCGCCGAGCAGGGCGGCGGACTTGGCGGCGGCGAGCACCTTGCGGGCGCGCTGGTGGCCGGAGGCCATCAGGTGGACGCCGACGGCCCGGCGCAGCTTCTCGTCGACCGCGCGCCAGCTGCTGAAGGTCTCGGTCTGGGAGATGCACTCCTCCAGCCGGTACCGGTGGCCGATCGTGTCGCCGCTGTGCCGCAGCGGGGCGGGGAGGGTGCGGGGCAGGGTGGCGGTGTCGCGCGGGTCGACGGTGGGCTGCGGGTCGGTGGGGCGGCGCTTGGCGGCCGCGGGCTCCGGGGCGGCGGGCTTGCGCCGGGCGGTGCCGCCGGCGGCCAGCTCGGCGGCGATCTCGTGGACCGAGAGCGGAGCGGTGATCTCCGAGGTCTCCTCGCCGCGGGGGGCGTCCTGGCCGGCGTCGGAGAGGTCGGAGGGCTCGGAGGGGTCGGCGGCGTCGGTGTCCGGGTCCGGGTCGGCGGCCATCGGGGTGTCCGGGGCGGCGCCCCGGTCCTCGGAGGCGTCCTGGGAGGAGGCGTCGGCGACGGCGCCCGACGGGGCTGCCTTCCCCGCCGTGAGCTCGTCGATCGCCGCGGCCAGTGCGGCCTCGTCCGCCGCCGCGTCAGCTGCTGACGTGTCGACGACCGCCTTGGTGCCATCAGCCACCGTGGTCCTGCCTCCCCTTGTGTCGCCCCGGCTTGAGAGAGTCGCTGGAGCCCGCGGGTTGGCGGCCACGTGCTCCAGGACAATTGTGCCCACTCTTCTCCACCGAGTACGACCGCTGAGGGGCGCGCTCGGTTGCGTGCTGGTGGAGAGATGTGGTGCAGATCCGACACCGGGCCGCCATCTCGCGGCCCGGGCGGAGCCGGGCGCGGGCGGCGGCCCGGCACCCGGCCGGACGGGCGGAGGAGCCGGTGGCTCCCGTCGACACCCGGTCAGGGCGTCCGCTCGTCCGGTCGGTCGGTGTGGTGGATCAGCGGCCCAGCCGGCCGCGCACCATGCCGAGCATGGCGTTGAGCTCCTCGATCCGCAGGCGCTTCGCGATGAGCACGAACACGGCCAGCTGGAGGCCGCCGCCCGCGACGAGGGACAGCACGCTGCCCAGCCAGCCGTCCAGCACCTGCTGGACCGCCAGGCTGACGCCGAGGCCGACCAGCGCGGCCGGCACGCCGGCGGTGGCCAGCCGGCTGTAGGTCTTGCCGATCCGCTTGCTGTCCAGCCCGCCGATCTTCTTCTTCAACTTCGGCAGTGCGACCGTCACCCCGACGGCGTAGGCCAGACCATAGCCGAAGGACATCCCGATCACGGCCCACTGGGCGGGCAGCGTGAACCAGCAGACCACCGAGAACCCGGCCTGGCAGACCGCGACCCAGACGGTGTTGGAGAACGGCGTCCGGGTGTCCTCGTAGGCGTAGAAGCCGCGCAGCATCACGTACTGGGCCGAGTACGGGATCAGCCCGAGCGCGAAGGCCGAGAGCATCAGGCCGACGTTGGAGGCGTTGTCCAGGGCCCGGTCACCGCCGCCGATCCCGTAGATCGAGCGGGCGATCGCCGGGCCGAGCGACAGGAACAGGAAGGCGCCCGGGACGACCGCCACCGCGGTGGTGCGCAGCCCGTACGACAGGTCGTCGCGGACGGCGCCGGCGTCCTCGTCGGCCGCCGCCCGGGAGAGCCGGGGGAGCACCGCGCTCATGATCGAGACGGTGATCACGGCCTGCGGGAGCTGCCAGATCAGCAGGGCGTTGGAGAACGCCGCGAGGCCGACGCCCTCGTGGCCGCCCTTCTCGGCGGCGCTGCCGGCGGCGGTGGCCAGCTGGGTGATGACCAGGAAGCCGGCCTGGTTGGCGAGCACGAAGAAGAAGGTCCACTTGGCCAGCCGGGCGGCCTTGCCCAGGCCGTGGCCGCGCCAGTCGAAGCGCGGCCGGTAGCGGAAGCCGGCCGACCGCAGGTACGGGATCATCGCCAGCGACTGGACGACCAGGCCGAGCAGGGTGCCGAGGCCGAGCAGCCGGACGCCCTCGGGCGAGATGCCCTCGGGCGTCACGTGCGTGCCGCTGTAGCCGCCGTACACCCAGATGTAGGCGCCGAAGGTGAAGATCACCACGATGTTGTTGAGGACCGGGGTCCACATCATCGCGCCGAACCGGCCGCGGGCGTTGAGGATCTGCCCCATCACCACGTGGACGCCCATGAAGAAGATGGTCGGCAGGCAGTACCGGGCCAGCGCGACCGTGGTCTCGGCGCGGTCCGCGTTCTCCATCATCGAGTGCGAGATCAGCTGCACCAGCAGCGGTGCCCCGAGCACCGCGAGGAACACCACGCCGCCGAGCCCGACCATCACCAGGGTGAGCAGCCGGTTGGCGTACGCGGTGCCGCCGTCCTCGTCGTTCTTCATGCTGCGCACCAGCTGCGGCACGAAGACGGCGTTCAGCGCGCCGCCGCCGATCAGGATGTACAGCAGGGTCGGCAGGGTGTAGGCGGCGTTGTACGAGTCGCCCATGGCGGCGACGCCGATGGCGGCGGTGATCACCATGGTCCGGACGAAGCCGGTGCCGCGGGAGACCAGCGTGCCGGCCGCCATGATCGCGCTGGAGTTCAGCAGGCTCGCGACCTTGCCGCCGCCGCCGGCCGCCGGGGCGGGCTCGGCCGCGGGCGCCGGCTGTGCGGCGCGCTCCTCGGCGACGAGGTCCGCCAGCGGCTCCACCGCCGGCGGCACCGCCACGGCGGCCACCTGCATGGTGGCCTCGTCCTCGGAGAGCGGCGGGTCGAACTCGATCGGGGGGACGAAGGGGCGGTGCCCGTCCGGGCCGGCGTACTGCTGCTGCCCCGGGTAGCCGCCCACCGGCGGGTACGGCGAGGCGGCAGCGGGGGGCGGGGGCGCGACCGGCGGTGCCATCGGGTGCACCGGGGCGGGCGGGGGCACCGGCGGCTGGGCCGCCGCCTGCTCCTGGTGGCCGCCGAACAGCGCGTCCACCCCGACGTACTCGGTGGTCTCGCTGTCCCAGGTCGAGTGCGCCGGGCCCGGCTCCCACTGCGGCCGGGGCTGCTCCTGGCCGCCCCACTGGCCGCCGCCGGCCGGGGCCGGGGCCTCCTGCCAGGCGGCCTGCACCGGGGTGTCCCAGCCGGGCTGCACGGGCGGCACCGGGGTGTCCCAGCCGGGCTGTACGGGCGGCACCGGGGCCGCGAACGGCGTCGGCGCCGAGTACTGCGCCGGCGGCACCGGCGTCGGGTAGCCGCCGCCCTGCGGCGGCAGCTGCGGCGGCACGTCGTACGCGGTGGCCGGCGGCTGAGGTGCCGCGGGCCGGTCGGCCCGCAGACCGTACGGGTCCTGGCCGGCCTGCGGGTTCCCGTACGCGTCGGCCGCGTACGGGTCCTGGGCGTAGGTGTCGGCCACGTACCAGTCGCCGGACGGCGACTCGGCGCCCGGCCGGTTCTCACCGCGGCCCGGCGGCCGCTCCTCGCTGCGCCCGGTCATGTCACCTCTTCGCTGTCGTGGGGGAGGCCGGCCCGGCGTTGCGGGGGGTCGGCGGTATCAAGGACCAACCTTCTCATCACTGGCGGTCCGATCCCGGCCATCCGCGTTGCTGCCGCGCGGTGTCTGCGCGGGGCCGGCCTCGGCGGATCCGCCGCCGGAGCCGTCTTCGGGGCCGCCGCCGGGGCCGTTCCCGGAGGGTTCGCCGGCATCGCCCCCGGCCTCGCCGTCGGGCTTCTCCCCGCCCGCGTCCCCGCCCGCGTCCTGCGCCCCGTCCCGGGCCTCGTCCGCCGCCGGGGCCGGTGCGCCGTCCGCCGCCGGGCCGTCGACCGGCTGGTCGCCGTCGGTGTGCGGCTGCCCGGCCCGCCGCTTGCGCTGGCGCACGAAGCGCAGCGCGGCCAGCAGCAGCAGGGCGGCGCCGGCCGCGAAGACGTACAGCACGCCGTTGGTCACCGAGGTGACGTCCACCCTGAACTGCTGCGGTGCGCCGTACTTCTGCGGGTTGGGGCCGGTGGTCCAGAGCTGGGCGGTCATGTTGACCGGGCCGTTGTTGTGCGCCTCGGCGTTGAACCGGAGGGTGACGCTCTGGGAGGCGGGGATGACCAGTTCCTCCTCCTTGCCCACCCGCAGCCGGTTCGGCTGCGGCGAGGTGAGCACCAGCTTGAGGTTGGTGACGGTCTGGGTGAGGTCGTTGCGGACGCTGACCGGGAGCAGACCGGTGTTGCCGGCGAAGGTGACGACGTTCTTCTTCGGCACCCGGACGGCCCCGGTCAGTTCGTCCAGGTACTTGGCGACGTCCGCGCGGTAGGTGCTGCCGGCCGCCGCGTTGGTACGCCACGCGGTGGACAGCGAGCGGACCATCGCGGCGCTGAACGGGCCGCGCACCCGCTGCGGCAGGGTGAGCACCCGCATCAGCGTGTCCAGGTTCTGCTGGATCTCGTCGGTGCTGCTCAGCTCGGCCGCGGACAGCTCCGAGGCGCGGACCTGGGCCGGGTAGTCGGCGGCCGCCGGGACGGCGGTGTTGGCCTTCTGGTCGGGCGAGGCCTGGGCCAGGGTGTCCAGCTTGACCGGGGCGAGCCACTTGTTGTCGGAGGCCGTCTGCAGGGCGTCCGCCAGCACCTTGGCGGTGCTCGCGGTCAGGTCGCGCGGCGGCATCACCAGCAGGCCGCGCTGGTTCTGCGGCTGCTCGTGGGTGATCGTGTAGGTCTCGGCGAGGAAGCGCTGGTTCGCCTTGGTCTGTGCCTGCGGGGTGGCGAGGTCGGTCTGGAACAGCGAGGAGACGGTCTCGTCGGCGACCACCGCGTTCTGCCCGCTGCCGATCGGGCGCACCGCGGTCGGGGTGTAGTTCATCGCGTCCGGCTCCGGCATGCTCGCGCCGTTGACCAGGACCAGGCCGTTGCCGGCCTGCTGGGCGATGCCCGCGATCTGCTGGTCGAGGTAGCCCTGGTACGGCCAGGCCACGTCAGAGCGGGTGTCGACGGACAGCCGCCCCTCGACGGTGAGCCGGCCGGCGGTGGCCGCCTTGCCCAGGGCGGTGCCCATCCCGGTCAGGTCGGCGCCGTTGTGCGCGATCGAGGCGAGGTCCGGGTCGGCGTAGGGCAGTGACACCACCTGGCCGCCCGGCTTGGCGACGGCGGCCCGCAGCTTGTCCAGCCAGGCCGTGGCGGCGGCCTGGCCGGTGCCGGGGACGGTGTTGTCGTCCTTGGCCGGCTTGCCGACGTCCTGGCCCGGCTTCTGCACCCGGTACGGCCTGGTCATCGCGAACGCGGTGTCCAGCAGGTCCGGATCGACCACCCAGGTCAGCCCGGTCATCTTGGCCCCGGTGTCCACCAGCTCGTACAGCCGGCCGCCCGGGGAGAACTCGGCGGTCAGGCTGTCGTCGCGCAGGACGGGGACGGGCTGGTCGTTGTCGGAGTAGGTCTGCGCGGCCAGCACCGGCGCGTGCACCAGCGGCCAGAGCGTGGTGACCTTGCTGGGCTGCGCCTCGGCGCCGCCCGGGTTGTACGGCAGGAAGGTCCGGGCGATGCCCAGCGGTCGGTCGCGCTGGTTGTCGGCGGTCGAGCCCCAGGCGTCCACCGCGAGCTCGTAGACGCCGCTGTCGGACAGCCCGAGGTCGCTCACCGAGACGCTCAGGGTGTAGGGCTGGTTCTGGCCCGGACCCAGCTCCGGCAGGGCGTACTGCGGGCTGTCCAGCTCCACGCCGTCGGAGTTGGTCGGGCCGCTGCGGGTGGTCACCAGGGACAGGTCGCTGCGCCGCTGCAGCGGCTTGCTGGACAGCGGCTTGCGGACGGCCGCGTGGGCGTTCTTGACCGCGGCCTTGCCAGTGTTGGTGACGTGCCCGGTGATCTTCACGATGCCGTTCGGGCTGGCCACCTGCGGTGCCACCGACTCGATGGTCATCTCCACCGGGTACTCGGCCGAGACGCCGTTGTCGGTGGTCGGCCGGACGCCGCCCCCGGCGGGTAGCGCCGCGGCCGGGGCGACCGCTGAGAACAGGGCCAGGGCGGCCCCGCAGGCGGCGGCGAGGCGGCGGGCCGCCTGCCCCGCGCGCCGCCCCGTGCCGTGCCCTTCGACGGGGCGTTGGGTCCTTCCGGGCCGTCGGTCCGCCCCCAGGCCCGAGTGCCGTGCCGGCTCACTCACTCGTTCCGCCCTCGCCGTTCTCGATCGCTCGCTGCTGATGCTGTTCGCTTGACGTTCTTCGCTCGACGCAGTTCGCCGCGCTGGTGCCGCGGGAGCTCCGCCGGCCACGGCGGCACGCGACACCGCATCCCCTGTCCGGTGCCCGAGACTCGTCCACCGGCATGGTAACGATGCAGCCCGCGGTGCAGTGTCGCGGGCCTTGGGGTGAGACGCCCAAAACGCGCGGGCGGTTGACCTGTCGGGCCACGTACTCTTGTGAGCCGTGTCCACTGCCAATGAGTCCACCGCGCACCTCGACCGTTCCAGCACCGCCGTCCAGGCCGTCCCAGGCCTGAGCGAGGCCCAGACCCTGGGGCTGCAAGAGCTGCTGCGGGTGTCGCCGGTGGCCGACGAGATCGCCCGTCGGTTCGAGGCGGCCGGCCACCGGCTGGCCCTGGTCGGCGGCTCGGTGCGGGACGCCCTGCTCGGCCGGCTCGGCAACGACCTGGACTTCACCACCGACGCCCGCCCGCAGCAGGTGCTCAGGCTGGTCAAGGGCTGGGCGGACGCGGTCTGGGACGTCGGCATCGCCTTCGGCACGGTCGGCGCCCGCAAGGACACCCCCGAGGGCTCCTTCCTGATCGAGATCACCACCTACCGCTCCGAGGCGTACGACCGGACCTCCCGCAAGCCCGAGGTCACCTACGGCGACACCATCGAGCAGGACCTGGTCCGCCGGGACTTCACCGTCAACGCGATGGCCGTCGACCTGCCCGGCCGCGGCTTCGTCGACCCGCACCACGGCCTGGACGACCTGGAGGCCCGGGTGCTGCGCACCCCCGCGACCCCCGAGGAGTCCTTCTCCGACGACCCGCTGCGGATGATGCGCGCCGCCCGCTTCGCCGCCCAGCTCGACTTCGAGCCGACCCCCGAGGTCGTCGCCGCGATGACCGCGATGGCCGAGCGGATCACCATCGTGTCCGCCGAGCGCGTCCAGGCCGAGCTGAACAAGCTGCTGCTGGCCAAGCACCCGGTGAAGGGCCTGCGGCTGCTGGTCGACACCGGCCTGGCCGACCACGTGCTGCCCGAGCTGCCCGCACTGCGGCTGGAGCGCGACGAGCACCACCGGCACAAGGACGTCTACGAGCACTCGCTGACCGTCCTGGAACAGGCCGTCGACCTGGAGCAGGACGGCCCGGACCTCACCCTGCGGCTGGCCGCGCTGCTGCACGACATCGGCAAGCCGCGCACCCGCCGCTTCGAGTCGGACGGCCGGGTCTCCTTCCACCACCACGAGGTGGTCGGCGCCAAGATGACCCGCAAGCGGATGCGCGAGCTCAAGTACTCCAAGGAGCTCACCGAGGACGTCTCGCAGCTGGTCGAGCTGCACCTGCGCTTCCACGGCTACGGCGGCGGCGAGTGGACGGACTCCGCGGTGCGCCGCTACGTCACCGACGCCGGACCGCTGCTGGAGCGCCTGCACAAGCTCACCCGCTCCGACTGCACCACCCGCAACCGCAAGAAGGCGGCGGCGCTGTCGCGCACCTACGACGGCCTGGAGCAGCGGATCACCGAGCTGAAGGCCCAGGAGGAGCTGGACGCCGTCCGCCCGGCGCTGGACGGCAACCAGATCATGGAGCTGCTCGGGCTCAAGCCCGGCCCGCAGGTCGGCAAGGCGTACAAGCACATGCTCGAACTCCGGCTGGAGCACGGCCCGCTGGAGCACGACGCGGCGGTGGCCGCGCTGCGGGCCTGGTGGGCCGAGCAGCAGGGCTGAGAGGTGCTGCGAGGGGTGGTCCCGGCCGACGCCGGGACCACCCCTCGGGCGTGCCGGGTCAGCCGTGGAGGCTCTGCAGGCAGAGCACGTAGTTGAGGGCCGGCAGGTTGGAGTAGGTGCGGGTGTAGGTGCTGTCCGACTTCGGCTGCTTCTCGCAGACCTTCTCGTCGGAGGTGGCCAGGTACTTGAAGACCACCTTGTACTGGGCGCGGGAGTCGCCGCAGGGCAGCATGGTGATCTTCGGGTTGGCGTCGTGGGTCGCGCCGGTGCCGTTCTCGTTGCGCAGGCAGTCGCCGGGGTTGGCCCGGTCGATGCTGTCGGCAGCGGTGCTGGGGGCGGTCGGCGGCGGCAGCGTGATGGTGGGCACCGGCGGCATGCTGAACGTCGGCGAGGGGAACGGCCGCGGCGTGTAGGTCGGCGGCGGCGAGAAGGTGGTCACCGGGGGCACCGTCACCGTCGGTATCGCGATCGGCGCGACCGGGTCGTCCTTCTTCGGGCCGAGCACCCCGGTGGCGGCCAGGACCAGCGTGACGACCACCGAGAGCGGCAGCAGCAGCATCAGCGCGTGCGGCCGCCGGCCCAGCGGGACGCCGGGGTCGAGCTGGGGGCCGTGGCTGCCCGGGACGGGCGGCGGCAGCCGCTTGACCTTGCCGTTGGCGGCGAGGTTCAGCAGCAGGGTGATCGGCGCCAGCAGCACCGACGCCGGGCTCCACCAGCCCTGGACCAGGGTGCGGGCGGACAGGTCGCGCACCGTCGCCGTCCCGCAGGTGCGGCAGAACGGGCCCGGCATCCGCAGCATCCGGTAGGCCAGGACCAGGCCCTGGTGGCCGCGGACGGTGGCGTCCACGGCCGGGAAGCCGCCGCAGAAGCGGCAGGCGGGCCCGTCCTGCGGCGCCGGCGGCGGGTACCCGTACCCGTAGCCGGGCGAGGGCTGCGGGGGGTAGCCGTACGGCTGGTCGGGCGGCGGCGGGGCGGCCGGGTAGCCGTAGCCGGGCGGCGGGCCCGGCGGCGGGGGCGGGGTCGGCCGGCCGTAGGGGTTGCCGGTGGCGTACGGGTTGCCGTCGTCGGGCGACGGGGCGCCGTACGGCAGCTGGGGCGGCGGAACGGACAAGAGGTCCCCCGGGGATGCGGTGGTGGTGGAGAGGTCAGGCCTTCCCCGGCAGCGGGGCGCCGGCCGGGGTCATCGGGCCGAGGCAGAGCACGTACCGCTTCTTGTTCCAGCGGCGTCCGCTCTTGCCCGAGACGGCGCTGGTGGTCTGCGGCGTCTGCCGGCAGCGGTTCACGTCGGTGGTGTCGCCGAACGTCGACAGGACCCGGTAATTCGCTTTGGCGTCAGTGCACTTGACGATCTCGACATCGCGGGTGCCGCTCACCCGGACGCAGTCGCCGGGCTTGGCGCTGCTGACGCTCGGGCCGCTGGCGAAGTATCCGACGGCCAGCGCGAGGCAGCCGCCGACCAGGCCGACGATCCGCAGCTTCGCCTTGACGCCGCGCTTCGCGGGGGGCGTCTCGGCGGCGGCGGCGGGCGGCGGGTAGCCGTACGGACCGGCGGGCGGCTGCTGGCCGTACGGCGACTGGGCGCCGTAGCCGGGCGGCTGCTGGCCGTAGGCCGGGGGCGGTCCGAAGCCGGGCGGTGCGGGCTGGGGTGGTCCGGGCTGGGGCGGCCCGGGCGGGGGCGGTCCGAAGCCGGGGGGCCCGGGCTGGGGCTGCGACGGGATGTACGGCACCTGCCCGTACGGCGGGGCCGGCTGCGGGGGCGGCCCGTACGGCGGAGGTGGCCCGTACGGGCCGGGCGGTGTGCTCATCAGTTCGTCCCCCGAGGCCGAGTGCTGTCGCTGCGACAGGTCTGACGTACCTTAGCGACTCGGTCGGACGCCCCCGTTCCGAGGGGCCGAGGGCCTTCAGGAGGCCCGGTCGCCGGGGAGCGGCCCGTACCGCCGGGCGGAGCGCAGGTAGAGGAGCGCCGAGAGCCCGTACACCGCGGCGACCCCGACGACCACCACGACCGAGCGGCCGGAGAGCGGCAGCACCAGCGCCGTGACCAGGGCGGCGGTCACGAAGGCGACGTTGAACAGCACGTCGTAGATCGCGAAGACCCGGCCGCGGTACTCGTCCTCGACCGACTCCTGGACCACGGTGTCGGCGCAGATCTTGGTGCCCTGGGTGACCACCCCGAGCAGCAGCGCCGCGAGCAGGCAGGGCAGCAGGGTGAAGCTCAGGCCGAGCGCCGGGACGAAGACCACCGGGGCCGCCAGGCAGACCGTCAGCCAGCCGGCCAGGCCGAGCCGCCGGGTGCACCAGGGGCTGACCAGCGCGGCGACGAAGAACCCGGCGGCGGACAGGCCGACCGCCTGGCCGAGCGTGACCAGTCCGGCCGCGCTGTCGGTCGGGTCGTTGAAGGTGTACCGGGCGAGCATCACCACGACCACGATCAGCACGCCGTAGCAGAACCGGGCCGCGGTGACGGCGGCCATCGCGTGCACGGCGGGCCGGCAGTCCCGCACCAAGTGGCGCACGGCGGCGCCGAGTTCGACGGCGGCCCGGACCAGCGCCTGGCCGAGCGCCGGGCGGTCGCCGTGCTTCTCCGGGCCGAGCAGGTCGCGGTCCATCCGGCGGGCGGCCAGTGCGGCCGACAGGTAGAGCAGCGCGGCCACCGTGACCAGCGCGGCGTCGGCCTTCGGTCCGGGGGTCATCACCTGGTGCAGCAGGAAGCCGACCCCTCCGCCGGAGGCGGCGGCGACCGTGCCCAGTGTGGGGGAGAGCGCGTTGGCGGTGACCAGCTGGTCCTGCTCGACCACCCGGGGCAGCGCGGCGGACAGGCCGGCCAGGATGAACCGGTTGAGCGCGGTGACCAGCAGCGCCGAGGCGAAGAACAGCCAGGTCGGTGCCTCCGCCAGGAGCAGGGCGCCGGTGCCCAGGCCGAGCCCGAAGCGGGCCAGATTGCCGTAGTAGAGCACCTGGCGGCGGCGCCAGCGGTCCAGCAGCACCCCGGCGAACGGGCCGATCACCGAGAACGGCAGCAGCATCACGGCCAGCACCGAGGCGATGTCGGCGGGGGAGGACTGCTTCTCCGGGGAGAACACGACGTAGGCGGCGAGCGAGACCTGGAAGACGCCGTCCGAGAGCTGGGAGAGTACCCGGGCGGTCAGCAGCCGCCGGAAGTCCCGGCCGCGGAGCAGACCGAGAAGCGTGGCACGGTGTGCGGACTGGTGGGTGCTGCCGTTCTCGGTGATCGCCACCCGCCCAGAGTGCCATGGAACCGGCCGCTGTTTCACGTGAAACATTCGCCGAGAAACGGTGAAGGGCCCACGATCCGATGATCGTGGGCCCTCCGGCGCGGCCGGTGGCGGTCACCCGCCGCCGGCTCCGGCGCTCTACCTCAGCGCTCGACCTCGCCGCGGATGAACTTCTCGACGTTCTCCTTGGCCTCGTCGTCGAAGTACTGCACCGGCGGGGACTTCATGAAGTACGAGGAGGCCGACAGGATCGGGCCGCCGATGCCGCGGTCCTTGGCGATCTTCGCGGCGCGCACGGCGTCGATGATGACACCGGCGGAGTTCGGGGAGTCCCAGACCTCGAGCTTGTACTCCAGGTTCAGCGGGACGTTGCCGAACGCGCGACCCTCCAGGCGGACGTACGCCCACTTGCGGTCGTCCAGCCAGGCCACGTAGTCCGACGGGCCGATGTGGACGTTGTTGGCGCCCAGCTCGCGGTCGCGGATCTGCGAGGTGACGGCCTGGGTCTTGGAGATCTTCTTGGACTCCAGGCGCTCGCGCTCGAGCATGTTCTTGAAGTCCATGTTGCCGCCGACGTTCAGCTGCATGGTGCGCTCGAGGATGACACCGCGGTCCTCGAACAGCTTGGCCATCACGCGGTGCGTGATGGTGGCGCCGACCTGGGACTTGATGTCGTCACCGACGATCGGCACGCCGGCCTCGGTGAACTTGTCCGCCCACTCCTTGGTGCCCGCGATGAACACCGGCAGGGCGTTCACGAAGCCGACCTTGGCGTCGATGGCGCACTGGGCGTAGAACTTGGCGGCGGCCTCGGAACCGACGGGCAGGTAGCAGACCAGGACGTCGACCTGCTGGTCCTTGAGGACCTGGACGACGTCGACCGGGGTCTCGTCGGACTCCTCGATGGTCTCCCGGTAGTACTTGCCCAGGCCGTCGAGGGTGTGGCCGCGCTGGACGGTGACGCCGGTCGGCGGCACGTCGCAGATCTTGATGGTGTTGTTCTCGCTGCTGCCGATGGCGTCGGCCAGGTCGAAGCCGACCTTCTTGGCGTCGACGTCGAACGCGGCGACGAACTCCACGTCGCGGACGTGGTACTCACCGAACTGGACGTGCATCAGCCCGGGGACCTTGCCGGCCGGGTCGGCGTCCTTGTAGTACTCGACACCCTGCACCAGCGACGCGGCGCAGTTGCCCACGCCCACGATGGCTACGCGAACCGAACCCATTCCGGTTGCTCCCTGTGATCTCATGAGGGCCGCCGGGGTCGACGGCACTCGTCCTGCTTCTTCGATGACTGCTTGTACGGGCGCGAGGCGCCCACTCCTGCCGCGCGGCACAGGGCTGACGCGGTGTCAGCGCTCCTGGGCGGAGCGCCCCGGGCGGTCGTACGGTGGCCCGGGCGGGTCCTGGGACCCTTCCTCCTGGCCACGGCCGTCCGAAGTCTTGTGGGGTACGGCGGTGGTGTTGCCGCCGGTGGCGGGCCCGGTCCGGCCGGTGCGGTTGGCCCGCTCGGTCTCGATCAGCTCGTTGAGCCACCGGACCTCGCGCTCCACCGACTCCAGTCCGTGCCGCTGCAGCTCGACGGTGTAGTCGTCGAACCGCTCGCGGGCGCGGGCCAGCGAGTTGCGCATCTTCTCCAGTCGCTCCTCCAGCCGGCTGCGACGCCCTTCCAGGACGCGCATCCGCACGGCCCGGTCGGTCTGGCCGAAGAACGCGAAGTGGACGCCGAAGTGCTCGTCCTCCCAGGCGTCGGGCCCGGAGTCGGCGAGCAGCTCCTCGAAGCGCTGCTTGCCTTCGGGGGAGAGCCGGTAGACGGTCTTGGACCGCTTGCCGTTGAGCGCGGTGGCCGGGACGTACTCGACGTCCGGGTTGTCCTCGACCAGGAAGCCCTGGGCGACCAGGCTCTTCAGACACGGGTAGAGCGTTCCGTACGAGAACGCCCGCAACGTTCCGAGCAGGACGTTGAGCCGCTTGCGCAGCTCGTAGCCGTGCATCGGGGCGTCGTGGAGCAGACCGAGAACGGCGAACTCCAGCACTCCTGAGCGCCTGCCCATTGCCGTCGTCCTCCTTACCTCTCGGCCGTTGTCCGGCCGCTGCATCGGGCGGTATGCCGCGTCGATGTATCGGCTCGATATATCGAGAACAGTAAACCGGGCCTTCGGAACGGGCAAGGGGGGCGCGCGTGAAGGTGATCACAAGCCGACGCGCAGGAGTGGTTGGCAACGGGCGTGTAATGATCTGCTGCCGTTTTGCGGTCATTGGGGACTGATGCCCGATTAGTTGGGATTCCCGGCTGCGTACGCTGTCGCGTGTGCACGAGGACCACCTCCGGGGTTAGGGCGGTTGGCGGGCATCGGACGTGAACCCTGCCTTCAGGCTGGAACCGCCTGGCGAGGAGTGGCTGCAACATGAGTGAACGACGGCGAAGGACGCCCAGCCCGGGCGGTGACGGGCAGCAGCCCCCGGGTGGTGGTGGCCGTCAGGGCGGACCAGGCCGGGACGAGGTGAGCTCGGACGGCGCCGGCCGTCGGCGCCCCCCGGGCGAACGGGAGACCGCTCAGCAACCCCGGATGACCCGCGCCGAGTTGCGCAAGGCCGCCCAGAAGGGCGGCAAGGGCGGCCGGCGCGGTGCTGCCGCCGCCTCCGCGTCGGCGGCGGCCGCCGACGCAGGCCCCGGCAAGAAGCGGTTCATCGACTACCCGCGCTTCGGCAAGACCGGCGTCCGGCGCTGGCTGCCGTCCTGGCGGCAGTGGCTGAGCGCCTTCCTGATCGTCTTCGCCACCTGCGTGGGCGGGGTCTTCTACCTCTATCAGACCACTGAGATCCCGAAGCTCAAGGATCTGATGAAGGACCAGAACACGATCTACTACTGGGCCGACGGCTCGGAGATGACCCGCAAGGGCGAGACCAACCGTCAGATCGTCGAGCTCTCCGACATCAGCCCCAACCTGCAGAACGCCGTGATCGCGGCGGAGAACCAGACCTTCCGCGAGGACAGCGGCATCGACCCCAAGGGCATGCTCCGCGCCGTCTACAACATGGCCAAGGGCGGCGAGACCCAGGGCGCCTCGACGATCACCCAGCAGTACGTGAAGAACGCGTACCTCAGCCAGGAGCAGACCCTCAGCCGCAAGCTGAAGGAGTTCTTCATCACGCTGAAGATCAATCAGAAGATGCAGAAGCCGGACATCCTCAAGGGGTACCTGAACACCAGCTGGTTCGGTCGCGGCTCGAACGGCGCCCAGGCCGCCGCACAGGCCTACTACGGGGTCGACGCCAAGGACCTCGACCTCTGTCAGAGCGCCATGCTGGCCGGCCTGTTGAAGGGCGCGTCGTACTACGACCCGTCGAAGCCGGAGAACAAGGAGCGGGCCCAGGGGCGGTGGGCCTGGATCCTCGAGAACATGGTGAAGACCAAGGCCATCACCCCGGAGGAGCGTGCCAAGTGCACCACGTTCCCCGACCCGATCCCGCAGAAGCCCAGCTCCAGCATGAACGGTGAGGTCAGCTACCTGGTCGACACCGCCAACAAGTACCTGATGGCCACCGACAAGACGATCACCCAGCAGATGATCGACAAGGGCGGCCTGAAGGTCTACACCACCTTCGAGAAGGACAAGGTCGACGCCCTGAAGAAGGCCGTCGACGACGTCAAGGGCGAGAACCTCAACGCCCAGAAGCGCCCCAACAACGACACCTTCATCCAGTTCGGCTCCGCCAGCATCCGCCCCGGCGACGGCGCGATCGTCGCCCTCTACGGCGGCGACGGCGTGGAGAACGGCCACTTCGACAACAACGCCGACGCCATCGGCGTCCAGGTCGGCTCGACCTTCAAGCCCTTCGTGCTGGCGACCGCCATGCAGATCGGCGTCCAGACGGCCACCGACGACAAGGGCAAGCCGAAGCGGATCAACGCCGACAGCCGCTACCTGTCCGACGACATGTCCGAGATCCGCAAGCCGGACGGCTCGCTGGTGATCGGCGACGACGGCAAGCCCTACCGGCAGAAGAACGAGGACTCCGGCAAGCGCGGCTACGTCTCGCTGCGGGCGGCCATGCAGAACTCGTTCAACGTGCCCTTCGTCCAGCTCAACCAGGACGTCGGCGGCCAGAACGTGGCCAACATCGCCGAGCAGATGGGCGTCAGGAAGGAGAGCTTCGCCGACCCGAAGACCCCGACCTTCGCCCTCGGCACCTCCACCATCAGCCCGATCCGGATGGCCACCGCCTACGGCACCCTGGCGGCCAGCGGCAAGGAGGCCGAGCCCTACTCGGTCACCAAGGTCGAGGTGAACGGCACCGAGCGCCCGGGCTTCGGCAAGAAGGACGCCAAGGTCGCCCTGGAGCCGGCCGTCGCGGACAACGTCACCGACGTGCTGGTGAACGTGGTGAAGAACGGTACCGGTTTCAAGGCCAAGGAGCTGGGCCGCCCGGTGGCCGGCAAGACCGGTACCACCGACCAGAACAAGTCGGCCTGGTGGGTCGGCTACACCCCGCAGCTGGTGACCAGCGTCGCGATGTGGCGCGAGGACCCGAGCAAGCACGAGCGGCTGTCGCTCAACGGCACCGGCGGCAAGGAGTCCATCCACGGTGGTGACATCCCGACCGACGTCTTCACCCGGTACATGAAGGCCGCGCTGGCCAACGAGAAGAAGATGGACTTCCCGGCCCCGCAGCCGGTCGGCACCCAGGTGGACTCCTCAGGCGCCCCGGTCTCGCCGAGCATGACGCCCACGCCGACGACGAGCGAGACCCCGTCGGCCCCGCCCGCGACCCAGCCGGGCACCAACAACCAGCCCCCGCCGACCAACAACAACCAGCCGCAGCCTCCCGTGTCCACCCAGGGCCCGGGCTGTGTCCCGGGCGTGGACTGCCCGGGCACGCAGCCGAGCCAGACGCCGTCGCACACCAGGACCAACCCCGGTCCGACGAGCAGCTGCGGCCTCCTCGGCTGCACCACGCCCCCGCCCACGGCGCCGCCGACGGACCCCCCGGCGACGAGCAGCAAGCCGAGTGGCAAGCCGCCGACACCGTCCTCGACCGGCGGTGGCGGTGGGCAGAACGCACTGCTGCCCTGACCACCACCCGCTGAGCGGATGAACCGAACGGCGGTGGCGGCCCTCTCCGGAGGGCCGCCACCGCCGTTTCGTCATGATTCGCCGTGCCGCCGGGTGACGGAGGCCGGGCCCGTTGCGGGGTCCTCCTCGTCCCGGTGGGGCCGGTGCGGCAGGATGTCCGGCATGACGTCGAGCGATCGTGACGAATCCGCAGGGCCGGCCGGGCCCGGCGACGCCGCAGGGCCGGTCGGGCCGGCCGTCGCCACGGCCGCGCCGCCGGTCAACACCGTGGTCGTCCCGGCCGACGAGGACCCGGTGGCGGCGGCCGGCAGCGAGGTGATCGGCGGCCCGCCGGGCCGCCGGGCGCTGCTGGGCGTCTCCTGGTGGATCCCGGCGCGCTTCCTGGCGCTGGCGGTGATCGTGATCTCGGTGCTCGGCATGGTGCAGAAGGCGCCCTGCTACAACCAGGCCTGGTTCCAGCCGGGTTCGCCGCAGTACATCCACGCCTGCTACAGCGACATCCCGCACCTGTTCTCCGGCCGCGGCTTCTCGGCCGGGCTGCACCCGTACGTGGACCGCATCCCGGGCACCTCGGGGGACCTGCAGTACCTCGAATACCCGGTGCTGACCGGCCTGTTCATGCAGGTCGCGGCCTGGCTGACGCCCGGCGCCGGCACCTCGCAGGACCAGGAGCGGTGGTTCTGGGCGATCAACGCGGGGCTGCTGATGGCCTGCGCGGTGGTCGCCGTGGTGGCGCTCTCGCGCACCCACCGCCGCCGCCCCTGGGACGCCCTGCTGTTCGCGCTCGCGCCCGTCCTGCTGCTGAACGGCACGGTCAACTGGGACCTCCTCGCGGTCGCGCTGGCCGCCGTGGCGATGGCCTGGTGGTCCGGCTCCCGGCCCGGCTGGGCGGGTGTCTTCATCGGCCTGGCCACCGCGGCCAAGCTCTACCCGGTGCTGCTGCTCGGCCCGCTGCTGGTGCTCTGCTGGCGGGCCGGGAAGTGGCGCGAGTTCCGGGTGATGCTGGCCGGCGCGGTCGGCTCCTGGCTGCTGGTCAACCTGCCGATCATGGCGGCCAACTGGCAGGGCTGGTCGACCTTCTACGTGTTCAGCAAGCACCGCGCCGAGGACTACGGCTCGTTCTGGCTGATCCTGATGCAGAGCCGGGGCACGGGGCTGGCCGACCTCGACCTCTACATCGGCGTGCTGATGGTCCTCGGCTGTCTGGCCATAGCGTGGCTCGGCTTCACGGCGCCCCGCCGCCCGCGCTTCGCGCAGCTGGCCTTCCTGGTGGTCGCCCTGTTCGTGCTGGTCAACAAGGTGTACTCGCCGCAGTACGCGCTCTGGCTGCTGCCGCTCGCGGTGCTGGCCCGGCCGCGCTGGCGGGACTTCCTGATCTGGCAGGCCTGCGAGGTGCTGTACACCCTGGGCATCTGGTCCCACCTGGGCTTCGTCACCGGGCCCAAGCAGCACGGGATCGGCGAGGCCTGGTACCACTTCGCGGTCGTGCTGCACCTGCTGGGCACGCTCTACCTGGTGGTCATGGTGGTCCGCGACGCCCTGCAGCCGGACCGCGACCCGGTGCGCTGGGACGGCAGCGACGACCCGTCCGGCGGAGTGCTCGACCGGGCCCCGGACGTGTTCGTGCTCGGCACCGCCCGGACGCTGCGCGAGGAGGAGAGCTACGCCGGATACGCGCCGACCGGCTCCGAGCAGTGGCTGGACGAGCCAGGACTGCCGGAGCCGGCCGAGAAGGCGTAGACGCTCACCGGCGCTTCAGTCGTTCTAGCGGTCCACCACGCGGTCGAAGTGCGTGGTGGTGTGCCGGACCTGGAGGCCGAGCTCCTCGCCGATCGCGGGGGGCTTGGTCTCGCCGTCCAGGAACAGCAGCGAGACCTGCATGTGCGGCGGCTCGGCGAACCAGAGCTGCTTGCCGGCCCAGTGGAACGGCGACTTGGTCTTGTTGACGGTCGCCAGGCCGGCCCGGGCGATGCCCTTGGCCCGGGAGGCCATGGTCTGCACGTACTTGGGCGCCTCCAGGCCGATGCCGTGCGCGGTGCCGCCGGCCACCACCACGATGTGGCCGTCGGCCGGCGCCGGGTGCTGGCGGTAGCCGTAGCGGTCGCCCTTCTTCACCGGGGTGACGTCCAGCACCGTGGCCCGGACCTCCAGCGCGCCGTGGTCGCCCAGCCAGAGCCGGGTGCCGATCCGGGCCCGGAAGACGATCTCCGGGTAGCGCTGGGCCAACTGCTCCATGCCGGCCGCGCCGAGGTGGCTGACGTACACGGTGTGCACCGGCACCCCGGCCGCCCGGGCGGTGTCCACCCAGTGGACGACCTCCTCGGTCGGGCTGGAGCCGTCCGGCCGGTCCATCGGCAGGTGCAGCGCCAGGCCCTCGAAGGCGACGCCGTCCAGCTCGGCGGCGACGGCCGTGAGGTCGGCGGCGCTCACCCCGTGGCGGCGCATGGAGGTCATGCACTCCACCACCACCCGGGCGCCGCGCAGCGCCCGCAGCGCGTCCAGGTTCGCCACCGTCCGGATCACCCGGGCGTGCGGCAGCGGCAGCGCCTCCTCGCCGACCCGGTACGGGGTGAGCACCAGCAGCTCGCCGCCGTACCACTCGGCGGCGTCGGCCGCCTCGTACGCGGTGCCGACGGCCAGCACACCGGTGCCCAGCAGCGTCGCCTCCTCGGCCAGCCGGTGGTTGCCCAGGCCGTAGCCGTTCCCCTTGGCGACCGGCACCAGGCCGGGGAACTCGGCGAGGACGGAGCGCTGGTGGGTGCGCCAGCGTTCGGTGTCGAGGTAGAGCGACAGCGTCATCGGGTCAGCCTCCTCAGCGGCGGGACATGTAGAGGTCGAGGGCCTTGTGCAGCAGCTTGTTGAGCGGGAAGTCCCACTCGCCGAGGTACTCGGCGGCCTGGCCGCCGGTGCCGACCTTGAACTGGATCAGGCCGAACAGGTGGTCGTTCTCGTCCAGGGTGTCGCTGATGCCGCGCAGGTCGTACACGCCGCCGCCGAGCGCGTAGGAGTCGCGCATCATCCGCCACTGGATCGCGTTGGACGGCTTGACCTCGCGCTTGTGGTTGGCCGAGGCGCCGTAGGAGTACCAGACGTGCTCGCCGACCACCAGCATCGTGGTCGCGGCCAGCGGCTCGCCGTCGTGGTAGGCGATGTAGAGCCGCATCCGGTTCTGGTCCTCGGCGGTGAGGGCCTTCCACATCCGCTGGAAGTAGGACAGCGGGCGCGGGGTGAACTTGTCGCGCTCGGCGGTCACCAGGTAGAGCTGGTGGAAGATCGGCAGCTCGTCGTAGCCGCCCTGGTACACCTCGACGCCGCTCTTCTCGGCCTTCTTGATGTTGCGGCGCCAGAGCTGGTTGAAGTTCTTGTGGATGTCGTCCAGCGAGCGGTTGGCCAGCGGCACCTGGAACACGTAGCGCGGCTGGACGTCGCCGAAGCCGGCGCCGCCGTCGTCGCCCTGCAGCCAGCCGGCCTTGCGCAGCCGGTCGGCCACCTCGAAGGCGCGCGCCTCGTACCAGTCGGCCTCGACGTCGCGCAGGCGCTTGGCCTGCTTGCCGGCGATGGCCTCCTTGATGGTGGGGGCGTTCCAGCGGCGGATGACGATCGGCGGGCCCATCTTGACCGAGAACGCGCCCTGCGACTTGAGGTGGGCGAGCATCGGGGAGAGCCAGCGGTCGAGGTCCCGGTCGAACCAGTCGATGACCGGGCCCTCGGGCAGGTAGGCGAGGTAGCGCTTGAGCTTGGGCAGCTGCCGGTAGAGCACCAGGCCGGCGCCGACGAGCTGGTTGGCCTCGTCGAACCAGCCGATCGACTCCGAGCGCCACTCGGCCTTCACGTCGCCCCACGACGGCACCTGCATGTGGCTGGCCGAGGCGCGGCTCCTGATGAAGGCGAGGTGCTCCTCGCGGGTGATCGTCCTCAGGCGCAGGCTCATTGCTCGGTGCTCCTCGTCGGTCGGGCTGCGGTGGGCCCAGGTTCTCGGGCTGACCCTATCGTCCGGGGCCCGGGCGCCCGCCGCTGCGGGCGCGACGGCGCCCCCGTCGCGTACCTGTCTCCTTGCAGATACGCCACGGGGGCGCCGAGGGTTCCGGATCGGTGCGACCGGGGCGGCTCAGCCCCAGAGGCCGCCCCGGGCGATGCCGAGGTAGAAGCCGATGGCGGAGGCGCCGAGCGTGATCATCAGCACGAAGCGCTCGGCCGTGGTGACCGAGACGAACATGCCGAGCAGCCCCGTGACGATCCCGAACAGACCGGTCCACGAGGTCAGCAGGTGCAGGTTGTGGAAGAACGAGGTGGTGAAGGCGATCACGCCCAGCACGGCGGTGAGGCCCACCAGGGCGTTCTCGCGGGGGTGCGGGTGGCCGTCGGTGTTCAGTGTGAGCGCGGGCATGCGGTGGACGGACTGGGCCATGAGTCCCACCTCCTGGCGTGGAGACGAACGGGCAGGAATCCCGTTCCGTCCAGATTGCGGCGGTTGGGCCGGTCTCACAACCCCTATGCGTTTTGTTCGGCCGTCCGGGTGCGGGTAGGCTGTGCCGTCTGCACTGGTGTAGTTGTGCCCCCTTGCGCCCTCTTCCGGGCGACCACCCCGTCGGGTGAGCGGGGGCCCGATTGTCGGACCCGGCCGCTACGGTGGCCGGTGTCGTCACTGCTCCGGTGCCGACGCTGCACAACCCTCCTGCCACGGAGAGACCGTGGCCGTTGAGTCCAAAGGAGGTGGGTTACCCATGCGTCACTACGAGGTGATGGTCATCCTCGACCCCTCGGTCGAGGAGCGCGCTGTCTCCCCCCTGATCGAGAACTTCCTCACCGTCGTCCGGAACGCCGGCGGCAAGGTGGAGAAGGTCGACACCTGGGGTCGTCGCCGTCTGGCTTACGAGATCAACAAGCAGTCCGAGGGCATCTACTCGGTCATCGACCTGAAGGCCACGCCTGAGGTCGTCAAGGAGCTCGACCGCCAGATGGGCCTGAGCGAGTCGGTTCTGCGGACCAAGGTCCTGCGCCCGGACACCCACTGAGCCACCTCTGAGGCCTTCGGGTCTCGGGTAGCTCGCGTCCGCTGTTTCACGTGAAACAGCGGTGAACGGACATCTTCCCGAGAGGTCATCACCACCATGGCAGGCGAGACCGTCATCACCCTCGTCGGCAATCTCGTCGACGACCCCGAGCTGCGCTTCACCCCGTCGGGTGCGGCGGTCGCGAAGTTCCGTATCGCGTCCACCCCCCGCACCTTCGACCGTCAGACGAACGAGTGGAAGGACGGCGAGAGCCTCTTCCTCACGTGCAACGTCTGGCGGCAGCCGGCGGAGAACGTGGCCGAGTCGCTGCAGCGCGGCATGCGCGTCATCGTGCAGGGCCGACTGCGCCAGCGGTCTTACGAGACCAAGGAAGGCGAGAAGCGGACGGTCTTCGAGGTCGAGGTCGACGAGGTCGGCCCGAGCCTGCGCTCGGCGACCGCGAAGGTCACCCGGGCCAACCGGTCCGGTGGCCCCGGCGGCTCTGGTGGCGGCTTCGGCGGCCAGCAGGGCGGCGGCGGTGGCCAGCAGGGCGGCTGGGGCGGCGGTGGCGGCCAGCAGGGCGGCGGCGGCAGCTGGGGTGGAAACTCCGGCGGCGGCGGCCAGTCCGGCCCCTCCGACGACCCGTGGGCGTCCAGCACTCCGTCCGGCGGCCAGCAGGGCGGCGGCAGCTGGGGCGCCCCGTCCGGTGGCGGCTTCTCGGAAGAGCCTCCGTTCTAAGAGCTGACAGATTTCGTGCGGCCCGGCCGCCGGCGTCCTGAGGGCGCAGGCCGGGCCGTGAACCCCAAATGGAGCACACAATGGCGAAGCCGCCTGCTCGCAAGCCGAAGAAGAAGGTTTGCGTCTTCTGCAAGGACAAGGTCAACTACGTTGACTACAAGGACACGAACCTGCTGCGGAAGTTCATCTCCGACCGTGGCAAGATCCGTGCCCGCCGGGTCACCGGCAACTGCACCCAGCACCAGCGTGACGTCGCCACGGCCGTGAAGAACAGCCGTGAGATGGCGCTGCTGCCCTACACCAGCACCGCGCGCTAAGAGAGGGTGACCAAGTAATGAAGATCATCCTCACGCACGAGGTGCCGGGTCTCGGCTCCGCCGGCGAGGTCGTCGAGGTCAAGGACGGCTACGCCCGCAACTACCTGGTTCCGCGTGGCTACGCCATCCGCTGGACCAAGGGCGGCCAGAAGGACGTCGACGCGATCCGTCGCGCCCGCAAGATCCACGAGATCCAGACCCTTGAGGCCGCCAACGAGGTCAAGGGCAAGCTCGAGGGCGTCCAGGTCAAGCTGGCCGTTCGCTCGGGTGACGCCGGCCGTCTGTTCGGTTCGGTGACCCAGGCCGACGTCGTGGAGGCCATCAAGGCCGCCGGCGGCCCGGCCGTGGACAAGCGCGCCGTCGCGATCGCCTCGCCGATCAAGACCGTGGGCACCCACAAGGTCTCGGTCAAGCTGCACGCCGACGTCCAGGCCAACCTCGACGTCGCCGTCGTCGCTGCCTGAGTTCCGTAGCAGTGGCCTGAGGGCCGGACTCCTCCGGGAGTCCGGCCCTCGGTCGTGTCCCGGCGCATTCGGTGCCGGAGCCCTCGGCCCCGGCGCCGTCAGCTCCGGACGGCCCCGGTGACCAGCCAGCGGCCGCCGCGCGCCCGCCCGACCAGGAAGGCCGCGCGGACCAGCATGAACAGGTTCATCGCCCACCACAGCCCGGCCAGCCCGGTGCCGGTGGCCGGCACCGCGATCGCCGCCGGGGTGAACACCGCCAGGGTCGCGATCGCCGCCCAGGCCAGGTAGGGGCCGTCCCCGGCGCCCATCAGCACCCCGTCCAGCACGAAGACCAGGCCGGCGACCGGCTGGCTGAGCGCGAGCAGCAGCAGGGCGGTGTCCAACTGCCCCTGCACCGCCGGATCGGGCGTGAACAGCGGGACGTACAGCGGGCGGGCGGCCACCACCAGCAGACCCAGCAGCACGCCCGAGCCGATGCCCCACTCGACCATCCGGCGGGTGGCGGCCCTGGCGCCCGGGACGTCCTCGGCGCCCAGGTAGCGGCCGATGATCGCCTGGCCGGCGATCGCGATGGCGTCCAGGGCGAAGGCCAGGAAGCTGAACAGCGTCATGGTGATCTGGTGCGCGGCCACCTGGTCGTCGCCCAGCCGGGCGGCCACCGCGGTGGCGATCATCAGCACCGCGCGCAGGCTGACCGTCCGGACCAGCAGCGGACCGCCCGCCCTCGCACTGGCCCGGATGCCGGCCGCGTCCGGCCGCAGCGAGGCGTGTTCGCGCCGCGCCCCGCGCACCACCACGACCAGGTAGACGGCGGCCATCCCGGTCTGCGCGATCACGGTGCCCCAGGCCGAGCCGGCCACCCCGAGCCCGGCGCCGTACACCAGGCCGGCGTTCAGGCCGATGTTGGCGGTGAAGCCCGCGATCGCCACCAGCAGCGGCGTGCGGGTGTCCTGGAGGCCGCGCAGCACGCCGGTGGCGGCCATCACCATGAGCATCGCGGGGATGCCCAGGGCGCTGATCCGCAGGTACGTCACGGCGTAGGGGGCGGCGGTCTCCGAGGCCCCCAGGACGTCGGCCGCCCAGGGGGTCAGCAGCACGGTGAGCAGCACCACCGGGACGGCCAGGCCGAGGGCGAGCCAGATGCCGTCGACGCCCTGCTGGACGGCGCCGCGGCGGTCCCCGGCACCGATCCGGCGGGCCACCGCCGCGGTGGTGGCGTAGGCGAGGAAGACGAACACGCCGGTCGCGGTGGACAGCGCGGCGGCGGCGACGCCGACTCCGGCCAGCTGCGGGGTGCCGAGGTGGCCGACGATCGCCGAGTCGGCCATCAGGAAGAGCGGTTCGGCGACCAGCGCGCCGAAGGCCGGGACGGCCAGTGCGAGGATCTCCCGGTCGTGCCGGCGTCTGGAGGGGGTCGGGGCTGCGGGAGGGGCGGTCATGGGCTCCAGGCTACTCATCCACAGGTAATGACTGCTAGTGGCAGTTGTCTATTACTCGAATTCTTGAGCGAGGCGTTCGGCCCGCTTCGCGCCCGCAGGGGTCCGGCTGTGTGTGAAGAATTTCTCATGCACAGGCCCGGAAAGAGGTAATACCTGGTCAACAGGTTGACGGTGGACAGATGGTCTGGTTATCCACAGGGCCTTCCACAGGGGCGTCCACAGCTTTGCGGCACTTCTCCACAGCCCAGGGCCGCTCGTCCACACCCCCTGTGGATAACCGCCTTGGCTGAACGGCTCCCGGCGCCTTAGCGTGGGCCCTCCGCCCGACACTCCCGCCCGCCCCGGCGTCCGATTTGTCGGTGCCGTGGCGTACAAAGAGGAGCGGCTCCGCTCCACCCAGCCACCGGCAAGACCCGCTCCAACTCGCACCACTCGCTGATCGGGGAACACGCGTGACCGGCCCCCAGTACGACGACCACGACGCCCCGCCGCCGGAGGAGGACTGGCAGCCCGCCGAGGACCCCTTCCCCGCCAGCGCCTTCGACGACACGTCCTTCCCCGACGGGCCCGGCGACCGGCTCCCGGTCTCCCGCGGCCGCTCCGGCCAGGGCGGCAACCGGGACGGCGGCGGCCGCGAGGGCGGCTTCCAGAAGGGCGGCAAGGGCGGCCGGAGCGGCTCCCAGCGCGACGGTTCGCAGAGCGGTGGAGGTGGTGGCGGCGGCTGGCAGCGCCGTGGCGACGACGAGGGCCAGGGCGGCGCGGACGGCTTCGAGCGCGTCCCCCCGCAGGACCTCGCCGCCGAGCAGTCCGTCCTCGGCGGCATGCTGCTGTCCAAGGACGCCATCGCCGACGTGGTCGAGGTGCTCAAGCCGGCCGACTACTACCGGCCCGCGCACGAGATGGTCCACGGCGCGATCCTCGACCTGTACGCCCGCGGCGAGCCGGCCGACCCGATCACCGTGGCCGGCGAGCTCACCAAGCGCGGCGAGCTCCAGCGCGTCGGCGGCGCCTCCTACCTGCACACCCTGGTCAACTCCGTCCCGACCGCCGCCAACGCCGAGTACTACGCCCAGATCGTCCACGAGCGCGCCGTCCTGCGCCGCCTGGTCGAGGCCGGCACCCGGATCGCCGGCATGGGCTACGCGGCCGAGGGCGACGTCGACGAGATCGTCAACGCCGCCCAGGCGGAGATCTACGCCGTCACCGAGCAGCGCACCAACGAGGACTACGCGCCGCTCGCCGACATCATGGAGGGCGCCCTCGACGAGATCGAGGCGATCGGCTCCCGCAACGGCCAGATGTCCGGCGTCCCGACCGGCTTCGCCGACTTCGACGCGCTCACCAACGGCCTCCACCCCGGCCAGATGATCGTCATCGCGGCCCGCCCCGCGATGGGCAAGTCGACCCTGGCGCTGGACTTCGCCCGCGCCTGCTCGATCCAGAACAAGCTGCCGAGCGTGATCTTCTCGCTCGAAATGGGCCGCAACGAGATCGCCATGCGCCTGCTGTCCGCCGAGGCCCGGGTCGCGCTGCACCACATGCGCTCCGGGAACATGACGGACGACGACTGGACCCGCGTCGCCCGCCGGATGCCCGACGTCAGCGAGGCGCCGCTGTTCATCGACGACTCCCCGAACCTGTCGATGATGGAGATCCGGGCCAAGTGCCGCCGGCTCAAGCAGCGCAACGACATCAAGCTCGTCGTCATCGACTACCTCCAGCTGATGCAGTCCGGCGGCTCCCGCCGGGCCGAGAACCGCCAGCAGGAGGTCTCCGACATGTCGCGAAACCTGAAGCTGCTGGCCAAGGAGCTGGAAGTCCCGGTCATCGCGCTCTCCCAGCTGAACCGTGGCCCCGAACAGCGCACCGACAAGCGGCCGATGGTCTCCGACCTGCGCGAGTCCGGCTCGATCGAGCAGGACGCCGACATGGTCATCCTGCTCCACCGCGAGGACGCCTACGAGAAGGAGTCCCCGCGCGCCGGCGAGGCCGACCTGATCGTCGCCAAGCACCGTAACGGCCCCACCGCCACCATCACGGTGGCCTTCCAGGGCCACTACTCGCGCTTCGTCGACATGACCCGGGACTAGGACACGCCCTAGCACTGACGAGGGGCACCGGGGGGCCTCGTCCGACCGTCACCGAGGCCAACGCACCAGTGCGATGAGCTACTGTCCGTGCGGTGAAAACGATACGACAGCTGTCCGCCCGCCGGGCCGGGGGAAGCACGAAGGCTCGGGCGGGCGGGTCGGCCAGTCGGCTGGGCTGGCTCGACGCGCTTCGCGGCGTGGCCGCCCTGGTGGTGGCGCTCCACCACTTCGACGTCCTGAAGATGCTGCCGGACGGGGTGGCGTCCTTCATCTGGTGGCACGCCGACCTGGGCCTCTACGGCGTCATGCTGTTCTTCCTGGTCAGCGGCTACATCATCCCGGCCTCGCTGGAGCGTCGCGGGGACGTGCGGGCGTTCTGGATCGGACGGATCTTCCGGCTCTGGCCGCCGGTGATCATCGGTATCACGGTGGCGCTGGCCATCATCCCGAAGGGCGACGGCTCGGTCGCGCTCTTCGCCACCGATCACGACCTGATCTATGTGGCCGCCAACTCGACCATGCTGCAGGACTTCATGGGCGTCTGGAACGGCCTGGGCGTCATGTGGACCCTCAGCTACGAGATGGTCTTCTACTACATGGTCACCGCGCTCTTCACGGTCGGCCAGCACCGCCGCAGCGGCCCGATCGCGGTCGGCTTCGCCGGCGTGGCGCTGCTCTTCGGCACCTCCATCGCCTCCCACACGCTGACCAGCGACATCACCTCGACCCGCAACCTGGTCTGGGGCTCCGTCCTGATCGTGCTGTTCGGCTTCGCCTGCGTGCTGAGCGGCCGGCCGAACCTGACCCGGGTCGGGGCGATCACGCTCGGTCTGCTGGGCTTCGTGCTGATGTACAACAACAGCCGGGCCCCGATGTTCGAGACCCTGATGATCTTCGCGACGATGTTCGCGGGCACCGCGATCTACCGGGCCGAGAACCGCCAGATCGACCGCCTCCAGGCGATCCTGTGCTGCGGCTTCGTGGTCGTCGCGGGGGTGGCCGTCGCCTGGATGTACAACCGTGACGGCATGGAGCAGAACACCTGGACGGCCGGCTGGATGGCCTGGGCCGGCTCCTACCTCGGGGCCTGGATCACGTTCGGCATCGGCATGGCGCTGCGCAAGCGCCGCTTCCCGAAGCCGCTCACCTGGCTCGGCGGGATCAGCTTCTCGCTCTACCTGCTGCACGTCCCGCTGGTCCACACCATCCAGCCGCTGCTGCACGTGCCCAAGGTGCCGCCGACGACCGGCGGCAAGCTGATCTGGACGGCCGAGTACCTCGTCGTGATCATGCTGGTGAGCTGGGTGATGTACCGGCTGGTGGAGCTGCCCGTGCAGAAGCTGGGCCGCAAGGTGGCCAAGGCGGTCGAGCGCCGCTGGCCGGGCAGTGTCCCGCAGCCGGCGGCCGCCGTGTCGATCGGGGCGCCCGCGAACGGCGAGGCCGCCGGGGCTGTTCCGGCTCAGTCCGGGGCGAAGGGCCAAGGCCAGGGCCAGGATCAGGAGAAGGATCAGGTGCCGGTCGAGGTCGGCGCCGGCGGTCCGGGGCAACGGGTCGGCTGACCGCCGCACGGACACGCCGAGGGCTCGCCTCCTACCCGGGAGGCGAGCCCTCGGCGCGTGGTCCCCGGGCGCCGTCAGACGGTGACGGTGGCGCGGAAGAGGGTCGTGGCGGTGCCGGACAGCCGGGTGGGGGCGCCGGTGGCGGGGAGGAAGGCCGACCGGCCGCGGGCGAGGTCCAGGGTGGTGCCGTCGGCGGCGGTGAGCCGGGCGGTGCCCTCGGTGCAGAGCAGGATCTGCGGGGCGCGGCCGTCGATCTCGCGGTCCCGGCCGTCCAGGACGAAGCGGGAGAGCCGGAACTCGTCGATCGGGACGGGGTAGAGCTCCTCGCCGGCGGTGCCGTCGACCGGGCGGGGGTGCAGCAGCTCGGGGGCGCCCGCCTCGAAGACCAGGACCTTCAGCAGCTCGGGCAGGTCGATGTGCTTGGGGGTGAGGCCGGCCCGCAGCACGTTGTCGGAGTTGGCCTGGAGCTCGACGCAGGCACCCGCCAGGTAGGCGTGCGGCACGCCGGCGTCCAGGTAGAGCGCCTCGCCGGCCCGGAGCCGGAAGTGGTTGAGCAGCAGGGCGGCGATCAGGCCGCGGTCCTCCGGGAAGTCCTCGGCGATCCGGGCGTACGGCCCGTAGTCGCCGGCCGGGTCGGTGCGGGCCAGGGCCGCGGCCGTCTCCCGGACGGTCTCCTCGGCGGCCTTCCCGTCCATGGTGAGGATGGCGGCCAGCGTGCCGCGCAGCGCCTCGGCCTCGTCCTCGACGGCCAGCAGGTCGATCAGCGGGCCGAGCCCGGGCACCGCGAGCCCGGCCATCAGCCCGGCCGCCTCGGCGGGCCGCCGGAAGCCGCAGAGACCCTCGAAGGCGCCCAGCGCGCAGACCATCTCGGGCTTGTGGTTGGCGTCGCGGTAGCTCCGCTCGGGGGCGTCCAGCGGGATGCCGAGGGCGTTCTCGGCGGCGAACCCGGCGCGGGCCTGGGCGATCGTGGGGTGGGCCTGGATGGACAGCGGGATGCCCGCGGTCAGGATCTTGAACAGGAACGGCAGGGCCGGACCGAACCGGGCGACGGTCGCGGCGCCGAGCTCGCCCTCGGGGTCGGCCGCGATCAGCTCGTCCAACCGGCGGGGCCCCTCGCCCCGGTCGGCCCGGGACGGGTCGCCGGGGTGGGCGCCCATCCACAGCTCGGCCTGCGGTTCGCCGGTCGGCTCCTGCCCGAGCAGTTCGGGCAGGGCGGTCAGCGACCCCCAGGCGTACGGGCGGACGGTGTTGATGAGCCTGTCCATGCGCGCGGTCCTACTCCTTCGCTGGGTGGCGGGTGTGCCGGATCGTCGGGGCAACGGGCCCGGCGGTGCGGGGGTCCGGGCACGGGCAAGGTCATCGACCCTAGCCGACCGGTGTCGCCCGCGAGGAAACGGCGGGTACCGGAGGGGAGTGCCCTGGCCGGACCGGTGGTTCCCGGGCGCGGTAGTAGGATGCCAGGACGCAGTAGTCTCCGCCCTGCACAGCAGTTTCCACCGTGGTCACTCCGTCGGCGGGCTGCCGGCGGAGCCGCGTTCCAGAGTGCGGGCGATGGTGTTCTGACACTCCCCGCCATCGGCCGAGAGGTTTGTACGTGACCGTGAACCAGCAGAGTTTTGCTGATCTCGGCAGGGTCCTGGTGATCATTCCGACCTACAACGAGGCGGAGAACGTCGAGCGGATCGTCGGCCGGGTGCGGGCGGCGGTCCCCGAGGTCCACGTGCTGGTCGCCGACGACAACAGCCCCGACGGCACCGGCGAACTGGCCGACAAGCTGTCAGCCGAGGACCCGAACGTGCACGTCATGCACCGCAAGGGCAAGGAGGGCCTGGGCGCCGCCTACCTCGCGGGCTTCCGCTGGGGCATCGACCACGGCTACGACGTCCTGGTCGAGATGGACGCGGACGGCTCGCACCAGCCCGAGGAACTGGACCGGCTGCTGGGCGCGCTGCGCGGTGCCGACCTGGTGCTGGGCTCGCGCTGGGTGCCGGGCGGCCGGGTGGTGAACTGGCCGAAGTCGCGCCTGCTGCTCTCCCGCGGCGGCTCGACCTACTCGCGGCTGGCGCTGGGCGTGCCGATCCGGGACGTCACCGGCGGCTACCGGGCGTTCCGCAAGGAGACCCTGCTGGGCCTGGGCATGGACGAGGTGGCCTCGGCCGGGTACTGCTTCCAGGTCGACCTGGCCTGGCGCACGGTGAAGGCCGGGTTCAAGGTGGCCGAGGTGCCGATCACCTTCGTCGAGCGCGAGCTGGGCGCGTCCAAGATGAGCCGCAACATCGTCGTCGAGGCGCTGTGGCGGGTGACCGCCTGGGGCGTCTCCGACCGGCTGGCCCGCCTGCGCGGCGCGATCAAGCGCTGAGCTCCACGACGTAACCTCCACGACGTAACCGCCCGGGGCCCGTCCGTTGCCACAACGGACGGGCCCCGGGCGTTTTCGTGCCCTGGGGCAGGCCGCCCACAAGGCCAAGGCGCCGGCCGTCCGGACCGCGATGTGACCTGAGCCGGAAGGCGCGCCCTGCCGGGCGCGCCTTCCGCGCAATCCGACACCGGTACTCCCATGCTGTAGGGCGCAGGAAGTCCGACCGCCGACCAGAGGGAGCAGCCAGTGACGTCGTCCCCGCCCGAGGAGGGCGCCGGCGCGGAGCGCACGGCCGCCGAGGCCGCCGCCCCGGACCACGAGCGGCCCGCCCGCCCGCTGGAGGTCGCCGTCTTCACCGGCCCCGAATCGGCCTTCTTCGCCACCTCCGCCCTGATCCTCGGCGAGCGGACCGCGATCCTGGTCGACGCCCAGCTCACCCGCAGCGCCGGCCGCGAACTCGCCGAATGGGTCGCCGGCAAGGGCCGCCGACTGCTCGCCATCGTCGTCACCCACCACCACCCCGACCACTACTTCGGCGCCGAGGAGGTGTTGAAGCTCTTCCCCGACGCCCGGCTGCTGGCCGCGCCCGCCGTGGTCGACGGCATCCGGCGCACCGCCGCCGCCAAGGTCGCCCAGTGGAAGCCGGTCTACGGCGACGACATCCCGGACCACCCGCTGATCCCCGCCCCGCTGCTGCCGCAGCCCCTCATGCTCGACCGCCAGGTCATCCCCGTGCTGCTGCTCGGCCAGGCCGACTGCGGCGACTCGACGGTCGTCCACGTGCCGAGCATCCGGACGGTGATCGCCGGGGACTTCGCCTACAACGGCACCCACGTCTGGACGGCCGACACCACCCCGGCCCAGCGCACCACCTGGGGCCACAACCTCGGCCGGATCGCCGACCTCGGCGTGGACCGGGTCATCGCCGGCCACCGTGCCCCCGACCAGGGCGACGACGCCGCCCGGGTGCTCGCCTTCACCGGCGAGTACCTCCAGGACTTCGACCGGCTGCTGGCCGTGCACCCGGACGACCCGGAGGCACTGGTCACCGCGATGAACGAGCGGTACGGGGAGCTGACGCTGCCGGCCATCCTGGAACTGGGCGCCGCCGCCAACACCGCCCGGGCGGCGCGAGGGGGCGAGATCGTCGAGGCGGAGATCGTCGAGGACGACATCATCGAGGCGGAGATCGTCGAGGACGAGATCACCGAGGAGCGCATGGAGCCCGGGAAGGGCGAAGCCGAGTAGGGCGGATACTGGCCGCATGACGCCCTACGACGTGATCGTCCCGGCCGGCGGGGCCGCCCGTCGCCTCGGCGGGGCCGACAAACCCGGGCTGACCGTGGGCGAGACCACCCTGCTCGACCGGGTGCTCGCCGCCTGCGCGGGCGCCCGCACCACCGTCGTGGTCGGCCCCGGCCGGCCGACCGCGCGCACCGGCGTCCGCTGGACCAGGGAGCAACCGCCGGGCGGCGGGCCGGTCGCCGCCGTCGCCGCTGGACTCGACCTGGTCACCGCGCCGACCGTGCTGCTGCTCGCCGCCGACCTGCCGTTCCTGGACCGGCGGACCGTCGACCGGCTGGTCACCGCCCTCGCCGAGGCCGGCCCGGACGTCGACGCCGCCGTCCTGGTCGACGCCGGCGGGCGCGACCAGCCGCTCGCCGCCGCCTACCGCACCGCCCCGCTGCGCATCGCGCTGGCCGCCCTCGGCGATCCGGCCGGCCTCCCGCTGCGCCGCCTCACCGGTGCTCTCGCCCGGCAGTTGGTGGCCGACACCGACAACGTCGCCTACGACTGCGACACCTGGGAGGACCTCGAACAGGCCCGGGAGCGCGACCGGTCGTAGGGGCGCCCTCGGGTCCGTGTGCACGGCCCGCGCGGGCGTCCGTGCGGGAAACGACGCGCGCCGCACACGGGGCGAACACTCCGGGGAAACCGCCGATCAGGCAGCATGGGCGCATGGAGCGCACGCTGGAAGACTGGATCGCCGAGGTCAGGGCCGACCTGGGCATCGACCTGGACGTCGACGTCCGGGGACTGCTCGACCTCGCCCGGGTGGTCGCGCACGGGGTGGCCCGCCCGGCCGCGCCGCTGACCGCCTTTCTGATCGGCTACGCGGCCGCCCAGCAGGGCGGCGGGCCGGAGGCCGTGGCCGAGGCCGCCCGGCGGACCGCCGCGCTCGCCGAGCGCTGGAGCGCCGCCGCCGGGCCGGGCGAGCCGTGAGCGCCGTCGGGCAGACCACCGTGGCCGCCCCGTCGACCGGTCCCGGCGTGCTGAGCTGGGCGCAGGCCCGCGAGGCCGCCCGCCGGGCCGGGCTGCGCCCGCTGCCGGCGGTCGGGCTGCCGCTCGCCGAGGCGCTCGGCCGCACCCTCGCCGAGCCGCTCACCGCGCTGACCGACCTGCCCGCCTTCGACACCTCCGCGATGGACGGCTGGGCGGTCGCCGGGCCGGGCCCCTGGCGGGTCGCCGGGCGGGTGCTGGCCGGCCGGGCGGCGTCCGCGCCGTTGGCTGACGGCGCCGCCGTCGAGATCGCCACCGGCGCCCAACTGCCGCCGGGCGCCACCGCCGTCCTGCGCCGTGAGCACGGCCGCACGGACGGCACGTTGCTGCACGACTGCGGCCACCAATCGCTGACCACCGGTCAGGACGTTCGCCCGCGTGGCCAGGAGTGCCGCCGCGGCGAGGCGTTGCTGCCCGGTGGCGTCCCGGTCGGCCCGGCCGTGCTCGGCCTGGCCGCCGCCTGCGGTCACGACCGGCTCGCCGTGCGTCGTCGCCCGGTGGTCGAACTGCTCGTCCTCGGCGATGAGTTGCTCGCCTCGGGCGTCCCCGGTCCGGGCCTGGTCCGGGACGCGCTCGGGCCGCTGCTGCCGCCCTGGCTGCGGGCGGCCAGTGCCGAGGTGGCCGAAGTGCGGTCCGTCCGGGACGACTTCGGGCTGCTCCGGGACGCGCTGCGGCACTCCACCGCCGACATCGTGGTCACCACCGGCGGAACGGCGGCCGGCCCGGTCGACTTCCTGCACCGGGCCCTCACCGAGGCCGGCGCCCGACTGCTGGTGGACGGCGTGGCCGTCCGCCCCGGACACCCGATGCTGCTGGCCGAACTCCCGTCGGCCGCATCCCCGTCGGCCGGCCCCGCCGGGGGCGGACTTCCGGGCGGGCGGCACCTGGTGGGGCTGCCCGGCAACCCGCTGGCCGCCGTCGCCGGGACGGTCACCCTCGCCCTGCCGCTGCTGCACGCCCGCAGCGGGCGGTCCGCCGTCACCCCGGTCCTCGCACCCACCGCCGTCGGCCTGCCCGGGCACCCGGTGGACACCCGGCTGCTGCCCGTCCGGCACACCGCCGACGGCGTCGTCCCACTCGCCTTCGACGGGCCCGCGATGCTGCGCGGCCTCGCCCGGGCCGAGGCGCTGGCCGTGGTCCCGCCCGGCGGCGCGGCGGCCGGCGCACCCGTCGAACTGCTGGAGGCACCGTGAACGGGCCCACCGGGGCGTGCGCGTCCCACGACAGCCGGGAGGCGACCGCATGAGCAGGCTGCGGGGTGCGCCCGCCCCGGGGACCGAGCCGTGGTCGGACGCTGGGATCGTGCTGCCCGCCCGGCGGAGCGCGCCGGCCGTCCGGCAGGTCGGCTCCCGGCTGCTGGTGGCGCTCGCCGTCCTGGTCGCCACGACGCTGATCGTCTACGTCGACCGGGACGGCTACAACGACAACGCGGGCGGCGGGGTCAGCTTCCTGGACGCGGCGTACTACGCCACCGTGACGCTGTCCACCACCGGGTACGGCGACATCACCCCGTACAGCGACGGCGCCCGGCTCACCAACATCTTCGTGATCACCCCGCTGCGCGTGGTGTTCCTGATCATCCTGGTCGGGACCACGCTGGAGGTGCTCACCGAACGAACCCGCCAGCAGTGGCGGTTGAACCGCTGGAGGTCCACCGTGCGCGAGCACACCGTCGTCATCGGGTACGGCACCAAGGGCCGCAGCGCCGTCGACACCCTGCTCGGGCAGGGCGTGAAGAAGGACGAGATCGTCGTCGTCGACCCGCAGCGCAAGGTGATCGACCAGGCCGCCCGGCACGGGCTGGTCGGCGTGGTCGGCGACGCCACCCGCACCGACACGCTGCTGCGGGCCGAGGTGCCCACCGCCGCCCGGGTGGTGATCGCGCCGGAACGGGACGACACCGCCGTCCTGGTCACGCTGACGGCGCGCCAGCTGAACAAGGGCGCCACCGTGGTCGCGGCCGTCCGGGAGGACGAGAACGCCCCGCTGCTGCGGCAGAGCGGCGCCGACGTCGTCGTCACCAGCTCCAGTTCGGCCGGGCGGCTGCTCGGCCTGTCGATGCTCAGCCCGCACGCCGGCGCGGTGATGGAGGACCTGCTCACCTACGGCAACGGCCTGGACGTGGTCGAGCGCCCCGTCACCCGGGCCGAGGCCGGGCACAGCCCGCGCGCGTGCGAGGACCTGGTGGTCGCGGTGGTCCGCGGCCGGCGGGTGCTCAACTACACCGAGCCCGAGGCCGCCGTGCTCCAGCTCACCGACCGGGTGATCGTGATCAAGTCGACCGGCTGACGCGGGCCTTGCCCCCTCCTCGCCGTGACGCGCAGTAGGTTCGGGGCATGTATGCGATGACGATTCCCGTACCCGGCGGTCCCGAGGCCCTCGTGTGGGCGGAGGTGCCCGACCCGGTGCCCGGCGAGGGCGAGGTCCTGGTCGAGGTGGCGGCCACCGCCGTCAACCGCGCCGACCTGCTCCAGCGGCAGGGCCACTACAACCCGCCGCCCGGCGCCTCGCCCTACCCCGGGCTGGAGTGCGCCGGGCGGATCGCCGCCCTCGGCCCGGGCGTGTCCGGCTGGGCGGTCGGCGACGAGGTGTGCGCGCTGCTGTCCGGCGGCGGGTACGCGCAGCTCGTCGCGGTGCCGACCGGACAACTGCTGCCGCTGCCCAAGGGCCTGGGCTTCGAGGAGGCCGCCGCGCTGCCCGAGGTCGCCTGCACGGTGTGGTCCAACGTGTTCCTCACCGCCCACCTGCGGCCCGGCGAGACGGTGCTGCTGCACGGCGGCGCGAGCGGCATCGGGACCATGGCGATCCAGCTGGCCAAGGCGGTCGGCGCGCGGGTCGCGGTGACCGCGGGCAGCGCCGGGAAGCTGGCCCGGTGCGTCGAACTCGGTGCCGACATCGCGATCGACTACCGCGAGCAGGACTTCGTCGAGGCGGTCAGGGAGGCCACCGGCGGGGCCGGGGTGGACGTGATCCTGGACATCATGGGCGCCAAGTACCTGCAGCGGAACGTGGACGCGCTGGCCGTCAACGGGCGGCTGGTGATCATCGGGCTGCAGGGCGGTGTGAAGGGCGAGCTCGACCTCAACGCGCTGCTGCGCAAGCGCGCCGCGGTGATCGCCACCAATCTGCGCGGGCGCCCGCTGGCGGAGAAGGCGGCGATCGTGGCGGCGGTGCGCGAGCACGTGTGGCCGCTGGTGGAGTCCGGGGTGGTGAAGCCGGTGATCGACCGGGTGCTGCCGCTGACCGACGCCGGCGACGGGCACCGGGCGCTGGAGGCGGGGGAGCAGGTCGGCAAGGTCGTGCTGCGGGCCTGATCCGGGTCCGCGGGGCTGCGGTCAGAGGCGGAACATCCGAAATGCCCTGATCGTCGGATTGTGTGAGGCTGGTTCGGAGCTGTCCCGCCGCCGACCCCGCCGCGCGCGGTCGGCCGTCGGAAGGACCTCCGACCGTGGCCGCACCAACGCACCTCCTCGGGCCGCTGCCCGCCGCGCCGCACCACCGTCGTACCCGCCGTACCGGCCCGGGCCGGGCCCAGCGACTGATCGCGGCGGCCGTGCTCGGGCTCACGCTCCCGCTGGCCGCCGCTTCGGCGGCCGCCGCCGTCGGGCCGGCGTCGTCGTCGCCGCCCCCGTTCACCGCTGAGCCCGCCGCCGTGGGCGGGCCGGAGCCAGAGGCCGTTCCGGCGGTCGGGCCGCCGCAGCACCCGCGCCCCGGCCGGGGCGACGCCCGGGTGTACCGGCGCTGGGCGGTGTGGGCGCCCGAGCGCGCCGACACCGCCCCGGAGCGGGCGCCGGACCGGGCTCCCGAGCAGATCCCCGGGCAGGCTCCCGGGCAGGCCGCTGCGCAGGTTCCCGAGCGGAACCCCGACCAGGTTCCTGACCGGAGCACCGGGCAGGACGGTGCGGGGGACCAGCCCGAGGCCGACCAGGGCGCCTCGGACGCGGCGGACGCCGCCGCTGCACCGAACGCCGCCGCACCGAACGCCGCCGCACCGGACGCCGCCGCCGCGACCGCCCAGGCCATCGCCGCCGCCGTCCCCGCCGTCCTGCCCGCCCGCTGGCGGGACGCCTCGACCGTCCAGTTCCCGCTGGGCGCGGGGCTGGGGTTGATCGGCTGCGGCCTGGGGTTGATCGGGTTGCGGCTACGCCGGGGCTGAGTCGCGGGGCGGGGGCGGCGGGGGAGGTTCCGTGAGGGGTGTGTGCACGCCCCAGGGGGGCCGGGGCGGGCCGGGAGCTGAGTATCCGTACGGATTCCGGGGCGGCGCCCGGGGGCGTACCGTCGTCAGCGGTGGCTCAGGACGGCGGTTGTACGGGGGCTTCCGCCCGACCAACCCCAGTGAGAGAGAATGTTGTTCATGACGAATCCGATGAACGAGCGCTCGTTTCAGCAGCCATTCCAGGCCGCGGGCGGGCAGTCGCAGGACGGCCAGAAGGTGCTGATCGTCGGACCGGACGGGCTGCCCGTGGGCCAGGGGTTCGCCGGCTCGGCGGGGGACGAGGACGAGGGCGACCTGCCGCGTGAGCTCCCGGTGACCGAGATGGTCGAGCAGCCCGCGAAGGTCATGCGCATCGGCAGCATGATCAAGCAGCTGCTGGAGGAGGTCCGGGCGGCGCCCCTCGACGAGGCCAGCCGGGCCCGGCTGAAGGACATCCACGCCAGCTCGATCAAGGAGCTGGAGCTCGGTCTGGCCCCCGAGCTGGTCGCCGAGCTGGAGCGGCTGTCGCTGCCCTTCAACGAGGACATCATTCCGACCGAGGCGGAGCTGCGGATCGCCCAGGCCCAGCTGGTCGGCTGGCTGGAGGGCCTGTTCCACGGGATCCAGACCGCGCTGTTCGCCCAGCAGATGGCGGCGCGGGCCCAGCTGGAGCAGATGCGGCGGGCGCTGCCGCCCGGTCTGCACGGCGGCGAGCTGGACGAGGACGAGCCGGGCCAGGGCCGCGGCATCCGTTCCGGCCCGTACCTGTAACGGGCCGCCGACACCGGACGTACCACGACGGTCCGCCCCGGGCCGGGGCGCCGTCCGGCGGCGCCGGCGGTCCGGGGGCAGGACCGGCCCTGGACCGATCACCGTCGGCGTCAGCCGATACCCTGACCCCTGTCGCAGGCCGGTCGTACCGCCGCGGCAGGGGTCCGCCAGGCCCGCGGGCCCGGCCCACCACGCACGGACGAGACCGAACGTCACGGTCGCGGCGCCACGGCCGCGCCGAGGGGGAGCAGAGGACCATGAGCGAGCACGGCAACGCGGCGGTCGGAGGCTCCTCCCTGGGCAACGGCCGCTATGTGCTGCAGCGGCTGCTGGGCGAGGGCGGCATGGCCTCGGTGCACCTCGCGTACGACAGCGTGCTGGACCGGCAGGTCGCGCTGAAGAGCATGCACAACGAGCTGGGCCGGGACGCCTCGTTCAAGGAGCGGTTCCGCCGCGAGGCGCAGGCGGTGGCCCGGCTGGAGCACCCGAACATCGTCACGGTGTACGACAGCGGCGAGGACGTCGCGCCGGACGGCTCCAGCACCCCGTACATCGTCATGCAGCTGGTGGACGGCAAGGGCCTGCGCGAGGCGATCAACGAGGCGGTCGCCCAGTACGGCGCGATGCCGACCGAGGAGGCCCTGCGGGTCATCGTCGGCGTGCTGAACGCGCTGGAGGCCTCGCACGACATGTCCCTGGTGCACCGCGACATCAAGCCCGGCAACGTCATGTTCGACCGCAAGGGCAACATCAAGGTCATGGACTTCGGCATCGCCCGGGCGCTGGAACCGGGCGCCACGTCGATGACACAGACCGGCATGGTGGTCGGCACCCCGCAGTACCTGTCGCCCGAGCAGGCGCTCGGCAAGCCGGTGGACGCCCGCTCCGACCTCTACTCGGTCGGCGTGATGCTCTTCGAGATGCTCACCGGGCAGCTGGTCTTCGACGGCGACTCGGCGTTCTCGATCGCCTACAAGCACGTCCAGGAGGAGCCGCCGGCGCCGTCCACCCTCAACCGGTCGGTCACCCCGGCGGTGGACGCCTTCGTCGCCCAGGCGCTGCGCAAGGACCCGGCGCACCGGTTCCAGAGCGCGGCGGCGATGCGGGACGAGGCGGAGCGGCTGATCGCGGCCGCGAAGGGCGGCGGCAGCGGGCACCCGTTGCAGGCCAGCACGCCGCTGGTGATCAACGAGGGGCCGCGCTCGGTGCACGCGGCGCCGCAGGCCCCGCAGACCCCGCACCCTCAGTACCCGCAGCAGGCTCCGCCGCAGCAGCCGCAGTACCGGACGCCGCCGCCGGCCTTCCAGCCGCCGCGTCCGCAGGGGCCGCAGACCCCGCACCCCCAGTACCTCCAGCAGGCTCCGCCGCAGCAGCCGCAGTACCGGACCCCGCCGCCGGCCTTCCAACCGCCGCGTCCGCAGGGGCCGCACACGCCGCACCCCCAGTACCTGCAGCAGGCCCCGCCGCAGCGGGCGCACACCCCGCCGCCGCAGCCGATGCCGCCGTACCAGCAGCCGAAGGCGCCCAGCGGCGGCGGCTGCTCGACGGCCGCGGTCGTCATCGCGATCATCGTCGGCGTGCTCGTGCTGGCCGGCATCATCATCGCGATCGTGGTCAACAAGGCGCAGGACAACAAGACGAAGACCAAGACCGGGCACACCACCGGTGAGCGGCCCGCAGTGGTGCTGGTGGTTGACCTCCCGGTCGACCGGAATGGCCTGCTCTGACGCTTTCCGGCCGGTTCGGGCGTGCCACGGGCCCGCGCCGGAGGCGGTAGCGTTCGGGGATACGAAGCGACAGGGCACCGCGATCCGAGCGAACGCCCGGGGCGAGGAGCGATGGCACAGACGCAGCAGCCGGATGACGGAACGGGTGCCGGAGCTGACGGCCGGACCGGCGGGACGCCGAGGATGCCCGGACCCGGCAACGACGCCGCGACCAGCGCGTTTCCCCCGGTCGGGCCCGGCGGCCCGCAGACCCCCGGCCGCGGCATGGCCGCGCCGCTGGGCACGGTCGGCGACGGCCGCTACCGGCTGACCTACCGGCTCGGCCGCGGCGGCATGGCCGAGGTGTTCGCGGCCGAGGACGTACGGCTGGGCCGGACGGTCGCGGTCAAGCTGCTCCGCGGCGAGCTGGCCCAGGACGACATCGCCCGGCTGCGGTTCACCCGCGAGGCACACGCCGTCGCGGGGCTCAACCACCACTCGATCGTCGCGGTCTACGACACCGGCGAGGAGTACGCCGGGGACGAGTCCACGCCGTACATCGTGATGGAGCTGGTCGAGGGCCGGACCGTCCGCGAGCTGCTGGTGGACGAGGACGCGCCGCCGGTCGACCAGGCGCTGATCATCATCGCCGGGGTGCTGGAGGCGCTGGCCTACAGCCACCGCAACGGCATCGTCCACCGGGACATCAAGCCCGCCAACGTGATCATCACGACCGCGGGCGCCGTCAAGGTGATGGACTTCGGCATCGCCCGGGCGCTGACCGGCACGGCCAGCACCATGACCCAGACCGGCATGGTCATGGGCACCCCGCAGTACCTCTCGCCCGAGCAGGCCCTCGGCAAGCCCGTCGACCACCGCTCCGACCTGTACGCGGCCGGCTGCATGTTGTACGAACTGCTGGCGCTGCGCCCGCCGTTCACCGGCGACACCCCGCTCTCGGTGGTCTACCAGCACGTCCAGGACATGCCGGTGCCGCCCTCGCAGGCCAACGGCCGGGTGCCGGTCGGGCTGGACCAGCTGGTGCTGCGATCGCTGGCCAAGAACCCGGACGACCGCTTCCAGGACGCCGACGAGTTCCGCGCGCACCTCCAGCACGCGCTGCGCGAGATGCACGGCGCGGGCGGCGCGGGCTGGGCCGGCGCGACGGCCGGGCTGGCCGCCGCGGGGCAGGGGAACACCGACGCCACCCAGGTGATCCGGCCCGACCAGACCGCGGCCACCGCGGCCTTCGGCGCGATCGGCCCCGGCGACCAGACCTCGGTGCTGCCCTACCAGGGGATGGGGGGCCCGGGCGGCCCGCACACCCCGTCGACGCCCTACCCGGGGGCCGGCGGCCCCTACGGTGGCGACGACGACGGCGGCTCCGGCCGTCGGCGCGGGCCGTGGGCCTGGGTGGCCGGCGCCGTGGCCGTGCTGCTCGCGGCCGGGGTCGGCATGGCGTTCGCGTTCAGCGGCAACGAACCCGGGAACTCGCACATCGTGCCGCCGACGCCGCTCCCGGCGGTCAGCACGACCGAGCCCAGCACGCCGCCCCAGAGCGGCTCGCAGAGCCCGCCCGCGTCCAACACCGGCAGCCGGCGCCCGACGCAGCCGACCGAGAACGGCAGCAACGGCGGCAGCTACAACAACGGTGGCAGCGGCGGCAACAACAACGGCAACAACAACGGCAACAACAACATGTCGCCGTCGCCGGGTTCGGGCAAGCACTCGACGACCCCGTCGCCCAGCCAGACCCCCAGCCACACTCCGCCCCCCACCACGGCGCCCGGCACGCCCAGCACGGCGGCGACCACCCCGAGCACGGGGGGCAACGGCAGCACGGGGGCGCCCACGCCGCCGCCGGTGACCAAGTCGAACCCGCCGGCCACCCAGCCGCCGGCGACCCAGCCGCCGGCGACGCCCTGATCGGGCCGGGCTGACACCGGTCAGTTGGCGAAGGCGTCCAGGACCTGTTCGTACTCCTGGCACCACCACGTCAACTGGCCGGCCGAGGCGGGGTAGAGCGGGTCGGCCCGGTGGTCGGCCCGCTGGTAGCGCCACTGGAGCATCCAGAAGTCGTTCAGCCGCTCCCACCAGACCCGGTGGACGGCGGCGGCCAGGTGTTCGGCGGTGGCGGCCCCGGTGGCCCGGTAGGACTGCGAGTAATGGCGGACCCGCACCAGGTCGAGGGTGCCGGACGCCCGGTCGTTGAAGAGCAGCGTGGCGGCGCGGACGGCCTCCTCGGCGCGCGGCTGCGGGCCGAGCTTGTCCCAGTCCAGGACGGCCGCGACCGGGCCGCCGTCGGGGCCGTCGCCGTACAGCAGGTTGAGTCCGTGGAAGTCGCCGTGGGTCCAGCCGGTGGGCGGGGCGGTCTGCGGGGCGGGGCGGCGGTGGGCGTGTTCGGCGAGCAGTTCCAGCCGTTCGGTGAGCCGCCGTTCGACCAGCGCGTCCAGGTCGCCGTACGGGCGGTGGTCGCGGGCGTGGCGCCGCAGGTCGCGGGCGAGGTCGGCGCTGTCGAGGGGGTCGGCGGTGCGGTAGCCGGGGGGCTGTTCGAAGGGGGCGCACACGTCGTCGAGCGCGCCGTGCAGTCGGCCGAGCAGCGCGCCGAGCGCGTCGCACTGCGGCGGGGAGAGGTCGGTACCGTGCCGGTGTCGGCCATCCACCCAGGGGAACAGCGCGAACAGCCGGCCGCCGTAGCCGGCCACCGTGCCGGCTCGTTCGGCGCAGGTCAGCGGGGGTGCGACGGGAAGTCCGAGGGCCTGGAGCCCGGCCATCGCCCGGTGGTGGGCGACGATCTTCGGGCGGCTGGCGGTGGCGGCGTCGACGTAGCACTTCAGGAAGTACGCGCCGGTCTCGGTGGTGACCCGGTAGCCGCGGTTCAGCAGGCCTTCGGCGACCGGTTCGGCGGTCAGCAGCCCCCCCACCCGGTAGCGGCCCAGGACCTCGGCGAGTGCGGCGCGCGGGACGGGCGGACTGAGGGTCCCTATCGGCGGCGCGGAGAGGTCGGGGCGGGCCGGGGAACAGGAGAGGGTCTGGCTGAAAGTCACAGCCAGAGGTTAGGGCCCCCGTGCGGGGGCCCTTGACAAGTCGTCAGTTCTGTGATCGCTGTTCTGATCAGTGCTGCTGGTCCGCCTGGTGCCGTGCCACGAAGGCCGCTGCCTGGGTGCGTCGCTCCATGCCCATCTTGGCGAGCAGACTGGAGACGTAGTTCTTCACCGTCTTCTCGGCCAGGTGCAACTCGTTGCCGATCTGACGGTTGGTCATCCCCTCGCCGATCAGATCGAGGATCCGGCGCTCCTGCTTGGTGAGTTGCGCCAGCCGCTCGTCCTCCTTCTCGCCGCCGTCGCGCAGCCGGGCCAGCACCCGGCTGGTGGCGACCTGGTCGAGCAGCGACTTGCCGGCCGCGACGTCCCGGACGGCGGTGATCAGATCGGTGCCGCGGATCGCCTTCAGGACGTAGCCGGACGCGCCCGCCATGATCGAGTCGAACAGCGCCTCGTCGTCCGAGAACGAGGTCAGCATCAGGCACTTGATCTCCGGCATCCGGGACCGGATCTCCCGGCAGACCTCGACCCCGTTGCCGTCCGGCAGCCGGACGTCGAGCACCGCGACATCGGGGTGGACCGCCGGGATCCGGGTGAGCGCCTCGGCGGCGGTGCCGGCCTCGCCGACCACCTCGATGTCGTCCTCGACCGAGAGCAGATCGTGCACGCCCCGCCGGACAACCTCGTGATCGTCGAGCAGGAACACCCTGATTTGTCCGTTATCAGTCACGTCCAAAGCCTCCCATATCACCGTACGGAAGACCTATCGTCCCTGGTGCCGCCGCCAGGTGGTCCGGCCGGGGCGGTCCAAAACCGATACCGAGAACCCCCTTACGTACGGGCCCGCGCCCGGATAACGTGCGCTGGTGTCCTGAAGGCGCCCGAATTGAGAGCTGCGTCACGCGGTCCGTCACCCCCACCCTTCCGACGGCGCGCTGCCCGCGGCACCCTCGGGGTTGTAAGCCCTGAACAAGTAGGACGTCCTAGCGCAAGCGCGCCAAGGGCGGACGCTGGGTAACGTTCTCGTGAGGGACGCCGTCGGAACAGGAACACCACCTGCCCCGCAGTAGGAGCGCACACCCACGCGCGCCCCGCGAGGCGGTGACCGGACCGGTCACCGGCGACCCCGGGCGGCCGGACAGACCGAGGAGTGAACGTGACCGTCAAAAGCACGGCGAGGGCCCGCAAGAAGGCGGCCCCCGGCGTCCCTGACACCCTCCGCGCCACGGGAAAGGACGCCCAGCCGGAGCTCGTACAGCTGCTCACCCCGGAAGGCGAGCGGGTCGAGCACCCGGACTACCCGCTCACCACCACCCCGGAGGAGCTGCGCGCCCTCTACCGCGACCTGGTGCTGGTCCGCCGGTTCGACGGCGAGGCCACCGCACTCCAGCGCCAGGGCGAGCTGGGCCTGTGGGCCTCGCTGCTCGGCCAGGAGGCCGCCCAGGTCGGCTCCGGCCGCGCCATGCGCACCGGCGACTACGCCTTCCCCACCTACCGCGAGCACGGTGTCGCCTGGTGCCGCGACGTCGATCCGCTCAACCTGCTCGGCATGTTCCGCGGCGTGAACCACGGCGGCTGGGACCCGAACGAGAAGAACTTCCACCTGTACACCATCGTGATCGGCGCGCAGGCCCTGCACGCCACCGGCTACGCGATGGGCATCAGCAAGGACGGCACCGACGACGCGGTCATCGCCTACTTCGGCGACGGCGCCTCCAGCCAGGGCGACGTCAACGAGGCCTTCACCTTCGCCTCGGTCTACAACGCGCCCGTGGTGTTCTTCTGCCAGAACAACCAGTGGGCGATCTCCGAGCCCACCACCACCCAGACCAAGATCCCGCTGTACCGCCGCGCCTCCGGCTTCGGCTTCCCCGGCGTCCGGGTCGACGGCAACGACGTGCTGGCCTGCCTGGCCGTCACCCGCTGGGCGCTCGACCACGCCCGCAGCGGCAACGGCCCGGTGCTGATCGAGGCGTTCACCTACCGGATGGGCGCGCACACTACCTCCGACGACCCCACCCGCTACCGGCCCACCGAGGAGACCGAGGCCTGGAAGGCCAAGGACCCGATCGCCCGGCTCCGCGCCCTCCTGGAGAAGGAGGGCCTGGCCGACGAGGAGTTCTTCACCGCGATCGACGCCGAGAGCGAGCGGCTGGGGCTGCGGGTGCGCGAGGGCGTGCGCGGCATGCCCGACCCGGACCCGACCCTGATCTTCGACCACGTGTACAGCGAGCCGCACGCGCTGGTCGATGAGGAACGGGCCGAGTACGTCCAGTACGCGGCCTCCTTCGAGGCGGGGGAGAACCACTGATGGCCGGTCAGCTCAGCATTGCCAAGGCGCTCAACGGCGCGCTGCGCAAGTCGCTGGAGAGCGACCCGAAGACCGTCCTGATGGGCGAGGACATCGGCAAGCTCGGCGGCGTCTTCCGGATCACCGACGGCCTGCAGAAGGACTTCGGCGAGGGACGGGTGATCGACACCCCGCTCGCCGAGTCCGGCATCGTCGGCACCGCGATCGGCCTGGCGCTGCGCGGCTACCGCCCGGTGGTGGAGATCCAGTTCGACGGCTTCGTCTACCCGGCCTTCGACCAGATCGTCTCCCAGCTGGCCAAGATGCACGCCCGCGCGCTCGGGAACATCAAGCTCCCGGTCACCATCCGCATCCCCTTCGCGGGCGGCATCGGCGCGGTCGAGCACCACAGCGAGTCGCACGAGGCGTACTTCGCGCACACCGCGGGCCTGCGCGTGGTCAGCCCGTCCAACGCGCACGACGCGCACTGGATGCTGCGGCAGGCCATCGCCTCGGACGACCCGGTGGTCTTCCTGGAGCCCAAGCGCCGGTACTGGGACAAGGGCGAGGTCGGCGACGCCGCCGACCTCGGACTGCACGACGCCCGGATCGTGCGCTCCGGCACCGACGCCACGCTGCTCGCCTACGGCCCGATGGTCAAGGTCTGCCTGGAGGCCGCCGCGGCCGCCGAGGAGGACGGCCGCCGCCTGGAGGTCGTCGACCTGCGCTCGCTCTCCCCGGTGGACTTCACCACCCTGGAGGAGTCGGTCAAGCGCACCGGGCGGGCCGTCGTGGTGCACGAGGCGCCGGTCTTCCTGGGCATGGGCGCCGAACTGGCCGCCCGGCTCACCGAACGGTGCTTCTACCACCTGGAGGCGCCCGTCCTGCGGGTCGGCGGCTACCACGCGCCGTATCCGCCGTCCCGCGTCGAGGAGGCCTTCCTCCCCGACCTGGACCGCGTGCTCGACGCCGTCGACCGCGCACTCGCGTACTGATCCGGGGGAGCGAAGATGACCACCGAAGTTCGCTCGCTCCGCGAGTTCAAGATGCCCGATGTGGGCGAGGGCCTGACCGAGGCCGAAATCCTCAGCTGGTACGTCAAGCCCGGTGACACCGTCACCGACGGGCAGGTCGTGTGCGAGGTGGAGACCGCCAAGGCGGCGGTGGAGCTGCCGATCCCGTTCAACGGGGTCGTCGAGCAGCTCTTCTTCCCCGCGGGCGCGACGGTCGACGTCGGCACCGTGATCATCTCGGTCGCGGTCGCCGGGGAGGCCGGGGCCGCGGCTCCTGCCGCTCCTGCTGCTGTTGCGTCCGTCGCCGCCGCCGCGCCGGCCGAACCGGCCGAGCCCGAGCGGCGCGAGGTGCTGGTCGGCTACGGCCCGCGCACCGGTACCGCCCAGCGCCGGGCCCGGCGCACGACCACGACGACCGTCACCGCGACGCCGGCTCCGGCCGCGCCCGTCGTGTCGGCCGCTCCGGCACCGGTCGCACCGGTCGCGCCCGCCTCGCCTGTCCTGGCCGAACAGCCCGCCGGGGAGCGGCCGTTGGCCAAGCCGCCGGTGCGCAAGCTGGCCAAGGACCTCGGCATCGACCTGCGCGCGGTCGTCCCGACCGGCCGGGACGGTGTGATCACCCGCGAGGACGTGCACGCCCACGCGTCGGCCCTGGCCACCGCGCAGGCCACCGCGCAGGCCGCCCCGGCGGCGGCGCCGGTCAAGGCCGGGCCGGTCGGTGCTGCGGTGCCGGTGCCGGTCACCGTGACGGGCGACGTCCGGGTGCCGATCAAGGGCGTCCGCAAGGCGACCGCGCAGGCGATGGTGGCCTCGGCCTTCACCGCCCCGCACGTCACCGAGTTCGTCCAGGCCGACGTGACCCGCACGATGAAGTTCGTCCGCCGGCTCAAGGAGAGCGGCGAGTTGGGCCGGGACGTCCGGATCAGCCCGCTGCTGCTGGTCGCCAAGGCGCTGCTCACCGCGGTCAAGCGGCACCCCGAGATCAACGCGCAGTGGGACGAGGCGGCCCAGGAGATCGTCATCAAGGGCCAGGTGAACCTCGGCATCGCCGCGGCCACCCCGCGCGGCCTGATCGTCCCCAACATCAAGGACGCTGGCGGCAAGACCCTCACGGGCCTCGCCGTCTCGCTGGGCGAGCTGATCGACACCGCCCGCCAGGGCAAGACCTCGCCGGGCGACATGCAGGGCGGGACCATCACCATCACCAACGTCGGCGTCTTCGGCGTCGACACCGGCACCCCGATCCTCAACCCCGGCGAGGCCGCGATCCTCGCCGTCGGCACGATCCGGGACATGCCGTGGGTGCACAAGGGCAAGGTCGTCCCGCGTCAGGTGACCACGCTGGCGCTCTCCTTCGACCACCGCCTGGTGGACGGGGAGCTGGGCTCCAAGGTGCTGGCCGACGTGGCCGCGCTGCTGGAGCGCCCGAAGCGCCTGATCACCTGGGGCTGACGGTCCGGGACGTCACGAACGGGAAGCCACGAAGGGGCCTTCCCCCACACCGCCGTGTGGGGGAAGGCCCCTCCGCTTCTGCCCGCCCGTCGGCCGGCGCTGGGAGCGAGGCCGGCGGACGGTGATCAGGACCAGCCGATGACGGACGCGCACATGACGTGACTTCATCCCTACAGACGTGCATCCTCGCCGGGGGTTGCAGGTGGTTTCAAAGACTTTTCCGGGGCCCCGGCGCGGCGTTCGGGATACTTCCGGAATGACTGAAGAGCTGACGGTCCGACCGGAGACGGTGCCGGACAGGGGCGAGGAGCGCCGGTCGCTGCGACGGGACGTGTCGGGGCCGGCGCTGCTGGCGGGGCTGGTCTGCATCGCGGTGTCGTTCTCGGGGCCGCTGGTGGTGGTGCTCGCGGCGGCGGCCGCCGGACGGCTGGACGCGGCGCACACGGCGTCCTGGATCTGGGCGGTGGCCATCGGCAGCGGGCTGAGCGGCTTCGCGCTGAGCTGGTGGACCAGGACCCCGGTGATCACCGCCTGGTCCACCCCGGGCGCCGCGCTGCTGGTGACCAGCCTGGGCGCGTACCCGTACCGGGAGGCGGTCGGGGCGTTCCTGGTGAGCGCGGTGGTGGTGACGCTCTTCGGGGTGACCGGCTGGTTCGGCCGGCTGATCGCGGCGGTGCCGGCCGGGATCGTCAACGCGATGCTGGCGGGCATCCTGTTCTCCTTCGGCGCCGGGATCTTCGGCGCCGTGCACGGCGCGCCGGTGCTGGTGGTCGGCAGCCTCGCGGCCTTCCTGCTGGCCAAGCGGCTGGCCCCGCGGTACGCCGTCCCGGTGGCGCTGCTGGTGGGCGGGGTGCTGGCGGCGCTGACCGTCGGACTCCCGCTGCACCTGGGCTCGGGCGGGCCGACCCGGCCGGTGTTCACCGTGCCGGGGTTCTCCTGGGCGGCCACGGTGGGGCTGGCGCTGCCGCTCACGATCGTGGTGCTGGCCTCGCAGAACGCACCGGGCCTCGGGGTGATGCGGGCCTTCGGCTACCGGCCGGACGACCGGCTGCTGATCGGGTCGACCGGTGTGGTGTCGCTGCTGCTGGCGCCGTTCGGCTCGCCGGGGGTGAACCTGGCGGCGATCACGGCGGCGATCTGCTCCGGCCCGGAGAGCCACCCCGACCCGCGCCGCCGCTACGTCGCGGGGATGTCCTCGGGCGTGCTGTACGTGCTGGTGGGCAGTTTCGGCGGGGTGCTGGTGAGCCTGTTCACCGGCCTGCCGAAGGAACTGATCGCGGTGATCGCCGGGGTCGCCCTGCTGGCCTCGCTGCAGGGCAGCCTGGCGGCGGCGGTGGCGGACGAGCGGGGGCGGGACGCGGCGGTGGTGACCTTCCTGGCCAGCGCCTCGGGGATGAGCCTGTTCGGGATCGGCTCGGCCTTCTGGGGCCTGCTGTTCGGGCTCGGCACCCACCTGGTGCTGAACCTCCGCAGGCGCTGACGAGAGGCCTGTCATCGGCCAGATTCCAGTCATTGGGATGACTGGTGAGGTGAGGGTCATTCGGCCAGGTCGGTGACATTTTCGGCACGCGGTAGGGGTGACACACCCGTCCGGGTACGTCTTCGCTCCACCACCCGGGCTACGCCGGGTGACCGGAACCCCGAGGACGCACCCGTATGCCACCTGGCAACCCTGGCCGTCTCGTTCGGAGTCTGGCCGCGCTCGTGCTGGTGTCCACCGCCGTACTCCCCGCCGCCCTGGAACTGGTCGGCCCCTCGCCGTTCGGCGTGATCGGGCCGGGCGCCCCCGCCGACCGGGCGGTCCCGCCGCACAGCGCACAGCGCGCCGACCGCCGGACCGTCACGGCCGCCCCCACCGTCGACATACGCCGCACCGGGGACCCGGCCAACCGGATCACCCTGGTCCTGCTCGGCGACGGCTACACGGCCACCGAACAGGACCTGTTCCGACAGCAGGTCGACCGGGCCTGGCACGCGCTGATGGCCATCGAGCCGTTCCGCACCTACCAGGGGTTCTTCAACATACGGCGGGTCGAAGTGGTCTCCCCGGTCTCCGGGATAGCCGAGACCGAGAGCCGCGGCCGCAACCCCGCCACCCCGCTCGGCATGCACTTCTGGTGCGAGGGCACCGCCCGGCTGCTCTGCGCCGACGAATCCGCCACCGCCCGGTACGCGGGCGACAGCTCCGGGCCGCAGTACCTGATAGCCCTGGCCAACTCCACCGAGTACGGCGGCGCCGGCGGCACCGGGGTGACCACCCTGGCCGGCGGCAGCCCGGACGCCGGGCGGATCATCCAGCACGAGATCGGGCACACCGTGGGGGACCTCGGCGACGAGTACGACAGCGCCCCGGACGACGCCGAGTACCCGAACCTCGCCACCCTCGACGCCGACGACATGCGCAAGAAGCAGACCAAGTGGTGGCGCTGGCTGGGCGCGCAGTCCCCGGACGGCGCCGGGACGGTCGGCGCCTACCGCAGCGCCAACGGCCTCTACCGGCCCACCCCCGACTCGGTGATGCGCACCCTGGGCAGCGCCTACAACCTGCCGTCGCGCGAAGCGATCATGGAGGAGCTGTACCGCAGGATCCGGCCCACCGACGCCCCGTCGCCGCCGCCCGGCGAGGTGAGCGGGCGCCCCCGGCTGAACGTCCGGCCGGTGCCGCTGACCGGCCCGCGACAGCTGAAGGTGGAGTGGAAGGTGGACGGCGTCGCGGTGACGCCGCAGGCCGCCGACGGCGCCTGGCTGGACACCGACCAGCTGAATCTGGCCCCGGGCCGGACGGCCACCGTCACGGCGACCGTCCGGGACACCACCGACTGGGTGCGGGACGAGGCCTTCCGGGACCGCTACATGACCCGGTCGGTGTCCTGGACGGTGACCGGCTGACGCCCGGTCCGCGGAATCCGTGGAATCCGTGGTCCGTGGACGATCGACCGCACCCCGCACTGGGCGTCCCATCATGGGATGACTAGTCTGGTCGCACTATGACCGTGGAGCCCGCCCGCTCAGCCGCACCCCTGTCCGTCCCCGCTCCCCGAACCGCCGACTCGCCGCCGTCGGCCGCCCCCGCACCGTCGGCAGCCCCCGCGCCGTCCCCGCCCGGCGGGCGCGCGGCCTGGCTCGCCTGGTCCATCGGCGTCAGCGTCTACATCCTCGCGGTGATCCACCGCACCAGCCTCGGCGTGGCCGGACTGGACGCCGCCGACCGCTTCGGCATCGGCGCCTCCGCGCTCTCCACCTTCTCGATCCTCCAAGTGCTGGTCTACGCGGCCATGCAGATACCGGTCGGCCTGCTCGTCGACCGGATCGGGCCGCGCCGGGTGCTGCTGATCGGCGTCGTCCTGCTGAGCTTCGGCCAACTGGCCTTCGCGTTCAGCTCCTCCTTCGCCCCCGCGCTGGCCTCCCGGGCGGTGCTCGGCTGCGGCGACGCGATGACCTTCATCAGCGTGCTGCGGCTCGCCGCCCGGTGGTTCCCCGCCGCCCGGAACCCGTTCGTGGCCCAGCTCACCGGCCTCGCCGGGATGGGCGGCAACCTGATCACCACCGTGGTGCTCGCGCAGGCCCTGCACCGCGAGGGCTGGACACCCACCTTCACCGCGATCGCCCTGCTCGGCGTCGCGGTCTTCGCGCTGGTCGCGCTCTTCCTCAAGGAGGCCCCGGCCGCCGCCGTACGGCCGGTCGAACACCCGCCCGCGCCGCGGCCGAACGTCGGCCGGCAGGTCCGCGCGTGCTGGCGCGAACCGGGCACCCGGCTCGGGCTCTGGGTGCACTTCACCACCCAGTTCCCCGGCAACGCCTTCGGCCTGCTCTGGGGCCTGCCCTACCTGGTGGAGGCGCAAGGCCTCTCCCGGGCCGCGGCCGGCGGAATGCTGACCCTGCTGGTGCTCAGCAACATGGCCTTCGGCTTCCTGTTCGGCCGGGTGCTCTCCGTCTCGGCGCGAGCCCGGATGCCGATCGTCCTCACCGTCATCACGGCCACCGCCCTCGGCTGGGCGCTCGTCCTGGCCTGGCCCGGCGGACACCCCCCGATCTGGCTGCTGTCCGCCATCATCGTGGTGATGGGCAGCAACGGCCCGGCCTCACTGGTCGGCCTCGACTACGCCCGCGCCCGCAACCCGGTGGAGCGCCTCGGCACCGCCTCCGGGATCGTCAACATGGGCGGCTTCATCGGCACGATGATCACCCTCTTCGGCATCGGCGTCCTCCTCGACGGCCTCTCCCCGGCCGGCACCGACTCCTACTCGGCCGACGCCTTCCGCTGGGCGTTCTGCTGGCAGTACGTCCCGCTGGCGGTCGGCACGGCGATGATCCTGCGCCTGCGCCGCAAGGTCGCGGCGGGGGCGTAGGGTCTTTGACCTGCGGAAACGCGATTAGTCTCAGAATTTCTGAGGGTATACGGCACCGGCGGATCAGCGCCCGTACTCCCGCAACATCTCGGCCATCTGCGGCGGTGTCCCGTAGATCCGGGCGCCGTGCAGCTCCGCGTGCATGAGCCCGTCATCCGGTGGGGACTTCTGCTGCGCCGCGTTCCGCATGCGGATCAGATCCACCAGCTTCAGGTTGGGGCAGCCCGGGACGATCCGGCTGGCCCGGATCCCGACCCGTTCCTCGCCCGGGCAGGCGAAGTAGGCGCCGAACGGCGGTCCGCTGTCTTCCTCCCGGGTCGGCAGGTGGAGGACCATCTCGCCGTGGCGGCAGTGGACCGTCCCGTCCGAGTGGACGGTCAGGCCGGGCCAGTTCTCATGGTCGATCTCGGCGACGATCCGTACGTTCTGCCCGATCGCCTCGGCCAGGGTCTCCGCCATCCGCCGCTGCTGGATGGGGATGTCGGTGTCCCCGCGGCGGACGGAGGGGATCAGCTCGTCGGTAACCCAGGTTCGGAAGGGTCGAGCAGAGCGCTTCTCCGACCTCATAAGGAGGCTGTACAGTCCTGCCTCGCTCACCACGCCGAGCAACGGATTTCCCTGCCGGTAGGGTTTCTGACCTGTGGAAACGCCGTAACCATCACCTTGGGCGATGGTTACCGACCGTAGGTCGACAGTGCTGTGTTGGTGGGGCTCCAGCCCTTTGACTGCATCGGTCGGATTGCGTCGGCCCAGGACTCGGCACACGTCCGCCACGGCAAACCACGGTTGTCCGTCGATCATCACGACTCTGATGGGTTGGCCGGTGACCGGGAAGCTCGATCGGACCAGAGTCATCTGCTGCTGTTCGTCGTCCATGGGGACGCCCCTCCTTCTTCCGGGTGATGGCGGGAGTGTCCGGAACAACGAGGTCGAACGGGTGAGGTGTTGGTGCTGGATTGACGGATGGATGCACGAGTGGTGCCGACCCGGCGCGCACTCGTGCGTGTACGCCGGGTGGCGTGCGCTGTGGGGCGGTTGGGGTCAGATGGTGACCGCAAAGGCGGGCAGGACGCGGTCGGCGAGCTCCTGCGTCTGCGTTGGAAGGTTGTGGCGGCGGGGCGTAGGGTTTCTGACCTGCGAAAACCTCGTAACCCTAGCTTTCAGCGAGGGTCTCGAGCGTCATGCCCCCGGTATACGGCATCGGCGGTTCAGCGCCGGTACTCACGCAGCAGTTCGGCGAGCTGTGGCGGCGTCCCGTAGATGCGGCCAATGTGGCCGTCGTTCACTTCTGCGTACATGAGCCCGCGATCGGGCTCGGGTTCACGGTCCGGCCTGGGTAGTGCTTCGCGCCGCATGCGGATCAGGTCCACCAGCTTCAGGTTGGGGCAGCCGGGGACGATCCGGCTGGCCCGGATTCCGACTCGTTCCTCGCTCGGGCAGGCGAAGTAGGCGCCGAACGGCGGCCCGCTGTCTTCCTCCCGGCTTGGCAGGTGGAGGACCATCTCGCCGTGCTGGCAGTGGACCGTCCCATCCGAGTGGACGGTCAGGCCGGGCCAGTCCTCGTGGTCGATCTCGGCGACGATCTGTACCTGCTGCCCGATCGCCTCGGTCAGGCTCTCCGCCATCCGTCGCTGCTGGGTGGGGATGTCGGTGTCCCCGCGACGGACGGAGGGGAGGAGGTCTTCAGTAACCCACGCGCGGAATGATCGGGCGGACTTCTTGTCCGACCTCATGAGAAGGGCATACAGTCCTGCCTCACTCACCACGCCGAGCAATGGATTTCCTCGTCGGTAGGCTTTCTGACCTGCGGAAACGCCGTAACCATCACCTCGGGTGATGGTTACCGAGCGCAAGTCGACAGTGCGGTGCTGGTGGGTTTCCAGCCCTTTGACGGTGTGGGCTGGGTTTCCTCGGCCCAGGACTCGGCACACGTCCGCTGTGACGAACCACGGTTGTCCGTCGATCATCACGACTCTGATCGGTTGCCCCGTGACCGGGAAGCTGGACCGGACCAGAGTCATCTGCTGCTGTTCGTCGTCCATGGGGACGTTTCTCCTTCTTCCGGGTGGTGGTGGGAGTGTCCGGAACAACGAGGTCGAACGGGTGAGGTGTTGGTGCTGGATTGACGGATGGATGCACGAGTGGTGCCGACCCGGCGCGCACTCGTGCGTGTACGCCGGGTGGCGTGCGCTGTGGGGTGGCTGGGGTCAGATGGTGACCGCGAAGGCGGACAGGACGCGGTCGGCGAGTTCCTTGTCGCCGTCGATGGTGACCGGGCCGGGGCGGCCGCGGCCGCAGGCGAGCCGGAGGTAGGTCTCCCAGTCCATGGTGAGCTGGACGTCGGGGGCCAGGCTGATCGACTCGTCGACGGTGCCGCGGCCGGTCGAGTCGACCCGGATGGTGCGCAGGAACTCCACGCGGCCGGTGACGTCCAGGACCATAGCCGTTCCGGCCGGGGCGCCGGCCTGGTGGGCGACGGCCTTGGGCAGCAGCCCCAGCAGGACGTCCCGGGCGATCAGGGCGGCCGGGGAGTCGAGGTTGCCGGGGGTGTCCAGGGCGCGGCGCAGGTCCTGCTCGTGCACCCAGACGTCGAAGGCCCGCAGGCGCAGCAGCTCGTGGTACGGCACGTCGCGGCTGTTCGGGCCGCCCGGCCAGCGCACCGGCTCCAGGGGCATCTGCTTGGCGTTCCGCAGCGCCCGGGAGCGGCGGATGATCGTGTACTCCAGCTCGCTGGTCATCTCCAGCGCGGTGTGGCAGCGGCGCTTGTCGACCGGCAGTTCGATGTAGCGGGCGAAGTCGGTGGTGACGTGGCGAAGGTCACGTGGCAGGGAGTGGATCGGGCGGGGGTCGCCGAGGAGTTCGGACTCGACCGCGATGATGTGCGAGACGACGTCCCGGACCGACCAGCCGGGGCATTCGGTGGCCCGGTTCCAGGAGCCCTCGGGGAGGGGGGCGACCAGCTCCGATATGGACTCGATGCTCTGGGCCCACGCCTCCGCGTAAGCCTGCACGGTCTGGTTGTCCGTCACGGGAATCTCCGGCCCTCCGTCAGCTTCCTTGCCCTCTGCGCCCGGCCTCCCCGGTCGGCCGGGATGGTCCGGCTTCCGGGCGCACAAGCTAACCGCACGTTACGCTGCCGGGAGACAGCTGGGCAGCGCTTTCGGGTGACGATCGTAGGTCTCTTGCCGTGGACGGTGGTACTGTGCGCGCTTCATTGATCCAACTCGGGGTCTCCGACGCCGAGCCGCCCGCCGAACGGCGGGCCCGGGCCGCCGCGCTGGTCCGGGCGCAGCAGGGCGCGGACCTGGTGGTCCTGCCGGAGCTGTGGCCGCTCGGCGGCTTCGCCTACGACCTGTGGTCGGACGGCGCCGAGACGCTGGACGGGCCCACGTCGGACGCGATGGCGGCGGCCGCGCGGGCGGCCGGGGTCTGGCTGCACGCCGGTTCGATCGTCGAGCGCGATCCGGACGGGCCGATCTACAACACCTCGCTGCTGTTCGCCCCGGACGGCGAGTTGGTGCACACCTACCGCAAGATCCACCGTTTCGGTTTCGACAGCGGCGAGGCGGTGGTGATGGGCGCCGGGCAGGAGATCGTCACCGCGGCCACCGACTTCGCCACCCTGGGCCTGGCCACCTGCTACGACCTGCGCTTCCCGGAGCTGTTCCGGGCGCTGTTGGACGCCGGCGCGCAGCTGCTGGTGGTTCCGGCGGCCTGGCCGGCCCGGCGGCGCGAGCACTGGACGCTGCTGGCGCGGGCGCGCGCGGTGGAGGAGCAGGCGTTCGTGCTGGCCTGCAACACCGCCGGGACGCACGCCGGGGTCGAGCAGGCCGGGCACAGCATCGTGGTGGACCCGTGGGGCCGGGTGCTGGCCGAGGCCGGTACGGAGGAGCAGGTGCTGACCGTCGAGTTCGATCCGGCCGAGGTGGGCAAGGCCCGTGAGGAGTTCCCGGTGCTGCGGGACCGCCTGCTGGGGATCCCGGCGCCGGTCCAGCGCTGACCCGGGCCCGGCCCCGCCCGGCACGGCCCGGGCGGGGGGAGTCCGGGGGTGTCGGAGGCCTCCGGGGGGTTGGTTTGTACCTTCTCGGGGCGGGTTTGAGAAGATGAGCACTCGTCGTGTTCCCCGCCGCTCGTTGGCCGGTCCGCCGAGGGGCGGCCTGATCAGCCCGCCCCAGGAGGTTGCGCGCATGCCCGGCAACGGCGCAGGCGACACCCGTCCCGTCATCCAGCGCAACAGCCTGCGCGAGCAGATCGCCGGTGCGCTGCGCGAGGAGATGATGGCCGGCCGGCTGGCAGCCGGCCGCAACTTCACCGTCAAGGAGATCGCCGAGCTGTACGGAGTCTCGGCGACCCCGGCCCGCGAGGCGCTGGTCGACCTCGGTGCGCAGGGCCTGCTGCGGGCCGAGCACCACCGCGGGTTCACCGTGCCCGAGCTGGGCTGGGACGACTTCCTGGAGATCTTCGAGTCCCGGGTGCTGGTCACCGACAGCTACTACCGCCAGTTCTCCGCCCGCCGGGCGCTGCCGGACCTCGCCAGGCTGCCCTCGCTGCGCCGCCGGGCCGACGCGGCGGTCCGGGCCGCCCGGGCCGGGAACCTGGACGTGATGGTGGGCTGCGACCGCCGGTTCTGGCAGGAGGTCGCCGCGCTGATCGGCAACCGCCGGATCGGCGACTACCTGGACTGGCTGCGGGTGCAGTCGTGGATGTTCGCCGCGCCCTACCTGCGGGAGCTGCCTGTCCTGGCCGAGATCTGCTGGGACCGCCACCTCGATCTGGTCGACGCCATCGGCGCGCGGGACCTGGTCGGCGCGCACCGGATCATCTGCGAGTACAACCTGTACACCGCCCGGCTGCTGGCCGGGCTGGCCGGGCGGCCGCTGGAGTCGGTGACGGTGCTGGGGCTGCTCACCGAACCCCTGGACGGCGAGTCCCTGGACGGCGAGCCTCTGGACAGCGAACTCCTGAATAGCGAACCCCTGGACGGCGAGCCCGATGGCGGCGACCCCGGTGGCGGCGGGTTCCTGGGCGGCGAGCCCGTGCCGCCGGCCCCGTCCGCCGAAGTCCCGTCGGTGGCGGCCGAACCGGTTCCCGGCCAGGCGTTCGACCAGGTCGGGAGGGGTCGACGCCGGCCGGGTGAGGAGGTCGGCCGGGAGCTCGGCCGCGAACTCGGGCTGGGCCTCGGCCTGGTGCCGCAGCCGCGCTCGGTGCCGTACGGCCGGTTCGGCCGGCGGCTGCCCGAACCGCCCCCGGACGCACCGCAGGGACGGCCCGACCCGCGCCCCGCCCCGGGCCGGTAGGGTGGGCGGTCGTCGAACCGGGCGTCCCGCACAACGGCCGTCCGGGTACCGACCCCGCCCCCGTCGTCGTCCCGTCCTGCGGGCGACCCCGCCGCCCGGAGAGGAACTGCCGGCCATGGCCTGCGACCTCTGGCTCGTCCCGCTCGTGGACGTGCTGAGCCACAGCCCCGACAATCCCTTCAGGGACGATCTCGCCCTCTACAACTCGGTGTTGGCCTCCCGCGGGCTGCCCGAGGTGCCGGTCTACCAGTACGTGCCGGGGCTGAGCGGGGCGGTCGAGCCGATAGCCGCCTTCGACTACGACTCGCTGCACTTCCTGCGCCGCGCCTACCTGCTGGGCCTCACCGGGCTGGACATCACGCCGGTGGACTCGCTCGGCGGCGACTACGAGCAGCTGCTGGAGATGTTCGAGAGCAGCGCCGAACAGTCGCACCTGGTCTGGCACTTCGACCACGCGGGCGCCTACGTGCCGATAGAGTTCCCGGCGCCGCTGGTGGACGACGCACTGCTCGCCTCCGGTGGTCCGCTCGGCTCCAGCCACGGGCTGCTGCGCGAACTGCAGGCCGTCGCACCGGCGCTGGGCCTCGACCCGCTCAACCCGCCGGGCCCGACCCGGCCGCTCGGCCCGACCGGCCTGGAGCAGCCGTTCGGGCCGCCGCTGGACGACCTGCACCCCTTCGCCCGCGAGCGGCACGCCTGGGCGGGCCTGTACGCGGCGGCGACCCGCAGCCTCGCCCAGGGCTCGATGGTGGTCTTCGCCTGAGGCACCGCCCGCTGCATCCTCCCGCCCGCCACGGCAGGCGGCCCGCTCGCCCGCTACCGCAGCGGCCCCTCCGGCGGCCGCTGGCGCGGCATGGTGGGCCGGGTGCCCGGCGGCGGCAGCACCCGCACCTGGGCGCCCACCCCGCTCTCGCTGCGCCCGCCCCAGGTGCCCGGGGCCTGGGTGGGCAGCTGGGTCATGGACGCGCGGAACTCCAGCATCCACTCCGAGGTCTCGGTGCGGACCATGTCCGAGACGTCCTCGCAGAACCGGCGCAGCACGCCGAGGCAGCGCTCGGCGGCTTCGCCCGCGGTGCCCTCGGTCGGGCCGAGCACCTCGCGCACGCACTCCGACGCCCAGTCGAACTGGAAGGCCTCCAGTCGGCGTTGCAACGCCTGCGCGGTGCTGACGTCACGCATCCAGCCGGAGGTGAGGCCGAACACCCGGTCGGTGCCGTAGCAGGCGGCGGCGAGGGCCAGGCCGACGTAGCCCCAGCTGGTGCCGTGCGAGACCGCGCCGGTCAGGTCGACCAGCGGCGCGGTCACCCCGCCCACCGCGAAGCCGGCCGTGCCGAACCGCAGCAGGCGCGCCCAGCGGCGCTTCCAGATCCGGTCCCTGCGGTACCACTCGATCGCCTCGACCGCCCGCTCCTCGGACCAGCGGTACAGCTCCTCCAGGCGCTCGGCCGGCTCGCCCCAGTCCCCGAGGGGGAACTGTCGAGTGCTCAGATCGGTCCGTCGGCGGGTGGACGCCTGGCGGGCGATGGTCGCGGCGGGCGGGTCCTCCTCGCCGATCTCCTTGCCCCAGGCACTCTCCTCGGGCTGCATTTCCGGCTGGCTCACCTGTGGGGCTCCCTGTGGCGGGCGGACTGCTGGGTCTGGCGGTCTGGCGGTCCATCGGCTGACGCGGCGTCTGCCGTTGGTTGTCCAACAGCACTTCTTACCGCCAAATGGCTGACCATGGGGTCGCTTCCCCGGTGATCGTTACCGGATTCGGCCACCGGAGCCCGAGGTGGAAGGGATGCGGGGGGCGGCGAGATTTCACCCGTCCGAGGGAGGGTCCGGTGACCCGCCGTCCTGACTCGGGCACCCGGTGCGCACCGAGCCGGTCCGAGTTGGAGGTTTCTCCGACATCCTCGGCGTACGGACCTCCCCGACTGGAGGATCGGACGGGACCGGAGAGCGGCCGGAACTGGCCACCGACTACCCTTGCCAAGCGTGAAGGTCCTCGTCATCGGCGGCGGCGCCCGCGAACATGCCCTGTGCCGCTCTCTGTCCCAAGATCCCGCTGTCTCCGAGCTGCACTGTGCCCCGGGCAACGCCGGGATCGCGCAGGTGGCGACGGTCCACCCGGTCGACCAGTTGAACGGCGCGCAGGTCGCCGACCTGGCCGTGCGGCTCGGCGCCGCCCTGGTCGTCGTCGGCCCGGAGGCCCCGCTGGTCGCGGGCGTCTCCGACGCCGTGCGCGCGGTCGGCATCCCGGTGTTCGGCCCGTCCGCCGAAGCCGCCCAACTGGAAGGTTCCAAGGCCTTCGCGAAGGACGTGATGGCCGGGGCCGGCGTGCCCACCGCCCGCTCCTACGTCTGCACCACCCCTGCCGAGGCCGCCGAGGCGCTGGACGCCTTCGGCGCGCCGTACGTGGTCAAGGACGACGGCCTGGCCGCCGGCAAGGGCGTGGTGGTCACCTCCGACCGCGCGGCCGCGCTGGAGCACGCCGCCTCCTGCGAGCGCGTGGTCATCGAGGAGTACCTGGACGGCCCCGAGGTGTCGCTGTTCGCGATCACCGACGGCACCACCGTCGTCCCGCTCCAGCCCGCGCAGGACTTCAAGCGCGCGCTGGACGGCGACGAGGGCCCCAACACCGGCGGCATGGGGGCCTACTCGCCGCTGCCGTGGGCGCCCGCCGGGCTGGTCGAGGAGGTCCAGCAGAGCGTCCTGCAGCCGACCGTCGACGAGCTGCGCCGCCGGGGCACCGAGTTCTCCGGCCTGCTGTACGCGGGCCTCGCGCTCACCTCGCGCGGCACCCGGGTGATCGAGTTCAACGCCCGCTTCGGCGACCCGGAGACCCAGGTCGTGCTGGCCCGGCTGCGCACCCCGCTGGCCGCCGTGCTGCTGGCCGCCGCCACCGGCACCCTGGACCAGCTGGAGCCGCTGCGCTGGGACGAGGGCGCGGCCGTCACCGTGGTCGTCGCCTCCGAGGGCTACCCGGCCGCGCCGCGCACCGGTGACCCGATCGAGGGCCTGGCCGAGGCCGAGGCCGACGGCACCGCGTTCGTCCTGCACGCCGGTACCAGGGCCGACGAGGACGGCCGGGTGCTGAGCGCCGGCGGCCGCGTCCTGTCGGTCACCGCGACCGGCGCCGACCTGGTGGAGGCGCGCGACCGCGCGTACGCCGCCGTGGACCGGATCGCCCTCAAGGGCGGCCAGCACCGCACCGACATCGCCCTGAAGGCAGCCACCGAGTAGGGCCTGCCCCGCCTCCGCCCGCAGGGCGCCGCGCACCGTGGGATTTCCCCCCATGGACGCAGCGCCCTGCGGCGTTTCCGGGGCGGGAGTGACTCCGGGGGCCGGCGCACCGTTCGGCGGTCGGATTCCAGCCCATCGGGTGACAGCACCCGCATCCGGCTGACGTAGCCGGGCGCCCGGCCTTATGGTGCGCTGGATCGCAGTGCGACGTGGCCGTGCGCCGGGGTCGCCGCCGGGTAGCGGTGTTCCCACGGGGGGATGCTGGACGGCGTCCGGCCGGGCGGGTGCCCGGGTGCTTCGCACCGGACCGGTCGTGACCGTCCGGAATCCGGGCGGTGTCACCGGGACGAGTGGAAACCGGGGCGATCCGGAACACCCACCCGGGCCGGTGCGTCGAACATGGCAGAAGCGCCACACAGCATGCACTACCGGGGATCGGACGCCTCCGCTTCCCGGTCGGAACTGATCGTTTCGAGTCGGCTCAGGGCCCGTCGCCGGGCGCCCGAGGGCTCCGAAGGGGGTGCCGCACCGTATGGCCGCAGTCGACACCGCGCGCGCTCACGCCCAGGCGGTCCTGCGGGTCCGAGGTCTCGCCCTGGCCGCCGCCGTCATGCCCGCCGCCGTCGCGGTGGTCCTGCTCGCGGGCCGGTTCACCGGGCGGATCGGCGCACCCGGCTCCTCCGACGCCGCCGGGTGGGACGCCGCCCGCTGGGCGGTCTGCGCGGTGGCCGCGCTGACCCTCCTGGTGGCCGGGCTGACCGCCCGCGCCTACCACCGGGCCGTCCCGCCCCGGACCCCGGCCGTCCCGCTGAAACGCGTCGAGGCGCCCGAGCTGTACCGGCTGATCGACGAACTCGCCGACCGGCTGGACGTGCCCGCGCCCTCCGCGGTGGCCCTCACCCCGGACTGCGACAGCTGGCTGGAGGACGTGCCGCCGGTTCGGCGGGCCCGCCCGCTGCGGCCGCACCCCGAGCCGCCCGGCCCGGTCCTGGTGATCGGCTCGCCCTTCCTGTGGTGGATGCGGGCCGGCGAACTGCGCGCCCTGCTCGCCCCCGTGGTGGCCGGCACCGCCGCCTCCGCCGACCCGGAGATCGCCGCCGCCCGCCGCTTCCTGCGCAGCCTGGACGCCAGCCTGGACTCCGGCCAGGGTGCCGCCCCCGGCCTCGGCGGCGGCACCCTGGCGGGCCCGCCCCGGCCGGAGCGCCGCGGTCCGGCCGCGCTCGCCGAGCGGATCACCCGCGGGATCACCCGCCGGCTGCTCGGCGCCTGCCGAGGCCACGCCGCCGAGCTGGAGCGCTCCGTCGCGAGCTGGGCCTCCGAGCAGGCCAGGACGGTCGACTACGGCCTGCGGATCGCCGCCCAGGAGCAGGTCGGCCTGGCCTACGCGGGCTGGGACCGGCTGCTCACCCGGGTCGCGCTGCCCGCCTGGCGGCTCGGCCGCCACCCTGCCCACCTCAACGCCGGCGTCGTCTCCGCGCTCACCGAGCTGTCCCGGCGCGACCGCCTGGCCGACGGCTACGGCACCCGGCTCGGCGACCGCCCCGCCTGCGACCTGCTGGAGGAGCCCGGCACCGTCGACCGGGCGGTCTCCCGGCTCGCCGCCGAGCTGTTCTTCGGCAGCCCGGCCGCCGGCGCCTGGCACGAGCTGGAGTGGACCGACTACCCGGCCGACGTGGTGGACGCCGGCTGGCGGGCCCGCGCCGCCGCCCTCCAGACCGCCCTGGACCGGCTCGCCCCGCAGGCCCGCCCCGGCTCCCCGACGCTCACCCGGCTGCTGGTCCGGCTCGCCGAGGGCGAGGGGGAGCAGCTGGCCGCCGCGCTGGCCGCCCAGCTGGCCCGCACCACCGCCCCGGCCCCGCTGCTCGAAACCGCCCGCAGCGGCCGTGACCTGCTGGTCGACCACGTCACCGCGATGGTCTGCTGCGCCGCCGTGGACACCGCGGGCGGCGCGCCCGGCCTGGACTGGCTGGACGGTCCGGTGCTGCTGCTGGGCGGGATCCGCCGTACCGACCTGGCCGGGCCGGTCGCCCAGGCCGTCGAGCAGGGCCAGGACGGCCCGCTGCGGGCCTGGCTGGACGCCGCCGACGTCCGTCTGGAGAAACCCGTCCGGTTGTGAGCCGGACAGGCGGCGCTCGGCGCTCCGGCGCGCGCCCCCAAACCGACCGGCGGGCGGCCGTCTCCGCAGGCCGGAGACCCGGCCGGGGGAGGGCGTGAGATTCCCGGCACCAATTGCGACCACAGGGTGACGGAGCGCCAGCACTCTGTGGTGTATTAGACCGCACGCACATCCGGGGGGCACGTGCCAACCGGGCGGAAGTGCACCTGGGAGGGGCGCGTGGGCACGGAACTCAACCGCCGCTGGGAGTCCGGAACGCACGCTTACAGCGTCTCCGACCCCTTCGGCCAGGGCCCGCTGCCCTGGCTGCGCAGCCCGGACCAGTACCTGGCCGATGCCGAGGGCGCCGTCCCCTGGTACGTCTCGGTGGACGCGCCCGGCCAGCGGCCGCTGGCGGTCGGCGCCCGGCCCAAGCCGCCGGTCGGCACCCCGCAGAGCGCCAACGACGTGGACCAGCAGATCAAGGGCTTCGCCTCGGCCGGGGTGATCCGCCCCGGCGGTTCGGTGGACTTCCGGGTCACCGTCAACCCGCCCCGCGAGTTCACCGTGGACGTCTGGCGGATCGGCCACTACGGCGGCGACGGCGCCCGCCACATGACGTCCAGCCCGCTGATCGCCGGGCTGGCCCAGCCCGCCCCGCTGGTGGTCGAGCGGACGGTCTCCTGCCACCACTGGTGGCACTCCTGGCGGCTGCAGATCCCGGTGCACTGGAAGCCCGGCGCGTACGTCGCCGTGCTGACCACCGCGGACATGCTGCACCGCAGCCACATCCCGTTCACCGTCCGGGACTTCGAGGACCGGGAGCACGCCGCCGAGCTGCTCCTGGTGGTCCCGGACGTGACCTGGCAGGCCTACAACCTGTTCCCCGAGGACGGCCGCAGCGGCGCCAGCCTCTACCACGCCTGGGACGGCCGGGGCGGCCTGGTCGGCGAGCCGGAGGCGGCCGTCACGGTCTCCTTCGACCGCCCGCACGCCACCGCCGGGCTGCCGCTGCACGTCGGCCACGCGTACGACTTCATCCGCTGGGCCGAGCGCTACGGCTACGACCTCTCCTACGCCACCGCCACCGACCTGCACGCGGGCCTGGTCGACCCGGGGCGGCACCGGGCGCTGATCTTCCCGGGCCACGACGAGTACTGGTCCGAGCCGATGCGCCGGGCCGTCGAGCAGGCCAGGGACGACGGCACCTCGCTGGTGTTCCTGTCCGCCAACACCATGTACTGGCGGGTCGAGCTGACCGCCGCCGCCTCCGGCGAACCCAACCGGCTGCTCAACTGCCGCAAGCGGCAGAAGGTCCAGCCGGGCAGCCCGGCCGTCGGGGTGCCCGGTTCGGCCAGCGCGCTGTGGCGGGACGCCGGCGAGCCCGAGCAGCAGGTGCTCGGCCTGCAGTACTCGGGCCGGGTCGCCGCGCCCGTCCCGCTGATCGCCCGGCACACCGCGCACTGGCTCTGGGACGGTACGGGCTTGCAGGAGGGCGACGAACTGCCCGGCTTGGTCGCCGGCGAGGCCGACCGCTACTACCCCAAGGTGGCGCTGCCCGAGCACACCGAGCGGGTGCTGCTCGCGCACTCGCCGTACCAGGACCTCGGCGGCCGCACCCGCTACCAGGAGACCTCGCTGTACCGGGCGCCCAGCGGCGCGTACGTGTTCGCGGCCGGCACCTTCGCCTGGTCGCCCGCGCTGGGCCGCCCCGGCCTCACCGACGAGCGGATCCAGCGGGCCACCGCGAACCTGCTCGACCGCCTCGGCAAGAACGAGCCCGCCCCCGGCCGGAGCGGTGCCGCCCTCGGCCAGAAACGGGGCCTCGGGGGTTCGTGAAAGACTGCGGGGGCAGTGACCTCCCCTTTCGCGCGCCCCACGCCCGCGAACGACCCCTGAGGACTGAGACACCTTGAGCGGATTTGTCACCAAGCCCGAGCCGGTCCAGGTGCCCGGCCTGGTCCACCTGCACACCGGCAAGGTGCGCGACCTCTACCGGACCGAGTCGGGCGAGCTGGTCATGGTCGCCAGCGACCGGATGTCCGCCCACGACTGGGTGCTGCCGAACGAGATCCCCGACAAGGGTCGCGTCCTCACCCAGCTGTCCCTGTGGTGGTTCGAGCGGATCGCCGACATCGTCCCCAACCACGTGATCTCCACCGAGGTCCCGTCCGGCGCCCCCGCCGACTGGAAGGGCCGCACGCTGATCTGCCGCAGCCTGGACATGGTCCCGGTCGAGGCGGTCGCCCGCGGCTACCTGGCGGGCTCCGGCCTGGCCGAGTACCAGGAGAACCGCACGGTCTGCGGCATCGCCCTGCCGGAGGGCCTGGAGAACAGCTCCGAGCTGCCCGCCCCGATCTACACCCCGGCGCTCAAGGCCGAGGTCGGCGAGCACGACGAGAACGTCTCCTACGAGGAGACCGCCCGCCGGATCGGCGCCGACCTGGCCGCCCAGCTGCGCCGCACCACCCTGGACGTCTACGGCCGGGCCCGGGACATCGCCCGCGACCGCGGCATCATCCTGGCCGACACCAAGTTCGAGTTCGGCCTGCTGGACGGTGAGCTGCTGATCGGCGACGAGGTGCTCACCCCGGACTCCTCCCGGTACTGGCCGGCCGACGAGTGGCAGCCCGGCCGCTCGCAGCCGTCCTTCGACAAGCAGCTGATCCGCGACTGGCTGGTCTCCCCGGCCTCCGGCTGGGACCGCTACAGCGAGCAGCCGCCGCCGGAGCTGCCGGCCGAGCTGGTCGAGCAGACCCGCGCCAAGTACATCGAGGTGTACGAGCGGCTGACCGGCACCGCCTGGGCCTGACGCCCGGCCGCCCGCGAGCCGTGCCCGGACCTAGGGCGACCTAGATCCAGCCGTGCTCGCGGGCGATCCGCACCGCCGCGTGCCGGTTCTCGGCGCCCAGCTTCCCGGCCGCCGAGGACAGGTAGTTGCGGACGGTGCCGGGGGACAGTGCCGCCCGTTCGGCGATCTCGGTGATCGACGTGCCGTCGGCGGCCAGTTCCAGGACGTCCGTCTCGCGCGGGGTGAGCGGGGTCTCGCCCGCGCTGATCGCGTCCGCGGCCAGCTCCGGGTCCACGTACCGGCCGCCGGCCCGGACGGTCCGGATGATGCCGGCCAGGTCGGCCGCCGAGACGGTCTTCGGCAGGAAGCCGCGCACCCCGACCTCCAGCGCCCGCTTGAGGTAGCCGGGGCGGCCGTGGCCGGTGACGATCATGCAGCGGCAGTCCGGCAGCAGCCGGCGCAGTTCGGTGGCCACCTCGATGCCGTCCTTGCCGGGCATCTGGAGGTCCAGCACCGCGACGTCCGGGCGGTGGGCCTGCGCCATCGCCAGCGCCTCCGGGCCGGAGCCGGCCTCGGCGACCACGGTGATGTCCTCCTCCAGGGAGAGCAGCGCGGCCAGCGCGCCCCGGATCAGGTGCTCGTCGTCGGCGAGCAGGACGCGCACGGGTGCGGGGTCGGTCATCGGGCGGTCCTCCGTCGGTGGGTGCGGGTCAGAGCGGTACGGCGGCGAGCATCCGGAAGGTGCCCTGGGCGGTCTCGGGGATGGTCAGTTCGCCGTCGTGGGCGGCCAGCCGTTCGCGCAGGCCGCGCAGTCCGGTGCCGCCGCCCAGCGAGGGGAGCGGGACGGCGGGCACCCCGTCATTCTCCAGCTCCAGGACGGCGCGGCCGTCCTGGAGGTCCAGCCGGATCAGGCAGTGGGCGGCCTCGCTGTGCCGCAGCACGTTGGTGGTGGCCTCGCGGATCACCCAGCCGAGCACCGACTGGATCGGCGGCGGCAGTTGGTCGGCGTTCTCGCCGAGGTCGATCTCGCAGGCGACGTCGGCGCTGCGGAGCACCGCGCGGGCGCCGATCGCCTCGGCGTGCAGGTCGGCGGTGCGGTAGCCGCGGATGACGTCCCGGACCTCGCGCTGCGACTCCTGGGCGATCCGCTGCACCTCGGCCATCTGGTCGGCGGCCTCCGGGCGTCCGCGGCGGGCGAACTGGACGGCGAGTTCGCTCTTGAGCGCGATGGTGGTGAGGTTGCGGCCCATCACGTCGTGCAGGTCGCGGGAGAACCGCAGCCGCTCCTCGGCGACGGCCAGCCGGGACTGGGCCTCGCGGGCGGTCTCCAGTTCCCAGATGATCGCGGTCACCCAGGCGAAGCTGCGGCAGGTGCCGACGAGGGCGGTCAGGCTGATCGCCGCCCCGACCGCCAGTCCGGCCGTGGTGGCGGGGCTCACCCCGGTCAGCAGCATCGCCGGGGCGGTCAGCAGGATCAGGCCGAGTCCGGCGGCGAAGACCTGGCGCAGGGGCAGGCCCACGCTGATCGGACCGATGGCGGCGCACAGCATGGCGATGGCGATCGCCGCGGTGAACGGCGTCCCTCCGGGCTGCCCGGGTTCGGCGGCGGACGGGCCCAGCAGCAGGACGGCCCAGGAACCGGCGACCGAGAGCGCGCTGTTGACGATCAGCCAGCGCAGGTGCTCGGTGGGGCGGTGCAGGTAGTGGTCGAGCGAGGTGCGGAACGCCCGGAGGCAGAGCAGGGTGGAGGCGAGCGAGACGACCAGGGTGACCCGGACGGCGCCGACCGACCGGTCGAGGTTCGCGACGGAGGAGGCGCTGAGCACCAGGTTCACCGGAACGATGCACCAGGCCACCATGTAGAGCGACCAGCGGAAGTACAGCTCGGCGCGTTGGGGCTTGCCGAAGCCCTTCCATCTGCGAACCGGCCCCTGGACGGCCATCGAATCGCTCCCCGTATCGATCAAGATCGTGTCGCTACCTTCATATCAGAGGCGGAACGGGGGTCTGACCTTCGCACTTCCAGAGAGGGTGCCCGCCGGGGCGTCAGCGGCGCGACTCCCAGCGGAAGTAGCGCACCGCGCCCCAGACCGCCAGGCCGAGCCAGACGGCGCCGGTCACCAGGTGCGGGGCGGCGGTGGACCAGGTGCCGGCGAAGCCGGTGGCGGCGGCCGAGCCGTCGCTGCCGGTCCAGCCGATCCGGATCAGCTGGAAGGCCGGGGTGGTGGGCAGCAGGCGGCAGAAGTCGGCCAGCCCGGGGGGCATGATCTCCAGCGGGATGAGCAGGCCGGAGCCGAACTGGGAGACCAGCAGCACCGGGAGGGTGGTGATGCCGGCGGTCTCGACGGTCTTGGTGAAGGCGCTGGAGATGGCGGCCAGTGCGATGAAGACGGCGATGCTCAGGACCAGCCCGACGGCCAGCAGCAGCGGGTTCACCGGCGTGCTGAGCTTGAGGAGGGCGGCGGCGCCGATGCCGACCACGGCGCACATCATCAGGGCGAGGCTCACCGAGGGCACCGCGGTGCCGGCCAGGATCTCGATGTCCCGGGCCTCGCCGGTGCGCAGCCGCTTGAGCACCAGCTCGTTGCGGCGGGCGACGTACGCGGCGGTCAGGTTGTAGTAGACGACGAAGGCGAGGACGCCGCCGATGGTGCCGGTGATCAGCAGCGTGTCGACGTCCAGTCCGGGGTGGGACTCGGCCTGCTGCTTGAGCATGTTGCGCCGGCCGGCGATCAGCAGCAGCGGCAGCAGCAGCGCGGTGAACAGGGCGGCCCGGTTGCGCAGCAGCAGGGTGGCCTCGGCGCGGCCGAGGGAGAGCAGCCGGCGGGCGGTGGTGCTCTGCGGGCCGGCGGCGGTCTTGGCGGCGGTGGCGGTGGTCATCGGGCGGATCCGATCAGGCGGCGGCGGGCGGTGCGGGCGGTGGGGGCGGCGGGCGACTGGGGCGGTGCCTGGTGGGCGGCCTCGGAGGCGATGGCGAGGAAGGCCTCCTCCAGCGAGGCGCTGCGGGCGTCCAGGGAGCCGAGCGCGATCCCGTGCTGCTGGGCCCAGCCGAGCAGTTCGAAGAGGGTGTGCTGGAGGCCGCCGGTCTGCACGGTGACCTTGCGGCCGTCGACGGCGATCTCGGCCCCGGCGAGGACCGGCAGAGCGGTCCCGGTGAACTCGGGGAGGTCGAAGCTGATCCGGGAGGGCCGGCCGGCGATCACCTCGGCGACGGTGCCGGTGGTGACGACCCGGCCGCCGTGCATGATGGCCAGCCGGTCGGCGAGCTCCTCGGCCTCCTCCAGGTAGTGCGTGGTGAGCAGCACGGTGGTGCCCTGGGCGCGCAGTTCGCGGACCAGCCGCCAGACGGCGGCGCGCGCCTCGGGGTCGAGGCCGGTGCTGGGCTCGTCCAGGAAGAGCACCTCGGGGCGGCCGAGCAGGGCCATCGCGAGGTCGAGCCGGCGCCGCTCGCCGCCGGACAGCTGCTTGACGCGGACGTCGCGGCGGTGGCCGAGGCCGACCAGCTCCAGGGCCTCGTCGACCGGGCGGGCGCCGCTGGTCATGCCGGCCCAGCTGCGGCCGGTCTCGGCGATGGTGAGGTCGCCGGGGAAGCCGCCCTCCTGGAGCATGATGCCGATCCGCGGGCGGACGGCGGCGCGCTCCCGGTGGGGGTCGTGGCCGAGCACCCGGACGGTGCCGCCGGACGGGGCGGCCAGGCCCTCGATGAGCTCCATGGCGGAGGTCTTGCCCGCCCCGTTGGTGCCGAGCAGGGCGAACAGCTCACCGCGGCCGACGGTCAGGTCGATGCCTCGGACGGCGTGGTAGCCGGTGGTGCCGGTGCCGTAGTGGCGGTGCAGGTCGGTGACCTCGATCACGCTGTCGCCGGGGCGCAGGGGCTGGCTCGTTTCCATGGCTCAAGCCTTCCGCCTCCACGGCCGGGCGGGCAGTGCGCGCCGTCATGAGCCGGCGGTGGAGATCCACGGGTCGGCGATGACAAATGTCATGGGCCGGGATCGCGGTGGAGCGGGAATGCCGAAAGGCCCCCTCGATCGAGGGGGCCTTTCGTTCTGGAGCGGACGACGAGATTCGAACTCGCGACCCTCACCTTGGCAAGGTGATGCTCTACCAACTGAGCCACGTCCGCAGGTCTAACTATGGAGTTGTGCTGTGCTCGCGCACTGCGAGCGGACGACGAGATTCGAACTCGCGACCCTCACCTTGGCAAGGTGATGCTCTACCAACTGAGCCACGTCCGCACGGTGCCTGGTGGGGCACCCGCCGCCTCTTCGGATCTCTCCGTTGCGGCGACGAGGATTACTCTACAGCATCGTTCGGGGTGGTCGCCCCACCCTTTCGGTCCAGGCAGGCGGGGCGACCGGGGTGCCCGGGGCGGTCAGTTCGCCTCGGCGAACTGCTCGTACACGTGCTTGGGGATGCGTCCGCGGGCCGGCAGCTCCATGCCGCGCGACAGGGCCCAGGCGCGCACCGCGGCCGGGTCCGGGGTGAGCGCGGTGCGGCGGAAGGACTTTCCGGTGCGGCTCTGGCGGCGGCCGGCCGCGACGAACGGAGCGAGGGCCTCCCGCAGCTTTTCCGCGTTGTCCACGGACAGGTCGATCTCGTACGACTTCCCGTCGACGCCGAAGTGGACGGTTTCCGCCGCGGCGCCGCCGTCCAGGTCGTCGGAGAGCGTGACAACTACACGCTGAGCCATGGGTGTCAATCCTCTCGGGCAATTCGGCCGCCGGTCCGCGGGGTGCGTCCGGGGGCCTGATGTGCACCACTCGCGCAAGCGCATACGGGCAGGCCTGGTGGCCCGCCGGATACGCAGCACTTGCCGCGACAGGTGGCCCTATTCTGCACCCGAAGGGGGTCGAAATCGAAGAGTCCGGCATTCTTTTCCGGATATTCACGTGTCTTCGCCGGAGTGCCGGATACCGGAGTGCGGGACGGGTCGATCTGTCCCGGAGTGCCGTATTCGGGTGTTCTTCGGGTGTTCTCGTTCCGGGGGCCGAATCCGTGGAAACCGCGCGGCCCGGCCGGGGGTTCACGGGCGTGGATCCCTTGCCGCGTAAGGGTCTCGGGTCTACGCGCGTCGCCTGCCCCGGCCAGCAATCCCGCCCGAAACCCCCGGTAGTCTGGAGTTCCCCCGCCTCACCGAAGACACCACCGGGAGTGCCAGTGGCACGCGTCGTAGTCGACGTCATGCTCAAGCCGGAGATCCTCGACCCCCAGGGCCAGGCGGTGCAGCGTGCACTGCCCCGTCTCGGATTCACCGGGATCGCCGACGTCCGCCAGGGCAAGCGTTTCGAGCTGGAAGTGGAGGGCCCGGTCGACGACGCCGCGCTCGCCCGTATCCGCGAAGCCGCCGAGACCTTTCTCGCCAACACCGTGATCGAGGACTTCACCGTCCGCGTCGAGGAGGCGGCGAAGTGACCACCCGCGTTGGCGTCGTCACTTTCCCCGGCTCCCTCGACGACCGTGACGCCCAGCGCGCGGTCCGCCTGGCCGGCGCCGAGCCGGTCGCGCTCTGGCACCGTGACAAGGATCTCCACCAGGTCGACGCCGTCGTCCTGCCGGGCGGATTCAGTTACGGCGACTATCTGCGCTGCGGCGCGATCTCCCGCTTCTCGCCCGTGATGGACACCGTCATCGAGCAGGCGAAGCTGGGAATGCCGGTCCTCGGTATCTGCAACGGCTTCCAGGTGCTCTGCGAATCGCACCTGCTGCCCGGCGCGCTCACCCGCAACGACTCGCTGCACTTCGTCTGCCGCGACCAGAAGCTGCGCATCGAGAACACCGGTACCGCCTGGACCCGGGATTACTCGGCGGGCCAGGAAATCGTCGTTCCGCTGAAGAACGGCGAGGGCCGGTTCGTCGCCGAGGAGCGCGTCCTGGACCAACTGGAGGCGGAGGGCCGGGTGGTGGCCCGTTACGTGGCCCGCGGCGATGCCGCTGACGGATACGGTAACCCGAACGGTTCGTACCGCGACATCGCCGGCATCACCAACGCCGCCGGCAATGTCGTCGGCCTGATGCCGCACCCGGAGCACGCCGTGGAGCCGCTCACCGGTCCGACCGTCGAGGGCCTGGGCTTCTTCACTTCCGTCCTGAAGCAGCTGGTGAACGCCTGATGAGCCTCGACACCGTCAAGAACGCCGAGCAGACCCCGGACGTCGCCCAGCCCTGGGCCGAACTCGGCCTCAAGGAGGACGAGTACACGCGCATCCGCGAGATTCTCGGCCGCCGCCCGACCGGCGCCGAACTCGCGATGTACTCGGTCATGTGGTCGGAGCACTGTTCGTACAAGAGCAGCAAGGTCCACCTGAAGCAGTTCGGCGACAAGAAGCCCGACTCGGACGCGATGCTCGTCGGCATCGGCGAGAACGCCGGTGTGGTCGACGTCGGCCAGGGCTACGCCGTGACCTTCAAGGTCGAGTCGCACAACCACCCGTCGTACATCGAGCCCTACCAGGGCGCGGCCACCGGCATCGGCGGCATCGTGCGCGACATCCTCGCGATGGGCGCCCGCCCGGTCGCCGTGATGGACCCGCTGCGGTTCGGTGCGGCCGACCACCCGGACACCCGGCGCGTGCTGCCCGGGATCGTCGCGGGCATCGGCGGCTACGGCAACTGCCTGGGCCTGCCGAACATCGGCGGCGAGGTCGTCTTCGACTCCTGCTACCAGGGCAACCCGCTGGTCAACGCGCTGTGCGTGGGCGTCATGAAGCACGAGGACATCCACCTCGCGCAGGCCTCCGGCGCCGGCAACAAGGTCATCCTGTACGGAGCCCGCACCGGCGGCGACGGCATCGGCGGCGTCTCCGTGCTCGCCTCCGAGACCTTCGACGACAGCAAGCCGACCAAGCGCCCGGCCGTCCAGGTCGGCGACCCGTTCCAGGAGAAGCTCCTGATCGAGTGCACCCTGGAGATCTTCCGGGAGAAGCTCGTCAAGGGCATCCAGGACCTGGGCGGCGCCGGCCTGTCCTGCGCGACCTCGGAGCTGGCGAGCGCCGGCTCCGGCGGCATGCGGGTCGAGCTGGACACCGTGCCGCTGCGCGACAACACGCTCTCGCCCGAGGAGATCCTCATGAGCGAGTCGCAGGAGCGCATGTGCGCCATCGTCGAGCCCGGCAAGGTCGACCGCTTCCTGGAGATCTGCGAGAAGTGGGACGTCATCGCCACCGTCATCGGTGAGGTGACCGACGGCGAGCGCCTGGAGATCTTCTGGCACGGCGAACTCGTCGTCGACGTGCCGCCGCGCACCGTCGCCCACGAGGGCCCGACCTACCAGCGTCCGTACGCCCGCCCGAGCTGGCAGGACGCGCTGCAGGCCGACGCCCCCACCGGCGAGCGGCTGGCCCGCCCGACCACCGGCGAGGGCCTCAAGGCCGACCTGCTGAAGGTCGCCGGCTCCCCGAACCAGGCCTCCAAGTCCTGGATCACCGACCAGTACGACCGCTACGTGCTCGGCAACACCGTGCTCTCGGTCGGCGAGGACTCGGGCATGATCCGGATCGACGAGGAGACCAACCTCGGCGTCTCGGTCGCCACCGACGGCAACGGCCGCTACACCAAGCTGGACCCGTACACCGGCGCCCAGCTGGCCCTCGCCGAGGCCTACCGCAACGTCGCGGCCGGCGGCGCCAAGCCGCTCGCGATCTCCGACTGCCTCAACTTCGGCTCCCCCGAGGACCCGGACGTGATGTGGCAGTTCGCCGAGGCCACCCGCGGCCTGGCCGACGCCTGCCTGGTGCTCGGCACCCCGGTCACCGGCGGCAACGTCTCGCTGTACAACCAGACCGGCGAGGTCGCCATCCACCCGACCCCGGTGGTCGCGGTGCTCGGCGTCATCGACGACGTCACCCGGCGCACCCCGGCCGCCTTCGCCGAGGAGGGGCAGCTGCTCTACCTGCTCGGCGACACCGCGGACGAGCTCGGCGGCTCGGCCTGGTCGCAGGTGGTCCACGACCACCTCGGCGGTCTGCCGCCCAAGGTCGACCTGGAGCGCGAGCGGCTGCTCGGCGACATCCTGATCGCCGCCTCGCGCGACGGCATGATCGACGCCGCGCACGACCTCTCCGACGGCGGCCTCGGCCAGGCGCTCGTGGAGAGCTGCCTCAAGGGCGGCCACGGCGCGCGGATCATCGTGCCCGAGGGCGCGGACCCGTTCGTGTTCCTGTTCTCCGAGTCGGCCGGCCGCGCCGTCGTGGCGGTGCCGCGCAGCGAGGAGCTCCGGTTCAACGACATGTGCACCGCGCGCGGCCTGCCGGCCACCCGCATCGGTGTCGTGGACGGCGAATCCCTGGACGTCCAGGGCCAGTTCACCGTCTCGCTGGCCGAGCTGAAGGACGCCCACACTGGCGTCATCGAGGCTCTGCTCGCCTGACCCGCACGGTTCGAGGGGCGGACGGTCCGACGGGGCCGTCCGCCCTTCGGCGTGTGCGGGGCCGTCCGGACCCCGGTGTAGGCGGGGCTGTCCGCACCCCGGCGTATGTTGGGGGCCATGCCCCCCAAGCCCCGTACCTACCAGCCGCAGAAGGTGCGCACCGCGCTCGCGGCGCAGACCGGCGCGCTGCGCGACGCCGTCCGGCAGCTCTGTGAACGCCCGGACGCCGAGCAGTGGTTGGCCCGGCCGACCAGGCTGGGGGAGTGGACGGTCCGCGAGCTGATCGCGCACCTCGCCGTCCAGCTCGACTTCGTCCCCGAGCACCTCGACGATCCGCTGGAGGGGCGGGCGCCGTTGGACCTGCCGGGGTGGGTGTCCGCGGTCGGCACGGTCGCGCCGCTGCTCGACGAGCAGGCCCGGGCGAGGGCCGCGGGCGACTTCGGCGGGGACGCGGCCTCGGTGGCGCAGGCCTTCACCCGGGCGGCGGACGCGCTGACCGGCCTGCTGGACCGGCCCGAAGCCGCCGACCCGGTACGGCGGTTCGAGATCCGGCTCGGCTCGATGACACTCGCCGACATGCTGGTGACCAGGCTGGTGGAGACCGTCGTGCACGCCGACGACCTGGCCGCCGCGCTCGGCCTCGACGGCTTCCCGCACGACCGCCAGGCCGTCGCCGCCGTCACCCGGCTGCTGGCCGACGCCTTCGCCGACCGCACACCGGGCGGCGCGGTCGAGCTGCGGATCCCGCCGTACGCCGTCGTGCAGGCCGTCGAGGGCCCCCGGCACACCCGGGGCACCCCGCCGAACGTGGTCGAGACCGACCCGCTGACCTGGATCCGGCTGGCCACCGGCCGGGCCGACTGGGCGGCCGCGGTGGACGCGGCGGCGGTCTCCGCCTCCGGTGAGCGCAGCGACCTGCGGGAGTACCTGCCGGTGCTCGGGTAGCCGCGCTTCAGGGGCGTCCTACGGCACCGACGGCCCGCTGAGGTAGGTGCCGTTCTCCGCGTACGGCCAGGCGTTCGGCTCGCAGCCCTTGAGCCCGTAGATCTGCTGCATCATCGCGGGCGCCGGCTTGCCCGGGCCGGGGCAGGTCTCGTGCCCGTGGCCTATCCGGTGGCCGACCTCGTGGTTGATGATCAGCGCCCGGTACTCGTCGAGCGGGCCGCTGAACTGCGGTGAACCGGTGTTCCAGCGCTTGGAGTTGACGAGCACCTGGTTGCCGACGTTGCAGTTCACCTCGCCGTGGGTGTCCAGGCCGGAGGCGCCGCAGATCCGGTCCACGGTGGCCGGCGAGGCGATCTTCACGGTGAAGTCGTACCCGCCGCCGGCGACCAGCTGGAAGCCGTTCTTGCGGTCGTTGGTCCAGCCGCGCTTGTCGCCGAGGAAGCCGTGGATCTGGGCGGCGGCGGAGGCGGCGTCGATGCCTATGCCGTCCTCGACCTCCACCCGGTAGCGGCGCACGGTGCCGCGTCCGACCGGCTGGGCGGTGGCGGCGGCGATGCTGAAGGTGCCCGAGCCCTTGGCGGGGCCGGGGTCGGGCGTGGTGGGGGCGGGCGGCGAGGGCGGGGCGGGGGGCTCGCTCGGGGTGTCGCTCGGCGTCGGGGCCGGCGTCGGGGCGGCGGGCGAGGGGGCCTGCTCGGTCGGCGGGGCGATCCGCGCCTGGGCGGTCGGCCCGCCGTCGGGCGCGTCCGAGGAGCGGGTCAGCACGACCGCCGTACCGCCCAGCACCGCCACCGCCGTGACCAGCGCCGCGAGCATGCCGGGCCCGATCCGGCGCGGCGGCCGGCGGCGTCGGCGGCCGCGGGCACTGCTGCTCCTGGCGGCGGATCTGGCTGCGGGCATGATCGACACCCTGACATGGCGAACGGGTGAATGTCCACATACCGGGTATGCAGGCGCCCGGCGGCCGCCGCCGATCCCGGGACGGCGGTTGACCCTGGCGTCTCGGGTGGCAGACTGCCTGCATGGCGATTCACCGGAATCTTCTCGACGGCCCCGACCCGACCCTTCTCCCGGAGGACGAGCAGCCCTACCGCATGCTGGCGGAGGAATCGGCTTCACCCACCCAGGTGGCCGCCGACTTCCCGACCTTCTGCCTCGCCTGGGCGATGCTCGCCGACGACGCCTACGCGGCCGGCCGCTACGTCGAGTCCTACGCCTACGCCCGCACCGGCTACCACCGCGGCCTGGACGCGCTGCGCCGCAACGGCTGGAAGGGCCACGGCCCCGTGCCGTGGGAGCACCGCGGCAACCGCGGCTTCCTGCGCTGCCTGGCCGGGCTCGCCCGGGCGGCCGGCGCGATCAAGGACACCGAGGAGGAGGCCCGCTGCTGGCAGTTCCTGAAGGACAGCAGCGCGGAGGCGTACGCGGAGCTGAAGCAGTAGACCCGCACGGCTGCTGAGGCAGCAGACCCACACACAGGTGCGCCCCCCGGTGAAGTCCACCGGGGGGCGCATCCGCGTTCACACGGTGGCCGGGCTCAGCCCGGCCGCCGGGCTCACTTCAGGCGGTTGCCGGCCGAGCGCAGCTGCTGCGCGGCCTCCAGCACGCGGGCGGCCATGCCCGCCTCGGCGAGCTTGCCCCAGGTGCGCGGGTCGTAGGTGTTCTTCTTGCCGACCTCGCCGTCGACCTTCAGCACGCCGTCGTAGTTGCGGAACATGTGGTCCACGACCGGGCGGGTGAAGGCGTACTGGGTGTCGGTGTCCAGGTTCATCTTCACGACGCCGTTCTCCAGCGCGGTGGCGATCTCCGCCGCGGTCGAGCCCGAACCGCCGTGGAAGACGAAGTCGAACGGGTCGGTCTTGCCGTACTGCTTGCCGATCGCGTCCTGCAGCTCGCGCAGCAGCTCCGGCTTCAGCACGACGTTGCCCGGCTTGTAGACGCCGTGCACGTTGCCGAACGAGGCGGCCAGCAGGTAGCGGCCCTTCTCGCCCAGGCCCAGCGCCTCGGCGGTGCGCACGGCGTCGTTGACGGTGGTGTACAGCTCGTCGTTGATCTCGTGCGTGACGCCGTCCTCCTCGCCGCCGGTCGGGGTGATCTCGACCTCAAGGATGATCTTGGCGGCGGCGGCCTGGGCCAGCAGCTCCTGGGCGATCGCCAGGTTGTCGGCGAGGGTCTCGGCCGAGCCGTCCCACATGTGCGACTGGAACAGCGGGTTCTGGCCCTTGGCCACGCGCTCGGCGGAGACCGCCAGCAGCGGGCGGACGTAGCCGTCCAGCTTGTCCTTCGGGCAGTGGTCGGTGTGCAGCGCGACGGTGATGTCGTACTTGGCGGCGACGATGTGCGCGAACTCGGCCAGCGCCACGGCGCCGGTCACCATGTCCTTGTTGTGCTGGCCGCCCAGGAACTCCGCGCCACCGGTCGAGATCTGGATGATGCCGTCGCTCTCGGCCTCGGCGAAACCACGCAGTGCGGCGTGCAGGGTCTGCGACGAGGTGACGTTGATGGCCGGGTAGGCGAACTTGCCCGCCTTGGCCCGGTCCAGCATCTCGTTGTAGACCTCGGGAGTTGCGATGGGCATGCGATCCGCTCCTGTCGGGTTGCGGCGTACGGACGGTGCTGTCCGACGCTGTGTACGCCTTCGGTACGACTCCGTGCCGGCCGCCGACGCGCGGCGCTGCGGTGTGGCTCTCCGGCACCAAGGTTCGAGCGACCTCCGCGGTACGGCAATGAGGGTGGTGTGCCGCTGCGGACCGGACGCCCGTGCCATCCTCCCAGACTCGTGCCCGCAGGTCAGCAGGAGCCCGCCAGTCGGACTGTCGCCGCCGACGACGCGGACGGCCCGCTCCTACGACGTTCGGCGGACACCGGATACACCTGCCGGGCGAAGCCTCCGGACAGAACGGCCAGCTATCCTGCGGCCGTGGACTACAACCAGCTGGCCGTCAACCTTCTCGACGCCAAATCACTGATCTCGTCCGTCGGCGCCATCGGGCTGATCGCGATCATCTTCGCGGAGACCGGCCTGCTGGTCGGCTTCTTCTTCCCGGGTGACTCACTGCTGATCATCGCCGGCGTCGCGGCGTCGAACGCCGCCTCGTCGGTGCTCGGCGACGGCGCCAAGCTGCCGATCGCCGTCCTGCTCGTCGGCGCCCCGGTGGCCGCGGTCGCGGGGGCCCAGCTCGGGCACCTGATCGGGGTCAAGGTCGGGCCGAAGATGTTCGACAAGCCCGAGTCGAAGATCTTCCGCCGCGAGTACGTGATGAAGGCGGAGGAGTACTTCAACAAGTTCGGGCCCGGCAAGGCCGTGGTGCTGGCCCGCTTCATGCCGATCGTCCGGACCTTCCTCAACCCGGTCGCGGGCACCCTGGAGATGCCCGCCCGGACGTTCTTCCTGTGGAACGTCGTCGGCGGCGTGCTCTGGACCGAGTCCATGCTGCTGATCGGCTACTTCTTCGGCGACGCGCTCGCCCCGGTGATCGACAAGTACCTGATCCCGGCGGTGCTGCTGATCGTCCTGCTCTCGATCTCGCCGATCCTGATCGAGGTCCTGCGCGAGCGCAAGAAGCGGAAGGCCGGCGGCGCCGTGGAGAGCACCGAGGCCGACGCCGTGCAGAGCGGCGGCCGCCACCGGCGCGGCTGAGCACCGGGGCTTCGCGCAGTACACGCGAAGGGGCCGGGTCCCGTCTCACGTTTCACGTGAAACAGGACCCGGCCCCTTCGTGCTGTCAGGTCCGGCCGGGCTCAGAGGCCCAGGTCGTCCAGGTCGTAGGCGGTCACGTACGGCAGGCCCTGCGCCTCGACCGCGGCCGCGCCGCCGCGCTCCACGATCACCGCGACGCCGACCACCTCGGCACCCGCCTCGCGCAGCGCCTCGACGGCGGTCAGCACCGAGCCACCGGTGGTGGAGGTGTCCTCGACCGCCAGCACCCGGCGGCCCTTGACCTCCGGGCCCTCGATCCGGCGCTGCAGGCCGTGCGCCTTGCCCGCCTTGCGGACCACGAAGGCGTCCAGCTCACGCCCGCGCGCGGCGGCGGCGTGCAGCATCGCGGCGGCCACCGGGTCGGCGCCCAGGGTCAGACCGCCGACGGCGTCGTACTCCAGGTGCGAGGTCGCGTCCAGCATCACCCGACCGACCAGCGGGGCGGCCTGGCCGTCCAGCGTGATCCGGCGCAGGTCGACGTAGTAGTCGGCCTCCTTGCCGGAGGAAAGGGTGACCTTGCCGTGTACGACGGCCTTGTCCTTGATCTGTGCCAGCAGGGCGTCGCGGTCGTTGCTCATGAGCGTCCAGTCTAGGCCCTCTCCCGCGGGTCAGCGCCGACGCAAGGCCCTGACCAGCACCACGGCGCCACCCAGCAGCGCGACCCCGCCGCCGATCACCCACGGCACCGCGCTGCGGCCGCCCGAACCCGGCACCACGATCCCGCCGGCCTCGCCGCCCCACCGGGACGCCGCCCGGGCCCGGGCACTGCGGGCCGGCAGCGCCGGGGCGTACCGCCCGCGCGGCGGCGCGTGGTCCACCTCCTCGGCCGAGCGGCCGACGATGCTGCGGCGCACCGGGCCGCCGCCCGCCGGCTCCTCCTCGTACTCGAAGAGCGGCTCGGCGGGGAGCTCCTCGGCGACGCCCTCCTCGGGCCCGTCCTCGTCGCCGCCGCCGGTGGGCAGGCCGAAGCGCTCGGCGTCGGCGTCGGAGAAGGCGATCAGGTCGGACAGGTCGTCGTCGAGGTCGTCGCCGGGCTGGTCCTGGTGCTCCTCGATGAACACCACGCTGGCGTCGGTCCCGGCCCCGGCCTCGCTGCCGGCCTCGCCGCCGGTCTCCGGGTCGCTCTCGCCGTCGTTCTCGCTCTCCGGCTCGGGCTCGGCGTCCGGGGAGGCGAGCGCGGTGGCGAACCGGTCCAGCAGGCGGCGCCCGGCGGCGTCGAGGGTCTCCTCGTCGAACTCGGTGAGCCGGCCGGTGGCGCTCAGGTCGCCGGTGAAGCGGACCACCGCGGTGCCGTCCTCGGCGCCGTCCGCGACGCTGACCCGGACGGTGGCGGTCGCCTCGCCGCTGCCGCGGGCCTCCTGGCCCTCGGCGAGCACGGTCAGCACGCCCTCGCGTCCCTCGATCAGGGACAGCACGCCCTTGTACGTGATGGTGGAGCCGCCGATCCGCAGCTTCAGCCGGCCGCCGATCTCCTCCGCCGGCCCTGCGCCGACCGCGGCCGGTTCGGTGCTCAGCCCCGGCACGCTACGGGCCAGCAGAGCCGGATCCTGCAAGGCCTGCCGCACCAACTCGGCGGGCATCGGGACGACAACCTCATGCTCCATGTCAGGGAGCCTACCGACCCGACCCCGCCCGGTCCCTACCCACCGCCACCCGACTTCCCCGGGACCACCGGTGTCCCGCCCCGCGCCCCCGGCTCAGCGGGGGCCGAGCAGGGTGAGGGCGGCCGGGGGGTGGGCGGGGCGGAGGGCGGCGAGGCGGGTGGCGGAGCCGCGGAGGGCGTCGGGGGTGAGGGCGCGGGGCGGTGGGGCGTCGGGGGCGAGGGTGAGCGGGGGCCGGGCGGCGGCCGCGAGGAGGAAGGTCTGGGCGGCGCCCGGCGGGTCGGGGCGGCAGCTCGCGGTGGCGCTGCCCTGGACGGCGTACGGGACGGTCTGCAGCCCTGCCGTCCGCAGGCCGGACTCGATCGGCCAGAGGCCGCCCGGGTCGCCGCCGGCCCGGACGGCGACGCGGCCGCCGGGGGAGAGCAGCCGGGTGGCGAGGCCGTAGAACTCCTGGGAGTGGAAGGTGACCGGTCCGCCGTCGGCGGGCGCGGGCAGGTCGGCGAGCACCACGTCGTACGGTCCGCCGGTCGTGGCGCCGCGCAGCCAGGCCATCGGGTCGGCGGCGGTGGCGTGGACGCGGGGGTCGTCGAGGGAGTGGTCGGTGAGGGCGGCGAGCCCGGGGTCGGTGCGGGCGAGTCGGGGGAGCTCGGGGTCGGCGTCGACGAGCCGGACGGAGCGGACGCCGCGGTGCCGGAGCACCTCGCGCAGGGCGAGGCCGTCGCCGCCGCCGAGGAGCAGGACGCGGGCGTCCGGGCCGGCGGCCATCGCCGGGTGGACCAGGGCCTCGTTGCCGCGGTACTCGTCGGGTCCGCAGACGGTGAGACGGCCGTTCAGGTAGAGCCGGAGCGGGCCTTCGGCGGGGCCGGTGAGCACGATCTCCTGGGAGTGGCTGCGGGCGGCGAAGCGGACCTGGGCGCCGTAGAGGGCGTGCCGGGCGGCGCGTTCGATGGCGCCGGAGCCGGCGGCGGCCGCGGCGAGCAGGGCGAGGACGAGCGCGCAGCCGCCCCAGAGCAGGAGCCGTATCCGGGGGGCGGGTTCCTCGCGGAAGAGCCAGAGCACGACGGCGGCTCCGGCGACGGCGTTGACGGCGCCGGTGACGAGGGCGCCGTCGCCGGGCCCGAGGCCGGGGAGGATGAGGAAGGGGAAGGCGAGGCCGCCGATCAGCGCGCCCACGTAGTCGGCGGCGAAGAGGTCGGCGGCGGCGCGGCCGGCGTCCTCGCGCCGGATCCGCTGGATGAGGGTCATCAGGAGCGGGATCTCGGCGCCGATGAGGATGCCGATGAGGCAGGTGAGGCCGACCATGGCGGCCTGGTAGCGGCCGATCCAGGCCCAGCAGGAGTAGAGCGCGAGGACGGAGAGGCCGCCGGTGAGCGCGAGGGCGCATTCGACCAGGGCGAAGGCGGTGGCGGGCTGCCGGGTGAGGCGTTTGGCGAGGAGCGAGCCGAGGCCCATCGCGAACACCATGACGGAGAGCACGACGGAGGTTTGGGTGACCGCGTCCCCGAGCAGGTAGTCGCCGAGCGCCACGAGTTCGAGTTCGTAGACGAGTCCGCAGGCCGCACAGACGAACGCGGCGAGCAGGACGGTGAGGCGGGCCAGTCGGGGGTGGGAGCGCAGCCGGGACCGACGGCGGGCGGGCAGGGGGGCGAGGCTCCGCCCGGGCCGGGGTGGGGCGCCGTCGTCGAGGTCCACTCGCGAGCGGGCGGGTGGACCGGCCGGATGGTTGATCACGAACAAACGCTAGGGGACGTTCGGGACGGATAGCTGCGCCCATTCGACGGACAGTGCGGGACGCCGGATTGACGAATCGTTCCTGCGTGCGATTCATAGGCCATGGAGGGATCCGTGACCCTGGTCGGGCGGCCGGCGGTCATGCCCCGGACACCACCAGCGAGGAGCGGGTGCAGACCAGCCGGCCCTCCTGCGGGTAGGCGTGCCAGGTCCGCCAGAGCAGCCGGTCGGCGCCGCCCTGGGTGACCAGCGCGGTGAAGGCGCTCGGGTCGCCCGGGAACACCCCGGCCAGGCCGCGCGGGTGGCCCTCGACCAGGGCCAGCAGTTCCTGGGCGCGGGCCGCGAAGTCGTGCGGGGGCAGCGCCTCGATCCGGGCCGCGAACTCGTACTCCCAGCCGCCGACCTGCTTGGCCACCCGGGCCGGCAGCGGGGTGCGGCGGCCGGGCAGGCAGGCGACGGTCTCCAGGCACTCGCCAGGGCCGGCGGCGATCACCACCTGGTGCGAAGCGCCCAGCAGTCGCAGCTGGAGGGTGCCGGTCGTGGCGGGGTGGCCGCCTCCGTCGAGTCTCAGGTCGCGGACCGCGAGAGCGGGCAGCGGGTCGCCGCCCAGGCACCAGGCCAGGTCACCGGCGCGGGTGTCCGTGTAGGAGGTCTGCAGTGTGGTGAGCATGCTCGGCTCCGCGTTTCAGCTCCGTGCGCGCCCGCCGAGCAGCACCGAGTAGGCCTAGGCGATGGCGAGGCTGTTCGTGGCTGTGCGGCCCTGGGCGCGGCCGACCGTGGAAGGAGGGATTCCGGCTGGAGATTCAGCAGCAGAGAAGCATGAATACGCCGGGTCCGCCGGTGATTTACCCAACTTTGTCAAGCATTCACCGTTTCGAGCACACCTGCTTCCCGGCTCTGATCGACCCGGTGTGCGACTCTGCACAGCGCGCGCCCCTATGGCCGGGTCGTGCGCCGTGCACGCTGGTAGTGCGCCGGGCACGCGCCTCGTGCGCCACCGCCCTGCACGCACCGGGCGGGCAGGGCGGTCGGAGCGTTCCGCCGAGGTTGAGGGAATTGCCTCACAGGCATCATTCAATCGTCAACCAGGTGTCAACCAGGCATGACTGTCAGGCGAGTTGAGGAAGTCCAGCCCGCTCGCCGGGCCATCATTGCTCCCCTCACGGCCGGGGGTCGATTCACGGCCGGGGGTCGATCGGCGCGAGGACCCCGAGCCGGTCCTCGACCGCCTGGGCCGCCTCCAGGCAGAGGTCCTCCCGGAACGCCCGTCCGACGAGCTGCACCCCGGTCGGCAGTCCGTCGGCCAGGCCGGTGGGCACCGCCACCGCGGGCAGCCCCGCGAAGCTGGTCACCTTGCACAGCCGCATCGCCGTGCGGACCAGCTCCCACCCGGCCGCGTCCCGGGATTCGATGCCCGGCTCGACCGGCGGTTCGGTGAACACCGGTCCGAGCAGCAGCGGGTACTCGTCCAGGAATTCGGCCCAGGAGCGGCGGATGCCCAGCCAGCTCCCCATCAGCTCCATGAGCTCGGCGGCCGTCGCGGGCGGGGTGCGGGCCATCGTCAGCTCGATGTAGCGGTCGCCGCCCGGGCCGAGCAGGGGGCGTACGGCGGGCCACTTGGGCGCGAACTCGGTCATGGTGATCCGGTCGCACACCTCCAGGGCCTCGTCGAGCCGCGGGACGTCCGCCACCTCGCGCACGTCGTATCCCGCGTCCCGCAGCGCCGCCGCCGCGCGGTCGATCGCGGCCCGGACCGTCGGGTGGACGCCGTGGCCGCCCGGATCGGCCACCACCGCGACCTTCACCGGCCCGGGCAGCGGCTCGCCGTAGCGCGGCACGGGCAGGGCGCGAGGGTCGCGCGGATCGGGGCCGGCCAGCACCTCGTAGGCCAGCCGCAGGTCGGCGACGCTCCGGGCGAGCGGGCCGTCGGAGACCAGCCACTGGGAGGCCGGCCCCGGGTCCTGCGGCCCGAACGCGCGGTGGTCGGCGGGGAAGCGGCCGCTGGACGGGTTCAGCCCGGCGACCCCGCAGAACGAGGCCGGGACGCGGATGGACGCGCCGGAGTCGTTGCCGAGCCCGAGCGCGGCCAGGCCGGTCGCGACGGCCGCGCCGTCGCCGCCGCTGCTCCCGCCCGGGGTGCGGCCGCGGTCCCACGGGTTGGCGGTGTCGCCGTAGAGCTCGCTGCGGGTGTGCATCCCGGCCAGGATCATGGTGGGCATGTTGCTGTGCCCGATCGGTACGGCCCCGGCCGCGCGCAGCCGGGCGACCGGGGGAGCGTCGGCCCGCGCCACCAGGTCACGGAAGCGCGGCACCCCGAAGGTGGTGGCCACGCCCTCGATGGCGGTGGTCTCCTTCACGGTGAACGGCACGCCCGCCAGCGGGCCGGGGTCCTCGCCCGCGGCCAGGCGCCGGTCGAGCTCCTGGGCCTGTGCCCGGGCGCGCTCCGCCAGGACCTGGGTGACGGCGTTCACCTGCGGGTTCACCGCGCTGATCCGCTCCAGGTGGCTGTCGAGCAGTTCGACGGCCGAGACCTCCTTGCCGCGTACCGCCGCCGCCTGCGCGGTGGCCGTCAGTCGCCACAGGGCGTCCTGCATGACGTACTCCCCTCCTCGTTCCGATGCGCTCGTATCGGTACCGTAGCCTGGGAACCGATACGAGTGCATCGAATAAATCGGAGGGGGAGCCCGTGCCCAGACAGGTGGACCACGACGGCCGACGCCGACGGATCGCCGAGGCCGTCTGCCGGCTCGCCGACGAACGCGGCCTGGAAGGGGTGACCCTGCGCGACGTGGCCGACCGCGCGCAGGTGTCGACCGGCGCCGTCCAGCGCTGCTTCCGCACCAAGGACGAGATGCTCCGCTTCGCCCTCGGCCACGTCGGCGAGCAGATCACCGCCCGGGTCCAGGCGTACCCCGCCGACGACCCGGCGCCCTCGCCCGCCGCCGCCCTGGCACACGCGGCCGCCGAGGTGGCGCTGCTCGGCGACGGACAGCGCTCCCAGGCGCGGGTCTGGCTGGCCTTCGTCGCACAGGCCGCCGTCGACGAGCGGCTGGCGGGCCCGCTGAACGCCGACTACGCCGCCCTGGAGGGCCTGTTCGCCCGGCTGATCGCCGAGGCCTCGCCGGCGGCCGGGCCGGACGCCGCCCGGGAGGCGAAGACGCTGCTGGCCCTTGCCGACGGGCTCACCACGCACGTCCTCGTCGGCCGCCTCACCGCACCCGAGGCCCGGGCGATCCTGAACGCCCACCTGTCCGGCCTCGGGCGGCGGCCGGGCGACGGCTCAGAGGCGCTGGAGCCGTGACACCGCTTCCTCCAGCACGGAGTCCTGCTTGCAGAAGGTGAATCGAACCAGGCTGCGGCCGGCCTCGGTGTTGTCGTAGAAGACGGCGTTCGGGATGGCGACGACGCCGCAGCGCTCCGGCAGGGCGCGGCAGAACTCGATGCCGTCCTTCTCGCCGAGCGGGGTGATGTCGGTGGTGATGAAGTACGTGCCCTCGGGGGTGAACACCCGGAAGCCGGCCGCGGTGAGCCCGTCGGCCAGCAGGTCGCGCTTGCGGAGCAGATCGGCGCGGAAGCCGTCGAAGTAGCTGTCGGGCAACCGCAGCGCCTCGGCGACGGCGTACTGGAAGGGGCCGGCGCTGACGTAGGTGAGGTACTGCTTGGCCGTGCGGACGGCCGTGACCAGGGCCGGGTTCGCGGTGACCCAGCCGACCTTCCAGCCGGTGAAGGAGAAGGTCTTGCCGGCGGAGGAGATGGAGACGGTGCGCTCGCGCATGCCGGGCAGGGCGGCGATCGGGTGGTGGGTGGCGCCGAAGACGAGGTGCTCGTAGACCTCGTCGGTGACGACCAGCAGGTCGTGTTCGACGGCGAGGGCGGCGATGGCGGCCAGCTCGTCGGCGGTGAGCACGGTGCCGGTCGGGTTGTGCGGGGTGTTGATCAGCAGCAGGCGGGTGCGCGGGGTGATCAGGGTGCGCAGTTCGTCCAGGTCGGGGCGGAAGTCCGGGGCGCGCAGGGTGAGCGGGCGGCGGGTGGCGCCGGCCATGGCGATGCAGGCGGCGTAGGAGTCGTAGAAGGGTTCGAGGGCGATCACCTCGTCACCGGGCTCCAGCAGGGCGAGCAGGGTGGCGGCGATGGCCTCGGTGGCACCGGCGGTGACCAGCACCTCGGTGTCCGGGTCGTACGACAGGCCGTGGAAGCGCTGCTGGTGCTCGGCGATCGCGGCCCGCAGCTCCGGGATGCCGGGGCCGGGCGGGTACTGGTTGCCGCGGCCGTTCAGCACGGCGTCGGCAGCGGCCCGGGCCACCGAAGCCGGGCCGTCGGTGTCGGGGAAGCCCTGGCCGAGGTTGATCGAGCCGGTGGCCGTGGCCAGGGCCGACATCTCGGCGAAGATGGTCGTCCCCATACCGGCCAGTCGGCGGTTCAGCAGCGGCCTGTTGCCCATCGGTGGCTCCTCACACGTCGTCGTCGGCCCCATCCTGGGTCAGCCGGGGGCCGGGGACAAGGACGGCCCGACCACCTGGGGCCAAGTGGTCGGGCCGTGCGCTCGCGGGGCGGGCAGGGTCACGCCTCGTTGGTGCCCTCGGGGGTCTCGCCGTCCTCGCCCTCGATCTCGTTCTGCAGGCCGAGGCGCTCGACGATCCACTGCTCGAAGCCGACGGCGGCCTGGGTCCAGTTGGCGGTGGTGGTGACGAAGTAGTCCAGGTTGACGCCGGTGCCGACGATCATCTGGGCCTCGCCGATCAGGCGGACCACGCCGTCCTCGTGGGTGTGGGTGTAGACCTTGGGCCAGAGGGTCTCGCGGTTCCACTCGTCGATGAGGTCGAGGATCTCGCCCTTCTTCTCCAGCGGGTACGCGCGGTCGTAGAAGGCGCGCACCGCGAAGAGTTCCTTCTGCTCGCCGCGGAACATGTAGTAGACGCGGAAGCCCTCCCAGGGGGCGGTGAGGTCGCCCTCCTCGTCCACGACGTGCTTGAGCTGCATCTGGTCCAGCAGCTGGGTCACCAGGCCCTGGTCCGGGACGATGATCGGCGGCGGGCCGGCCGGCCGCCCCTGGTCGCCGGGCTGGCCGCCGCCCTGGGGCGCGCCGAACGACGGGATGGACGACGGGTCGATGCTCATGGGGTCCTCTTCCTCAGTGCACGTGGTGGCCGGCAATGAGAGGCCGCCCTTTCCACTTCCCATCCTGCCTCATCCGGGGCCTGCCTCACAGGGGCACCCGGCCACGCGTCGATCTTCGTCCGGGGCGCTCCGACGCCCGCCGCAAGCGGTGATGGTGACGGAGCGTGTCCGGCTGGAAGGGCGCCTCGGCCGGGGCGCCGGCGGGGCGCGGCGGGGTGCGACCGTGGCCGAGCGGGCCGTCAACTGTGCTGTACGACAAGGGTGTTGACCGGGTCGCCCGCACGACAGTGCGGGCGGCCCGGTCTGGTGGTGCTACTTCTCCAGCAGTCCGCGGCTGCGGACGGTGAGGCGGTCGCCCTCCTCGTCCCGCTCGACCAGGACGGTGTCCCCGTCGTGCACCTGGCCGGACAGGATGGCCCGGGCCAACTGGTCGCCGATCGCGGACTGGACCAGCCGGCGCAGCGGGCGGGCGCCGTACGCCGGGTCGTAGCCGGTGAGGGCCAGCCAGTCGCGGGCGGCCTCGGAGACGTCCAGGGTGAGCCGCCGCTCGCGCAGCCGGTCGCCGAGGCGGGCCACCTGGAGGTCGACGATCCGGCTCAGCTCGGCGGTGCCCAGCGGGTCGAAGACCACGATGTCGTCCAGCCGGTTGAGGAACTCGGGCTTGAACGCGGCCCGGACGGAGTCCAGCACCAGGGCCTTCTTCCGGTCCTCCGGGATGGCCGGGTCGACCAGGTACTGGGAGCCCAGGTTGGAGGTGAGGATCAGGATCGCGTTGCGGAAGTCCACCGTGCGGCCCTGGCCGTCGGTGAGCCGGCCGTCGTCCAGCACCTGGAGCAGGACGTCGAAGACCTCCGGGTGGGCCTTCTCCACCTCGTCCAGCAGCACCACGCTGTACGGGCGGCGGCGCACCGCCTCGGTGAGCTGGCCGCCCTCCTCGTAGCCGATGTACCCGGGCGGGGCGCCGACCAGGCGGGAGACGGAGTGCTTCTCGCCGTACTCGCTCATGTCGATCCGGACCATGGCCCGCTGGTCGTCGAAGAGGAAGTCGGCCAGGGCCTTGGCGAGTTCGGTCTTGCCGACGCCGGTCGGGCCGAGGAAGAGGAACGAGCCGGTCGGGCGGTCCGGGTCGGCGATGCCGGAACGGGTGCGGCGCACCGCGTCCGAGACCGCTCGCACGGCCTCCGCCTGGCCGATCAGGCGCTGGCCCAACTCCTCCTCCATGCGCAGGAGTTTGGCGCTCTCGCCCTCCAGCAGGCGGCCGGCCGGGATGCCCGTCCAGGAGGCGACCACGTCGGCCACGTCGTCCGGGCCGACCTCCTCCTTCACCATCGAGGCGGAGGCGTCCTGGTCCGCCGCTCGCTCCTGGGCTTCGGTGAGCTCCGTCTCGGCGGCCGGGATCTCCGCGTACATCAGCTTCGACGCCCGCTCGAAGTCCCCGTCGCGCTGGGCCCGTTCGAGCGCGCCGTGCAGGTCGTCCAGCCGCTCCTTGAGCTCGCCGACCCGGTTGAGGCTCTTCTTCTCCTGCTCCCAGCGCGCGGTCAGGGCGCTCAACTGCTCGTTCTTGTCGGCGAGATCGCGCCGCAGCCGGGCCAGCCGGTCGATCGAGGCGGCGTCCGACTCCTTCTCCAGGGCCAGCTCCTCCATCCTCAACCGGTCGACGGAGCGCTGGAGTTCATCGATCTCGACGGGGGAGGAGTCGATCTCCATCCGCAGCCGGGAGGCCGCCTCGTCGACCAGGTCGATCGCCTTGTCGGGCAGGAAGCGGGAGGTGATGTAGCGGTTGGACAGGGTGGCCGCGGCGACCAGCGCGGCGTCCGCGATCTGCACCTTGTGGTGCGCCTCGTAGCGGCCCTTGAGACCGCGCAGGATGGCGATCGAGTCCTCCACGCTGGGCTCGCCGACCAGCACCTGCTGGAAGCGGCGCTCCAGGGCCGGGTCCTTCTCGATCCGCTCGCGGTACTCGTCCAGCGTGGTGGCGCCGACCATCCGCAGCTCGCCGCGGGCCAGCATCGGCTTGAGCATGTTGCCGGCGTCCATCGCGGAGTCGCCGCCGGCGCCCGCGCCGACCATGGTGTGCAGCTCGTCGATGAAGGTGACGACCTGGCCGTTGCTCTGCTTGATGTCGTTCAGGACGGCCTTCAGCCGCTCCTCGAACTCGCCGCGGTACTTGGCGCCCGCGACCATCGCGCTGAGGTCCAGCGAGACCAGCCGCTTGCCGCGCAGCGACTCCGGCACGTCGCCGGCGACGATGCGCTGGGCCAGGCCCTCGACCACCGCGGTCTTGCCGACGCCCGGCTCGCCGATCAGCACCGGGTTGTTCTTGGTCCGGCGGGAGAGCACCTGGACGACCCGGCGGATCTCCTGGTCCCGGCCGATCACCGGGTCGAGCTTGCCGTCCCGGGCGGCCTGGGTCAGGTCGGTGCCGTACTTCTCCAGCGCCTTGTAGGTGCCCTCAGGGTCCGGAGAGGTGACCCGGCCGCTGCCGCGCACGTCCTTGAACGCGGCGAGCAGGCCCTTCGCCGTCGCGCCCTGCTGCGCCAGCAGTTCGGCGACCGGCCCGCCCTCGGCGGCCAGGCCGACCATCAGGTGCTCGGTGGAGACGTACTGGTCGTCCAGGTCGTCGGCGCGCTTGCCGGCCTCGGTGAGCACCGCGAGGGTGTCCCGGGCGAGCTGCGGCGCGGCGACCGTCGAGCCCATCGCGCTGGGCAGGGCGGTCAGCTGGCGGCGGGCCTCGGCGTCGATCCGGGTGACGTCCGCCCCGACGGCCTCCAGCAGCGGCCGGGCGATGCCCTCGGGCTGCTCCAGCAGGGCGATCAGGATGTGCACCGGCTTGACGTCCGGGTTCCCGGCCGCGCCCGCCTGCCGGATCGCGGCGGACAGGGCGTCCTGCGTCTTGGTGGTGAACTTGCTGGCGTCCACTGCTGGGGGGTCCTCCCTCGTCGTCCTTCAATGCTGCTATCTACAGCATGCACTAAGTTGAGTCTATTCCGCTCAAGTTTTTACGCCCGTTCCGCGCGTTCCGTGCGTTCCACCCGCTGCGCGCGGGGCACCTGGCGGGTCAGCCCCAGCAGCTCCCGGGCCGGCCCGCTCGGCCGCTGCCCGGCCGGCCACACCGCGCGCAGCGGCCGCCGCAGGTCCAGTCCCTCGGCCAGCGGGACGGCCACCAGTCGCCGGACGGCCAACTCCTCCATCACCGCCAGCTCGCTCAGGCAGACCGGCCCGGCCCCGGTCATCGCCGCCGCCTTCAGCGCGGTGGACGAGGCCAGCTCCAGCCGGGGCCGCACCGCGCCCCCGTACGGCGCCAGCGCCATCTCCAGCACCTCCCGGGTGCCCGAGCCCGACTCGCGCAGCACCAGCGGGGTGGCGGCCAGCTCCGGCCCGGTCAGCGGCGTCCGGCGGCGCGCCCACGGGTGGCCGGGCGCCACCACGACCACCAGCCGGTCCGCCGCCACCACGGCGCCGGCCAGCCCGGGCGGGGTGGACGGGCCCTCGACGAAGCCGAGGTCGGCGTCCCCGGCCAGCACGTGCCCGGCGACCTCCGCCGAGTTCGCCGTCCGCAGCGTCACCGCCGTGCCCGGACTGGCCTCGGCCAGGGCCAGCAGCCAGCCCGGCATCAGGTACTCGGCGACGGTCAGGCTGGCCACCACCCGCAGCTTGGCGTCCCGCCGCTCGCGCAGCGCGTCGATCCCGGCGTCCAGCGCCTGCGCCGCCTCCACCACGTGCCCGGCCCACTCGACCACCAGCCGCCCCGCCACGGTCGGCCGACTGCCCCGGGGGGAGCGCTCCAGCAGCGGGACGCCGATCTGCCGCTCCATGCCCTTGATCCGGGCGCTGGCGGTCGGCTGGCTCACGCCCAGTTCGGCCGCGGCCCGCCCGACGCTGCCCAGCCGGGCCACCGCGAGCAGCAGTTCCAGGGCGCCGAGCTCGGGGACGCGGGGGGAGAGGGCCATAGGTCCAGGCTATGTCCTCATAGAGCCCGCGGCGCTACCGGAGCCCGGCCCGGGGCGGCACGGTGGAACCATGTCCACCTTGGCCGATGCCCGCCCGCTCACCCGCCCCTCCCGTTCCTCGCTGCGTGCCCGCCTCGACCTCGCCCAGCTCGGCCCCAACTGGTACGCCGCCGTCATGGGCACCGCGATCCTGGGCAACGGCGCGGCCGTCCTGCCGCTGCGGCTGCCCGGGCTGATCGGCTTCGGCGAGGTGATGTGGGCGCTCGGACTCGCCGCCCTGCTGGTGCTGGGCGCGGCCCGGCTGGTCCACCTCACCCGGCACCGCGAGGCCGCCCGCACCCAGCTGCTGGACAACCCGGCCACCGCCGTCTTCTACGGCTGCCCGCCGATGGCCCTGCTCTCGGTCGGCCTCGGCACCCTGCTGCTCGGCTCCCGGGTGATCGGCACCGGCCCCGCGGTCGCCGTCGACGCCGTGCTGTGGGGCGTCGGCACCCTGTACGCGCTGGCCGTCGCCGGCGGCATCCCGTACCTGATGATCACCCGGCACCCGGTCTCCGCCCTGGAGGCCAACCCGACCTGGCTGCTGCCGGTGGTCGCCCCGCTGGTCGCCTCCGCCACCGGCCCGGCCCTCATCCCGCACCTGCCGGCCGGGCTGGCGCAGCAGACCATGCTGTACGCCTGCTGGGCCCTCTTCGGGATCGGCCTGCTGGCCACCCTGGTGCTGCTGCCGGTGGTCTTCACCGGGCTGTTCCACAGCAAGCTGCCCACCCTGGTGCTCACCCCCTCGCTGTTCCTGGTGCTCGGCCCGCTCGGCCAGTCCGTCACCGCCGTCCACCAACTCGCCGACGCCGCCCGCCCGGTGCTGCCCGCGCTGGCCCCCGCCATGCTCCCCTTCGCCGAGCTGTACGGCGTCGCGGTGCTCGGCGTCGCGATGCTCTGGCTGGCCGTCGCGCTCACCGCCAACCTGCGCGCCCGCCGGGCCGGCATGCCGTTCGCGATGACCTGGTGGGCGTACACCTTCCCGATCGGCACCTGCGTCACCGGCGCCTCCGCGCTCGCCCGGCACACCGGGTTCGGCGGCTTCACCGCGATCGCCACCGGGCTCTACCTGCTGCTGGCCACCGCCTGGGTGCTCGCCGCCGGCGGGACCGCCGCCGGGCTCGCCCGCGGACGGCTGCTGGCGCGTGCCTGACGATTCCCGCCGCACGCCGCCGTTGCAGGAACCCGCACCCGCTGCCCGACCGCGCGCGGCCAACCGACCGTACGGGCGGGTGCCCCCCGCGAGCCCCGCTGGCCTCGGCCTTTACCGGAACCCGTCCCGCCGCTCGACCCCGCCCGCCCCACCCGCCGTGCAGATAGCTGCAATTGCGCGAACCTGCACTCGGGCGACACTTGTTCACCGGCCGTCACACTGTGAGGGTGGAGTCACGCCAGGCCGACCGGGCACCGCAGCCCGATGGTGGCGACTTGCTCTTCGAAACTGACCACGGGTGCAACGTCCCGCACGCGTGAAACGGGGGGGAAGAGCGCCGGTCGGGGCGCCATGTGTGGTGATGGCCCCCGGAACCGGAGCCGTCGAGGCGTTGCTGCTCCGCCTCGACGGAAGCGCCTTGGCATGGGCGTAGCGACGGTGGCCCCCGGGCCCCCCGGAGTGCGACGGCACCCGGACCCCGGAGGCCGCCGTCAGCCCGGTACCGTGACCGCCGAGCCCCGCGCCGGACGGCGCGACGGCGGCAACGAGGGAGAAGCGTCCGGCAGGGAGTGTGCGACGTGACGGTGGAACCGGCGGTCGCGCCGCAGCACGGACAGCCCCCGGGCGAGGAGCCCGACGAGGCCGCCCGGCAGTTCTACCTGGCGATCCTCGCCCGGGGCGGACGCATCCCGTTCGCCGACACCCCGGACGCCGACCAGGCCGCGCTCCAGCAGCTCGTCGACCTCGGCCTGCTCATCGCCAACCCGATGGACCACTGCTACACCGCCATCAGCCCACGCTCCGTCACCGACCGCCTGGGCGCCGAACTCCGCAGCGAGGCGACCAGGCTGCTGGTCCGCGCGGAGAACCTCCCCGGCGCCCTCGACGGCCTCACCCGCGCCTACGACGCGATGCCCCGGCCCTCCGGCCGGGCCGGCGGCGCCGTCCACGTCGAGGGCCACGTCCACATCCGCCAGCGGATCTCCCAGCTCGCCTCCGACTGCCGCTCCGAAGTCCTCGCCGCCCAACCCGGCCACCGCCCCGCCGGCACCCTGCAGGTCGCCCTCCTCCAGGACGTCCACCTGCTCCAGCGCGGCTGCTCCCTGCGCACCATCTACCAGCCCGTCGCCCTCGCCGACCCGCCCGCCCTCGCCTACGTCGAGGAGGTCACCCGGCACGGCTCCCTCATCCGCGTGCTCGACGAGCCGTTCCAGCGGCTGCTCGTCTTCGACCGCGCCGTCGCCGTGATCTCCGCCAACGACGACAACAGCACCGCCGCCTTCATCACCGACCCGGCCGCCATCACCTTCCTGGTCGGCGCCTTCGAACGCGACTGGGCCCGCGCCGAAACCGCCGACACCGCCGCCACCCTCGGCCCCACCCGCACCGTCCCCGACCGGATCGGCCGCCTCCTCGCCCGCGGCCTCACCCAGCGCGCCGTCGCCACCCGCCTCGGCCTCAGCGAACGCACCGTCGCCGCCCACATCTCCCGCCTCCGCGACCGCCACGGAGCCCAGACCCTCTTCCAACTCGGCTGGCTGATGAGAGGCGCCCGCGATGACCGATGAACCCGGCCCCGCCGAGCGGCCCGCCCTCCACCTCACCGCCCTCCGCCTCACCGCCGTCCACCTCACCGCCGTCCACCTCACCGCCGTCCACCTCACCGCCGTCCGCGACGGCGGCCGCCCACACCCTCTTCCACCTCGGCCGGCAGCTCCGGGGGGAGCCCCATGACCGACCCGTCGACCTGCCCCCTGCCCGACTCTCCGCTGCCCGACGACGCCGCTCGGGCGCTGTACCTCGCCGTCGTCGGCAACGGCGGCATCCTCCGGGCGGCCGACCTGCCTCCGGGTGACGAACCGGTCCTGGAGCGGTTGCTCGACCTCGGACTGGTCGTCCCGAGGGTCGAGGACGCGGCCTACGCCGCGGTGAACCCGCGTGTCGTCATCGGCCGAATCGGGTCCGAACTGCGTTCCACGGGTGGCGAATTGCTGGCCAGAGCGGATGAAATGCCCGAGCAGTTCGCCGAGTTGGCGCAGGCCTTCGACGTCACGCCGCGCCACCCCGAGTGCTCCGTCGAGGTCACGTACGTGCACGGCTTCGAACAGATCCGCCTGCGCCTGGCCCAACTCGACGCCGAGTGCTCGCAGGAGATGCTGGCCGCCCAGCCCGGCGGGGCCCGGCCCGTCGAGGGGCTCCCGGATGCCCTCGACCGGATGCGGCGACTCGCCGAGCGCGGCGGCACGGTCCGGGGCATCTACGAGCCGGCGGCGGCCGCCGACCCGGCGACCGCAGCCTTCGCCGCCGCGGCCGCCGAGGTCGGCTGCCGGTACCGGGTGCTGGGCGAGCCGTTCCGGCGGGTCCTGATCTACGACCGGAAGGTGGCCGTCATCCCCGCCGCGTCCGACAACAGCCGCGCGGCCTTCGTCGAGGACCCGGTGGTGGTCGACTTCATGGCCGACGCCTTCGAACGCGACTGGCAGCGCGCCGCCCGGGTCCGCTGGGCCCGTGGCCCGGAAGCCCCCGAGCCGGCCGACTCCCTGCCCGACCAGGTCGGCCGTTTCCTCGCCCAGGGCCTCACCCAGCGCGCCATCGCCACCCGCCTCGGCCTGAGCGAACGCACGGTGGCCGGCCACATCGCCCGGCTGCGCGAACTGTACGACGCCGAGACGCTCTTCCAGCTCGGCTGGCAGCTCCGGTCGGCGGCCGACGCCGCCCGTCGGCGGGTGCCGTGATGCACGGGCGCGGCACCGGGCGGCCCGACCAGGCCGCACACGACCTGTACCTGCGCATCCTCCGGCACGGCGGCTGGATCGACCGGGCCGAGGTGGCCGACGCCGACCGGCCGGCCCTGGAACACCTGCTCGCGCTCGGGCTGCTGCTCGCCCGGCCCGAATCCGACGTCTGCACCGCCGTCAACCCGCGTACGGTCGGCGACCGGATCAGTGCCGAGCTCCGGGCCGAAGGCACCCGGCTGTTGGTCCAGGCCGCGCAACTCCCGCAGGCCCTCGACGACCTGACCAAGGCCTACGACACGGCCCCGCGCCCGACCGACCGTGCCGGTACGGTGCATCACGTCCAGGGCCTCGGCGCGGTCATCCGGCGATTCGCCGAGGTGGAGGCGGACTGCCGCCAGGAGATCCTCGTCGCCCAGCCCGGCCGGCCCCGCCACGCCCACCAGCTGGAGGACGCCCTGGAACGGATCGGCCGGTTCTGCGGCCGGGGCGGCCGGATCCGGGTGATCTACGCACCCGGCGCCGTCCGGGACCAGGCGACCGCCGACCACACCGCCCGCGGCACCGAACTGGGCGCCCGCTTCCGGGTCCTGGCCGAGCCGTTCCGCCACCTGCACATCTTCGACCGCCGGATCGCCGTGCTCCAGTCCGCCGACGACCTCCGGAGCGCGACCTTCATCGAGGATCCGGCGACCGTCGACCATTTCCTGGCCGTGTTCGAACGGGACTGGGCCCGCTCCGGCCGCCTCCTCTGGCACCCCGACCAGGCGTCCGCTCCCGAGTCGACGGCCCACGAGCAGGTCGGCCGGCTCCTCGCCCAGGGCCTCACCCAGCGCGCCATCGCCGGCCGCCTCGGCCTCAGCGAGCGGACGGTGGCCGGCCACATCGCCCGGCTGCGCGAACTGCACGACGCGGAGACGCTGTTCCAGCTGGGCTGGCAGCTGCGGGGAGCCCGGACGGGGGAGCCCGATGGGTGAGCGCTGGTCAGCCGGTGGCGGCGCTGGTCGGCCAGTAGCCGGCCCGGCCGACGACGGGGGGCTGCTGCCGGGGGACGTTGAACTGCTCACCGGGGGCGGTCCAGAAGCCCTCGCGCAGGGACAGCGCCATGCCGGCCCAGTCGAGCGCGGTCTCCACGGTGTGGTTGAGGGCCTCCTGCGACCAGGTGTCGTCGAAGACCAGCGGCAGGACGGGGGCGACCTGCTCGATGGTGGCGATCAGCGGGTTGTGCGTGATGGCCTCGTCGACGAGGAGGACGATCGGCTTCCGCAGCGCCGACGCCCACCCCAGCTCCAGGCTCACCCCGGCCGACAGCGGCGCCCCGACGTAGGCGAACACGAGGTCCGCGGACTGCAGGGCCCGGAAGTCGGACGGCACCCGGGGCTCCGGCGCCTGCCCGGCGACGGTCCAGGCATCACTGTGGTGCGCGCTGTACACGGCGGCACCGCTGCGGAGCAGGGTGGTGCGGAGCGTCGTCAGCCGCGTCCGGCTGGCGAGCGTCACCACACTGTCCGCGGGCCCGGTCAGCCGCATCAGCGGCGCGGCCAGGAACACACGCGCACGCCGGCCCTCGGGGGTCTGTCCGGCGTGCTCTCGCAGGTAGGGCTCACTCATTGTCGACTCCGGGGATAGGTGCCAACCAGGCCGATCGCCCCGTTGGGTGGTGACTATCGGAATGCTGCTGTGCATTCGTTGTGGTCGAAACGAACTAGTCATGGACATGTTGTTTGTGGTGTCCCCGTCTTCCCCCTCCCGCGAGAGGGGTTGGGGAGTGCACTGATCGTCTCTGTCGACCGTCGCCACCGTCCACAGAGCCGTGGTGTCATCTCGATGCCTGGCAGAGAGATGACGCACTGGGGTAGCAGGCCCCCTGGCTTCCGGCATGGGCTTGCGGCATTATGTGGCAGGTTGTTCGAAACAATGGCTGGGTACCCGCGCCAAGTCTTAAACAAAGAGAGGGGGCACCATGTCTCGGATACGCCGGGTGGTGCGATTTGTCCTGGTTCCAGTCGTTGTGGGTCTGGCGCTTTTCATCGGGAGCGGTTCGAGCCCGGCTGACGACACGATCTGGAACATCGGGGTTTCCCACGATGCGGCAGCGCCTCAGACCATGGCGCTGGCCAATGACACGATCTGGAACTGAGACCGCCGCGACGCTTGGTCAGTGATAGCTGTCGGAGTCGGTCGGAATGCTGTTCCGGGCCAATGCGTACCCGAGTTGGAACAGCGACTCGACATTGTGCTCGTCGCGCATCTCGGCCAGGTGCCGCGCGAGCGTCCGTTCGCTGATGCCGAGTCTGCGGGCGATCACCCGGTGGTTCACGCCTTCGAGCATGAGGTCGATGATCGTCTGCCGCATCCCGGAGACCACCTGCTGCGGAACGGCGCGCGCGCCGTCGAAGTCCAGCGCCCGGCTCCAGTTCCGCTCGAAGATCTCGCTGATCAGGTAGCTGATGACGGCCCGATCGTGCACGAAGGCGGCCAGATTGAGGTCCTCGGCGATGGGGATGACCGCGATTCGGCGATCGATGACGATCAATCGCGTGTAGGGCTCCTCCAGCGTCCGGAACCGTCCGCCGGCCTTGGTTATCGTGGCCACGTACTCCCTGGTGGGAGCGTGGTACCGGGTGCTCGGGTGGTAGATCGTCCTGAGCGTGATGCCCAGGCGGAGGGCTTCGAGGTCGCGGGCGAGGATGCCGGTGAGCGCCTCGGACGGGCGAGGCCCGCCGGGTTGGGCGGCGAGGATCTCCTCCGAGGCGCTGGCGACGATCTGCTGCACCCGCTGGTTGATCAGCACTTTTCCCCGCACGTACTCGATCGCGCCGCCGGCCTGCTCCGGTGAGTGGTAGGCGGCCGTCAGGTCGTGGAGATCGGTGGCGAGGGCCGACGCGCGGGTGAGCAGGTCGAGTGCCTGGCGCTGCCAGGTCACGGAGAGGCTCTCGGACAGCTGCTGAGGGTCGACCGCGACGAGGACACCGGGTTCGTCGGTGTCGGCGACCAGAAGGCCTATCGCCACCAACTCCTCCTGGGCCCCGCCCGCCTTGGCGAGGTCGGAGTCCTTCGGAAACCGCCCGTTCTCGCGGATGACCGCCAGATACAACTCCCGCGCTTCTTTCGAGAGGACGGAGGGCCCAATCGCGGCGGTACCGGGCTGTTCTCGTCCACTCATCTGCGGGCTCCTTGCCGTGGCCGTGTCTGCACTACCTGCCGGGCACCAATACCGGAATCGCAGTGCAGCATGCCAGATCGGGTGGCATCGGTGAGGGCGGCCAGATTTGTTCGACAGCACTCTCTCACCACGATCAAGCCGCCGGCACCCCCCGGGCGGAGGGGAGCCGGCGGCCGGAGGTGTTCAGCCAAGTCTCAGCGCTTGGGGCGCCAGACGACCAGGGCGCTGGACTGGGTGGGCGGCTGGTAGGGGACGAGGTCGCGGCGGTAGGAGGCGTGGACGGCGGCCTCGCGCTGCTGGAGGGCGCTGGTGGCGCCGTCGAGGGAGTCGACCAGTTCGCCGATGCGGGACTGGAGCGCGGTGACCTGGTTCTCCAGCTCGATGATCCGCTTGATGCCGGCCAGGTTGATGCCCTCGTCCTGGGAGAGCCGCTGGACCTCGCGCAACTGCTGGATGTCGCGCGCGGAGTAGCGGCGGCCCCGGCCGGCGGTGCGGTCGGGGCTGACCAGACCGAGGCGGTCGTACTGGCGGAGGGTCTGCGGGTGCAGGCCGGAGAGCTCGGCGGCGACGGAGATGACGTACACCGGGGTGTCCTCGGTGAGGACGTACTGCGGCGGGGCGGTGGGCCGCCGGGTGCGGCGGCCGTCGCCCGGCAGGCCGTCGCCGATGCCGGGCAGGCCTTCACCGATGCCGGGGCCGATGGGACTGTTGGGGATCATCTGGTCGTCACGCTCCCTTCGCCGCCCGGAACAGGGCGGCTCGTGGGTCGTCGGAGGCGGTGGCCTCGCGGTACTGCTCCAGGGCGTTCAGCGCGTCCCCGGTGATGTGCCGCGGCACCACGACCTCGACGGTGACGAGGAGGTCGCCGCGGGTGCCGTCCTTGCGGGTGGCGCCCTTGCCGCGGGCGCGCATGGTGAGGCCGTTGGCGCTGCCGGGGGGCAGCTTCAGCTTCACGGCCGGCCCGTTCAGCGTGGGCACCTCGATGGTGGCGCCGAGGGTGGCTTCGGGGAAGGTGACGGGGACGGTGACGGTGAGGTTGTCCCCCTTGCGCCCGAAGACGGGGTGCGGGTCGACGTGCACGGTGACGTAGAGGTCGCCGGGCTGTCCGCCGCGTTCGCCCTGGGCGCCCTTGCCCTTGAGCCGGATGCGCTGGGCGTCCTGGACGCCGGCCGGGATGCGGACCTGCATGGTGTGGGCGGAGCTGGCCCGGCCGCTGCCGTGGCAGTCGACACACGGGTCGTCGACGATCATGCCGCGCCCGCGGCAGTCCTTGCACGGCTCGGAGAGCGCGAACGCGCCCTGGCCGCGGCTGACGGTGCCGGCGCCGACGCAGGTCGGGCAGACCCGCGGGGTGGTGCCGGACTTGGCGCCGGTGCCGTTGCAGGTGCGGCAGGGAGCCTGGCTGGTCATCCGCAGCGGGACGGTCGCACCGTCGACGGCCTCGTCGAAGGCGAGGGTCACCTCGGTCTCGACGTCGGCGCCGCGCCGGGGCTGGGCCTGCCGGCCGCCGCTGCGGTTGAAGAGTCCGCCGAAGACGTCGCCGAGCCCGCCGCTGCCGGTGTTCTGGCTGCCGCTGAAGAGGTCGCCGAAGTCGAAGCTGTAGCTGCCGTTGCCCTGGCCGGGGCCGCCGGCCCGGAAGCCGCCGTTGGCGAAGAGGCTGCGGGCCTCGTCGTACTCCTTGCGGCGCTTCTCGTCGGACAGGACGTCGTAGGCCTCGGAGATGTCCTTGAAACGGTCCTCGGCCTTGGCGTCGCCCTTGTTGGCGTCCGGGTGGAACTCGCGCGCGAGCTTGCGGTAGGTCTTCTTGATCTCGGCGGCGGTGGCGTCCTTGGGCACGCCGAGGACCTTGTAGTAGTCCTTCTCCACGTAGTCCTTGCCACTCATGCGTCCACCTCGCTCCGCTCGGCAGCCGCTCCGCGCAACACGCGCCTTTCAACGATTCGCTCGCTGCGCTTGCTCATAGCTGCCGCCACCTCCCGATGTCCATCCTCGCTGCGCTGTCAACAGCCGCTCCACCGGGCGCTGTTGACAGCGCGCTGCGGAGTCGGCCGCCGTACTGGCCGGCGTACGACTCCGCAGCGCACTGGTTGTCAGCTGTCACAGGTTGTCAGCTGTCCGAACCACCGTCGGACTTGTCCGCGTCCCCGGACTTCGCCTCGTCGTCGGGCGCGGCCGTGGTCTGGGTGCCCGGCTGGGGCTCCGCGACGGCGACCATGGCGGGGCGGATGATCCGCTCGCCGATGCGGTAGCCGGGCTGGAGGATCTGCACGCAGGTGTCCTCGGTGACGTCCGAGGAGTAGCTGTGCATCAGCGCCTCGTGCATGGTCGGGTCGAAGGGCTCGCCCTCCTTGCCGAACTGCTGGAGGCCCAGCTTGGCGACGACCGTCTCCAGGGACTCGGCTACGGACTTGAAGCCGCCGGTGACCTCGCCGTGCTCGCGGGCGCGGCCGATGTCGTCGAGCACCGGGATCAGGGACTCCAGGATGTTGGAGACCGCGATCTCGCGGACCGTCAGCCGGTCGCGCTCGACCCGCTTGCGGTAGTTCTGGTACTCGGCCTGCAGGCGCTGCAGGTCGGCGGTGCGCTCGGCCGACTCCCGCTTGGCAGTGGTGAGTTCGTCGGAGCCAGCACCGGAGCCGGAGTCGGCGGCGCCGGCTGCGGCGGCCTCCTCGGCGGCCTTGATCACAGCCTCGTCGGCGGCGGAGTCGTCGCCGGGCTTGCCGCCCTGCGGCTTGTCCGTCATGCCGCACCGCCCTTGGGCTTCTCGTCGTCCACGATCTCGGCGTCGACGACGTCGTCGTCCTTGGCCTGGGCGGACTCGCCGGCCGGGGCGGCGGCGTCGGCGTTGGCGTACAGCGCCTGGCCGAGCTTCTGCGCGGTGGTGGAGACCTTCTCCGAGGCTTCGCGGATCTTCGCGATGTCCTCGCCCTTCAGGGCCTCCTTGAGCTCGCCGATGGCGGTCTCGACCTCGGCCTTGACGTCGGCGGGGAGCTTGTCGGTGTTGTCCGCGATGAACTTCTCGGTCGAGTAGACGAGCTGCTCGGCGGAGTTGCGGGTCTCGACGGACTCGCGGCGCTTGTGGTCCTCCTCCGCGTACTGCTCGGCCTCGCGCATCATGCGCTCGATGTCGTCCTTCGGCAGCGCGGAGCCGCCGGTGACGGTCATCTTCTGCTCCTTGCCGGTGCCGAGGTCCTTCGCGCCGACGTGCATGATGCCGTTGGCGTCGATGTCGAAGGTGACCTCGATCTGCGGCAGGCCGCGCGGCGCCGGCGGCAGGCCGGTCAGCTCGAACATGCCCAGCTTCTTGTTGTACGCCGCGATCTCGCGCTCGCCCTGGTAGACCTGGATCTGCACGGACGGCTGGTTGTCCTCGGCCGTGGTGAAGATCTCGGAGCGCTTGGTCGGGATCGTGGTGTTGCGCTCGATCAGCTTGGTCATGATGCCGCCCTTGGTCTCGATGCCGAGGGACAGCGGGGTGACGTCGAGCAGCAGGACGTCCTTGACCTCGCCCTTGAGGACACCGGCCTGGAGCGCGGCGCCGATGGCGACGACCTCGTCCGGGTTGACGCCCTTGTTGGCGTCCTTGCCGCCGGTCAGCTCGCGGACGAGCTCGGCGACGGCGGGCATGCGGGTCGAGCCGCCGACCAGGACGACGTGGTCGATCTCGGAGAGCGAGATGCCGGCGTCCTTGATCACGTTGTGGAACGGGACCTTGCAGCGCTCCAGCAGGTCGGAGGTGAGCTGCTGGAACTGGGCGCGGGTGAGCTTCTCGTCCAGGTGCAGCGGGCCCTCGGCGGAGGCCGTGATGTAGGGCAGGTTGATCGAGGTCTCGGAGGACGAGGACAGCTCGATCTTGGCCTTCTCGGCGGCCTCGCGCAGACGCTGCAGGGCCATCTTGTCCTTGGACAGGTCGACGCCGTGGCCGGCCTGGAAGACCTTGACCAGGTGGTCGACGACCTTCTGGTCCCAGTCGTCACCACCGAGGTGGTTGTCACCGTTGGTGGCCTTCACCTCGACGACCCCGTCGCCGATCTCCAGCAGGGAGACGTCGAAGGTGCCGCCGCCGAGGTCGAAGACCAGAATGGTCTGGTCGTCCTTGTCGAGGCCGTAGGCCAGGGCGGCCGCGGTCGGCTCGTTGACGATGCGCAGGACGTTGAGGCCCGCGATCTCACCGGCCTCCTTGGTGGCCTGGCGCTCGGAGTCGGAGAAGTACGCCGGGACGGTGATGACGGCGTCGGTGACGGTCTCACCCAGGTAGGCCTCGGCGTCCCGCTTCAGCTTCTGCAGCACGAAGGCGCTGATCTGCTGCGGGTTGAAGTCCTTGCCGTCCAGGTTGATCTTCCACCCGGTGCCCATGTGGCGCTTGACCGAGCGGATGGTTCGGTCGACGTTGGTGACCGCCTGACGCTTGGCCACCTCGCCGACCAGGACCTCGCCGTTCTTCGCGAAAGCGACGACGGACGGCGTGGTCCGCGCGCCCTCGGCGTTCGTGATGACGGTGGGCTCGCCACCCTCCAGAACGCTGACGACCGAGTTCGTCGTACCGAGGTCGATGCCGACCGCGCGTGCCATCGTAAATACCTCCACGGAAGAGTTGAGCTTTACAGGCTCAAGGATGCACGACCGGGTGGGTGCCGTCAACAGGGATGAGTCGCTGCCGCTCAACTTTGCTGAGCGGTCCGCTTTCCGCGGCCGCGGCGACTTCCCGTGGCCTCGGTCGTGGCCGTGGTCCTGGCCGTGGCGCGTGTGGCGCCACGTGACTGCCGCCATAGCTTGGGAACCTTCTGGAGGACTGGTGGCGGGCGGTAATGTCCGGGCCGTCGGCCCGGCAAGTTACCGGCGAGTACAATCCGTTCCACGCAAGACCGTTCAAAGACCGCTCAACAGCAAGCCGCAGGAGACGGAGAGCCGATGCAGCTAGCAGCGATCGTCATCTCGCTGGTCACATTCGTGATCGGCACCGCGCTCGCCGCCCGTGCGGCGCTGTACATCTACAAAGTGGTGCGGACCGGCCAGCCGGACCCCACCCGCTTCGGCCGGCCCGCCCAGCGGGTGAAGACCGTCGCGGTCGAGTTCATCGGCCACACCCGGATGAACCGCTGGGGGATCGTGGGCATCGCCCACTGGTTCGTCGCCGTCGGCTTCTTCAGCCTGGTGCTGACCATCGTCAACGCCTTCGGCCAGCTCTTCGACGCCGAATTCGCGCTGCCGATCATCGGCCACTGGATGCTCTGGCAGCTCTTCGTCGAGCTCGTCGGCACCCTCACCACGCTGGGCATCGCGACGCTGATCGTGATCCGGCTACTCAGCCTGCCGTCCCGGTCCGGCCGCAAGTCCCGCTTCGCCGGCTCGATCGCCTGGCAGGCCTTCTACGTCGAGTACACGATCCTCGGCATCGGCCTGTGCATCCTGATGCTGCGCGCCCTGGAGGGCGCCCTCAACGGCGTCGACTCGTACGGGCCCGAGCACCTGGTCTCGTACCCGCTGGTCTCCGCCCTCAGCGGCCTGTCGCACGGCACGCTGGAGAACCTGATCTACCTTTTCGCGATGCTGAAGATCTGCATCTCGTTCGCGTGGGCGACCACCATCGGCATCAACCCCTCGATGGGCGTGGCCTGGCACCGCTTCCTCGGCTTCTTCAACATCTACTTCAAGCGCGAGGAGGACGGCGGCACCGCGCTCGGCGCCCTGCGTCCGATGGCCAGCGGCGGCCAGCCGATCGACTTCGAGGACCCGGCCGAGGACGCCGTCTTCGGCGTCTCCCAGGTCGAGCACTTCTCCTGGAAGGGCATCCTCGACTTCTCCACCTGCACCGAGTGCGGCCGCTGCCAGTCGCAGTGCCCGGCCTGGAACACCGGCAAGCCGCTCTCGCCGAAGCTGCTGATCATGAGCCTGCGCGAGCACGCCTTCGGCAAGGCGCCCTACCTGCTGGCCGGTGGCGGCAAGGACATGGAGGGCGAGGAGAAGGCCACCGCCGAGCAGCTCAAGGACGTCCCGGCGGCCGCCCTGGCCGAGGCCGAGCGCCCGCTGATCGGCACCGCGGAGGAGAACGGCGTCATCGACCCGGACGTCCTGTGGTCCTGCACCACCTGCGGCGCCTGCGTCGAGCAGTGCCCGGTGGACATCGAGCACATCGACCACATCGTCGACATGCGCCGCTACCAGGTGATGATCGAGTCCTCGTTCCCGACCGAGGCCGGGACGATGCTCAAGAACCTGGAGAACAAGGGCAACCCGTGGGGCATGGCCACCAAGGCCCGCCTGGACTGGGTCAAGGAGCTCAAGAAGGAGACCGGCATCGAGGTGCCGGTGATCGGCGAGGACATCGACCCCGCCGAGGTCGAGTACCTCTACTGGGTCGGCTGCGCCGGCGCCCTGGAGGACCGCGCCAAGAAGACCACCAAGGCCTTCGCCGAACTGCTGCACACCGCGGGCGTGAAGTTCGCCATCCTCGGCAAGGAGGAGTCCTGCACCGGTGACTCCGCCCGCCGGCTGGGCAACGAGTTCCTCTTCCAGATGCTCGGCGCGCAGAACGTCGAGACGCTGAACGCGGCCCTGGAGGACGCGCCGGTCAAGCGGATCGTCGCCACCTGCCCGCACTGCTTCAACACCATCGCCAACGAGTACCCGCAGCTGGGCGGCCACTTCGAGGTCATCCACCACACCCAGCTGCTGCAGCACCTGATCGACGAGGGCAAGCTCGTCCCGGTCAACCCGGTCGAGGGCCTGATCACCTACCACGACCCCTGCTACCTGGGCCGCCACAACAAGGTCTACAGCCCGCCGCGCGAGATCATGGACAAGGTCCCCGGTCTGCGCCAGCAGGAGATGCACCGGCACAAGGAGCGCGGCTTCTGCTGCGGCGCCGGCGGTGCCCGGATGTGGATGGAGGAGCGCATCGGCAAGCGGATCAACACCGAGCGCGTGGACGAGGCGCTGTCCCTCAACCCGGACATCGTCTCCACCGCCTGCCCGTTCTGCCTGGTGATGCTCTCCGACTCGGTCAACGGCAAGAAGAACGAGGGCGCCGCCAAGGAGCACCTGAAGGTGGTCGACGTCGCCCAGCTGCTGCTCGACTCGGTGAAGGCGACCCCGCCGGCCGGCGCCGAGGAGCCTGCGACGGTGGACGCGTAGCGTCCTCTGTTCGACAGTTCTGCTACAACTGCCCGGCCCGGTGGTCGCCGCGAGAGCGCCCGCCGGGCCGGGCTTTTGGGGGGCCGGGACGGGCCGGACCGGGGGTGGATCCGGGGCGGGACCCGTAGGGGAGTGGTGCCAATCGCACGGCCGCCTGAGTGTCCGCCCGTTGGGAGGAAATACAGTAGGCGGCAGACCGGCCTCGCGCCGGTCGACCCGTTCCGGACGGCCGGACGGGTCCAGACCACCGACGGAGGTATCGGCCCGCCGGGCCGGGGCCGCAGAGCACAAGGGGAACAGCGCAGACCATGACCGAGGCGATCATGCTGGTCGGTGGTAAGGGCACGCGACTGCGTCCGCTGACCACCCACACCCCCAAGCCCATGCTGCCGGTGGCGGGCGTCCCCTTCATCGCCCACCAGCTGGCCCGCGCGGCCGCCGCCGGCGTCACCCGCGTCGTGCTGGCCACCTCGTACCTGGCCGAGGTCTTCGAGGACCACTTCCAGGACGGCACCCCGTACGGCATCGAGCTGGTCTACCTGACCGAACGCGAGCCGCTGGGCACCGGCGGCGCGATCCGCAACGCGGCGTCCGGGCTGACCTGCGGCCCCGACGAGCCCGTGCTGGTCTTCAACGGCGACATCCTCTCCGGCGTCGACATCGCCGCCCTGCGCGACGGCCACGTGGCCGCCGGGGCCGACGTCACCCTGCACCTCACCCGGGTCGAGGACCCGCGCGCCTTCGGCCTCGTCCCGACCGACGCGAACGGGCGGGTGCTGGAGTTCCTGGAGAAGCCGGAGACGCCCGAGCAGATCGTCACCGACCAGATCAACGCCGGCTGCTACGTCTTCACCCGGTCCGTCATCGACCGCATCCCGGCCGGCCGCGAGGTGTCCGTCGAACGCGAGACCTTCCCCGAGCTGCTGGCCACCGGCGCGCTGCTGCGCGGCGTCGTCGACACCTCGTACTGGCTCGACCTCGGCACCCCGGCCGCGTTCGTCCGCGGCTCGGCCGACCTGGTGCTCGGCAAGGTCGACTCCCCGGCCGTCCCCGGCCCGACCGGCGACGCCCTGCTGCTGCCCGGCGCCACCGTCCACCCCGGCGCGGTGCTCAGCGGCGGCACCGTGGTCTCCGCGAACGCGGTGGTCGAGGCCGGCGCGATCGTCGAGGGCAGCGTGATCCTGCCGGGCGCGGTGGTCGGCCCGGAGACCCTGGTCAAGGACTCGATCGTGGGCGCCTTCGCCACCGTCGGCGCCCGCTCGGCGCTGGACGGCGCGGTGATCGGCGACGGCGCGATCGTCGAGTCCGACAACGAACTGCCGAACGGCATCCGGATCGCCTGCGGCACCCTGCTGCCGGTCGGCGCGGTCCGCACCTCGGCCGGCCCGGGCGGCTGCCCGGCCGGCACCGCCGCGGCCGCCGCGGTGCACGGGCCCTCGGTCAGCGCGCAGCGGTAGGACCCGGACCGGGCCGGGCCGCTGGCGCCGTCGGCGGCGGGATTTCGGCCGCGTTCGTCTCAGGCTCGCTGCAAACCGGCCCCGGCTCCGTCCAGGCCCCACGCGGATTGGGCCGGACGGGTACCGTCAGAGCGTGGCTGGTAATCGATACGACAGCGGGCAGGGCGCCGACCCCCACGGCGGGTGGGCGCCCCCTCCGCCGCCGGCGGGGCCCGGGGGGCACGGGCAGACGGACGGGCCGGAGTACTTCACGGCCCCGCACCGGGGCGTGGCCGACGGCCCCGACGGCACGCCCGGAGGCCCCGGCGCCCCGGGCCCGCAGGGCGGCTACGACCCGTACGCCGCCGACCGGCCCGGCGGCACCCGGGCCTTCCCGACCGGCGACCCGTACGCGCAGGAGCCGCCCCACCACGGGTACTACGACCAGGGCCAGTACCCCGGGCACCCCGGGTACCCGCAGGCGGGGTACGGCGCCGAGGGCTACGACCAGGGCTATGACCAGGGCGGACACCCGCAGGGCGACGGCTACGGCCAGGACGGTTACGGGCCGCAGCAGCAGCCGCCGTACGGCCAGGACAACGTCACCGTCTACCGGGCCGGCGGCCAGTCCGCCCCGCACGTCGCCGGGCCCCGCCCGCACTGGCGCGAACTGCTCATCGGCATCTTCCGCGCCCCCACCGCGACCTTCGACCGCGCCCGCGACCACCAGGTCTGGCTGCCCGCCCTCACCGTCTCGATGCTGTACGGCGCGCTCGCGGTGCTCGGCATCGGCCTGACCCACGACGACATCGTCGACTCGACCTTCACCGTCGCGCTGACCGGCATCGCCGCCGCCGCGATCGGCTTCGCCGTGGCCGGAGCGCTCTTCGGCGGCGTCACCTACGCGCTGGCCCGCCAGCTCGGCGGGGACGGCCCGTGGAAGTCGACGGTCGGCCTGGCCGCGCTGATCGGCTGGCTGACGGACGCGCCCCGGCTGCTGCTCGACCTGGTGCTGCCCTCGGGCAGCGCGGTCGTCCAGGTCGCCGGCTGGGCCACCTGGGCGTTCTGCGCGTACCTGCTGACCAGCATGGTCCGGCGGGTGCACGACCTGCCCTGGGGCAAGGCGGCCGCCGCCTCGGCGGTGCAGCTGCTCGCACTGCTGGTGCTGATCAAGCTGCCGACCCTGGGCTGACGGCCGGAGGGCACAATGGTGGGCGGATCCCGGTCAGGCCGGGGCCCGTCCACCCTCTTCACCCCCCTCAGCCTTCACCCCCTCGCCCCTCACTCCCTCACCCGTTCCACGTCACCGGAGCCAGGAATGACCCTCCCCACCACGCACGTCAGCTTCCCGGCCGGGGCGGTGACCGGCGAGTCGACGGTGATCGCGGTGCACCCGCTGGGGGACGGCCGGCACGCCGTCGTGACCGGGGCCACCCCGTTCCACCCGCTCGACCACACCTGGCCCGACCAGCCCGCCGACCTCGGCACCCTCACCGTCGACGGCACCGAGCTGGCCGTCGTCGACTGCCTCACCGGCGCCGTCGGCCCGGACGGCGGAACGCCGCTGGCCGGCGCCGACATCCCGGTCCGGCGCGGCGACGAGGAGTGGTCCTGGCTGGTCCTGCACGTCGTCGACACCGACCCCGGCGACCTCGTCGGACGCACCGCCGTCCTCGCCGTCGACGCCGACCGCCGGGCCGCCCTCAGCGCCTCGCACAGCGGCTGCCACCTGCTCGCCCTCGCCCTCAACGAGGCCCTCGCGCCGCGCTGGCGCAAGGACCCGGGCCGCTCCGACGCCCTCGGCCACCCCGACTTCGACAGCCTCGCGATGGCCACCTCGGTGATGGACACCGAGGCCAGCACCGACACCTACCGGCTCGGCAAGTCGCTGAAGAAGAAGGGCTTCACGGCGGACGCCACCGACGAGCTCCCCGCCCTCGCCGACGCCCTGCCTGCCCTCACCGAGGCCGTCAACACCCGGCTCGCCGCCTGGGTCGCCGCCGACGCCCCGGTCCGCATCGAGGTCCCCGGCCCCGAGCTCACCGCCCGCCGCCAGTGGCACTGCGAGCTGCCCGAGGGCGGCGCGCAGATCTTCTGCGGCGGCACCCACCTGCACCACCTCGGCGAACTCGCCGAACTCCGCACCGAACTGCGGCTCTCCGAGGACGGCACCGAACTGGTCGCCGTCACCCGCCCCAAGCGGGCCTGAGCACGCGGGAAACGCGACGGGCGGCCGCCCCTCGTCCGTCATCGGCGAGGGGCGGCCGCCCGTGCTGCGTGCGCTCCGCCCGGATCAGACGTCGGTGCGGTGGAAGTTCATGAACGAACGGGACGGCGTCGGGCCGCGCTGGCCCTGGTAGCGCGAGCCGTACCGCTCCGAGCCGTACGGGTGCTCCGACGGCGAGGAGAGCCGGAACAGGCAGAGCTGCCCGATCTTCATCCCCGGGTACAGCTTGATCGGCAGCGTCGCGACGTTCGACAGCTCCAGCGTCACGTGACCGTTGAAACCGGGGTCGATGAAGCCGGCCGTCGAGTGCGTCAGCAGGCCCAGCCGGCCCAGGCTCGACTTGCCCTCCAGCCGGGACGCCACGTCGTCGGGCAGCGAGATGACCTCGTACGTCGAGGCCAGCACGAACTCGCCCGGGTGCAGGATGAACGCGTCGTCGCCCTCGGGCTCCACCAGCCGGGTCAGGTCCGGCTGCTCCTCGGAGGGGTCGATGTGCGGGTAGCGGTGGTTCTCGAACACGCGGAAGAAGCGGTCGAGGCGCACGTCGATGCTCGACGGCTGGATCATCGCCGGGTCGAACGGGTCGACGACGACCCGGCCCAGGTCGATTTCGGTCCGGATGTCCTTGTCAGAGAGCAGCACGCTTCGAGGTTACGTGCACGACAGGGCCCCGGACGAATCCGCCCGGGGCCTGTTCCGTCCTCGCGTCGACCGTCAGGCCAGGAACTCCGCGGCCTCCAGCCGCAGCGCCCGGTCCAGTTGCGGCGCCGACAGCTCCCGCACGTCGGCCAGCACCGAACTCCTCAGCCGCCCGCACTGCGGACAGCGGATCAGCCGCCCGGGCCCGAGCCGGCCCGGACCGAGGTTCTGCATCGGGAACGTGGTGGTGCTGAACAGGTGCCCCTCGGCACAACGAACGACGGCGCGCTGCTCCATCGATCCCCTTCCCATCCCTAACCCAGTACTCACCCGTACTCATCGCGCCCCACGGGACCTCGCCCCGGGACAGCGTCACATTAGGGGATGCTCCGGACATTCCATACCGTGGCTCGCCGCCCCGAAACCCACCCGCCGGAGCACTCGTACGCGGCCCACACAGTACGCCCCCGCCCACCCCCACCCGCCCCACCATTCCCCGGGCGGGCCGTGCAACCACAGTCGCGAATGGGGTACAGTGACACTGGATTGAGCGGTCTCTGACGGCTCATCAGGCGGGCGTAGTTTAATGGTAGAACATGAGCTTCCCAAGCTTAGAGCGCGAGTTCGATTCTCGTCGCCCGCTCCAGTGGTAGAGCCGCAGGTCATCTGACCTGCGGCTCTTTTGTTGTCCGGACCACTTCGGGTCCGTTGTGCCGGATCCGTGTTCGTGGAGGGCCGGCCGTAGTTCGATCGGTTTCGCACTGTTGTTTCCGTCGCGCGCGGTAACGCATGGTGGATCAATCGGATACGGGCTGCCCGCAGCCCTGTTGTCTCATGGAGCCGCGCGGGCAGCGGTTGCCTGGCAGGGGAGGACGCAGATGATCAGGGTTCTGTTAGCCGAGGACATGACCATGGTGCGCAGCGCGTTGATGGCACTCCTCGCGTACGAGGACGACCTGGAGGTCGTCGCGGACGTCGAGCGTGGTGACCTGGTGGTGCCGACGGCTCTGCGGGTCCGGCCGGACGTGGCGGTGCTCGACATCGACATGCCCGGTCTGGACGGGCTCCGGGCCGCGGCCGAGTTGCACGAGAAGCTCCCGACGTGCGGGACGCTCATCCTGACCGGGCTGGCGAGACCCGCGCATCTGCGCAGTGCGATGTCCGTTCACGTGCTCGGGTTCCTCGGCAAGGACGCCCCGGCACAGGAGCTGGCTGCGGCGATCAGGAAGGTGGCGGCCGGCGAGCGCGCCATCGACCCGGAGCTGGCCCTCGCCGCCCTGGGGGCGCGTGAGAACCCGCTGACGCCCAGGGAGCTCGACACCCTGCGCCTGGCCGCGGAAGGTGCCTCCGTCTCGGAGATCGCCGCCCGGCTGTTCATTTCGGCGGGAACCGCCCGCAACCACCTGGCCGCCGCGGTGACCAAGGCGGGGGGACGCAGCCGGGTGGATGCCATTCGGATCGCCGAGGAGATGGGATGGCTGTCCGCCGGTCCTCGCCCCTCATAGGGCCCCGGCGCCGGCGGGTCGCTGCCAGTGGCCGGCCAGGTCACGGTAGAGCCCTGAGCGCGCCAGCAGTTCCTCGTGGCTTCCCACGGTGGCGTCCGTCCCGTCCATCACGAGGACTCGACGGGCCCGCAGAGCCGAGCTCATCCGGTGAGCGATGATCACCAGGGTTCCCGGGCGCCGGACGAACGCCTCCTCTGCCCGAGCCTCCGAGACCGGGTCGAGATGGCACGTCGCCTCGTCCAGGATGACGAGTTCGGCAGGCGACAGGTAGGCGCGGGCCAGGGCGATCTGCTGGCGCTCACCGGCCGAAAGCGCATCCGCCGAGACGGCGGTCCGGTAGCCGCCGAGCCGTTCGACCAGCCGTTCCAGACCGATGGCGGTCACGGCCTCCTCCCACTCGTTCGAGCTCGCGGCGGGGTTGAGGTAGGTCAGGTTCTCGGCCAAGGTCCCGGAGAAGACGTAGGCCTCCTGCGGGATCAGGACGCGGCGGTGGACCAGCGCGGCTGCGAGGTCGGGCAGCGGGCGTCCGTCGAACCGCACCTCGCCGCTCGTGGGCCGGAGGAGACCGGCGATCAGGCCGGCGAAGGTTGACTTCCCGATCCCGCTGGGGCCGACCACGACCAGGTGGTCCCCGGCTTCGATGACGAGGTCGAGGTCGCGCACCACCGGTTCGGCACCGGGGCCGTAGGCGAAGGTGACCTGGTTCAGCTCCACGCCGCGCCCGAGGCCGGTTCCGCCGTGCGCGGCCGCCGGTTGGTGGGGGCCTTCCACCGCCCCGGCCGCCGGGGCCTGCACGGCCGGAGTGGATTCCAGGATGCGGCGCAGGGTGACGGCCAGTCGGACACCGCTCCCGCCCAGGCCCTGGACGAGGGTCTGCAGCGCGGGTTGGAGTCCCTGCATGATGTAGGTGACCGAGCCGAGGAGGGCCCCGGCCGTCACCCCCTGCCCGGTCAGCCAGGATGCGCTGGACAGCAGGAGGACCAGCGGTAGCCAGCCGCCGACGGCCAGCACCATGGTCCGGTTCGCCGTCAGCCGGGCGATCCGCTGCGCTGCATCGGCCTGCCGGCGGACGGCCGCCTCCAGCCGGTCGCCCGTCCACCGTTCGGCGCCGGCGGCGGTCACGTCGCGCAGTCCGGCGATGACGGTGCCGGCCATCGCGGCGAGGTGCTCGTCCGCGAGGAGCAGTTCGCGCTGGCCGTCGGTCGTCCGGCGGAGCATCAGCGCCAGCAGGCCTGCTGCGGCGACCAGCGGCGGCAGGACCACGGCCAGGACCACGGGCTCCAGGAAGCACATGCCCAGCAGTGCGCCGCCCACCGTGAAGACGAACCTGCGGACGACCATGGTGATCCCGGCGTACGCCTCGCGGACGATCTCCACCTGGTGCGTCAGCCTGGCAACGCCCGAGGTGTCGGGACGCCCCGGAAGTGTTTCGACCGCGTGCAGCCCGCCGGTCACCACCCGCCGCACCAGCTCGTCCCGGAGGGGTTCCACCAGGGCCGCCAATCGCGGGTACACCTGGCGGGTCGCCCATGCGCCGAGGAAGACCGCGGCCCCGAGCAGTGCCAGGTAGGCCATCCCGGCCATCGGCCGGCCGGCGCCGAAGCCGGAGTCGACCGAGGCCGCCACCAGCCGGCCGGCGGCGAACCCGGGCACCGCCTCCACCATCGACCACAGCGCCAGTTGCCCGACCACGCGGGGCTGACGGCGAAGCGGGGCGATCAGCTCGGTCCGCAGCGGGACGGGTCGGCCGGCCGGCGGCCCGCTCACACCGCTCACACCGTTTATGCCGCTCACGCCGCTCATGCGGTCACCTCGGCCTGTCGGGGACGCTCCGCGGTGTGCTCCGAGCCGCCCCCGCCGGGCGACGGCTCGGGTTGGAACACGGCCCGGTACTCGGGCAGGCCCCAGAGCTCGCTGTGCGGGCCGACCTGCCGGATGCCGCCGTCGTCCAGCCACGCCACCAGATCGCACCGGGCAGCGGTGGAGGCCCGGTGGGCCACGATCAGGCGGGTACGGCTGCCCGACTCGGTGGTGAGGGCGGCACTGATCCGGAACTCGGTGACGGTGTCGAGGCTGGAGGTCGCGTCGTCGAGGATCAGGACCTTGCCCCGGTGTGCGAACGCCCGGGCCAGGCCGATCCGTTGGATCTCGCCCCCGGACATCGGCACCCTCCGGACGTCGGTGCGGTAGCCCTCCGGCAGCCGTTGGACGAACGCGTCGATGCAGGCGGCCGCGGCGGCCCGGGCGATTCGCGGCCGGTCCGCCTCCGCCGCGTCGCCGAGCGTGATGGCCTCCCCGACCGTCCCGCCCAACAGGGCCGGGCGTTCGAAGGCGTACGCGATCGCGCCGCGGAGCCCGTCGTGCGACAGATCCGGCAGCGGCACCCCGTCCAGCAGCACCGTGCCCCCCTGTGGGTCCGTCAACCGTCCGGCGACGGAGGCGAGTACGGACTTGCCCGCGCCGGAGCGGCCCACCAGGGCGAGTGAAGTCCCGCCGGGCACCGTCAGGTTGACGCCTTCGAACAGCGTCTCCTGCGCGACCCGCACGGTGACGTCGCGGAGTTCCAGACGCCCGGTGCCGGCCGGCAGCTCCCTGGTCCCGTACGCCATGGCGGGCTCCGCCAGGACCTCCTCGATCCGTCCGGCGGCGGCCCTGGCCCGGGCGATCCTGCCGAGGAGCATCGCGGTCATGCCGACTCCCGCGCCCAGGGCGGCGTAGCGGGCGGCGGCCAGCATCTCGCCGGGCGTGACGCGGCCCGCCGCCAGGCCGAACCCGGCGACCGAGAGCACGGCGACCTCCAACAGCGGCACCAGGAGGGCGCTTTGTGCCGCCACCTTGGTCTGTGCCCGCCAGAACCCGTGTCCGAGGCTGCTCAGTTCGGGGAGCGGGCGCAGGACCCGTTCCGCCTCCCGGTCCGCGGTCCCCGCCGCGGCGATGGTCCGCATTCCGCCCAAGGCCTCGACGAAGCCCGCGGCGATGGCCCCTTGGACCCGCTGGTAGCGGGCGATCAGGGCCGACATGTCCTGGGCGTACGACCGCAGGAAGAGGATCAGTGCGGGCATGCCGAGGAGGAAGGTCGCAGCCAGCCGCGGGTCGATCAGCCAGAGCGCGACGACGCTGGTGAGCGTCGGGATGACGGACAGTGCCGCCCACACGGCGGCCTCCCCCACGGCGCCCGCGTCCGCGGCGCCGCCGATCAGCCGGGTGGTGAGGTCGCCGGGGCCGAAACGGGCGGTGGCCCGCCCGCCCAGGGTCAGCAGATGGGCGAGTTGGGCGCGGCGCAGCCAGGCCGTGGCGGCGGCGGAGCTCCGGCCCGCCGCGAGGTCCGCCAGCACCTCGCAGACGATGAACAGGGCGATCGCGAAGGAGCAGGTGGTGATCCGCCCGTCCGCGGTGCGGCCGGCCATCGCGCTGTCCACCGCGGCGCCGACCAGGGCGGGGAGGAGCACCTGGGCCACCACGCTCCCGAGCGCCGAGAGCACCAGGAGGACGGCCCAGCCGCCGGCCTGCCGCGCCGTGCGCAGCAGCAGCCGGTCAGCGGTACGGCCGAGCCGGGGGTCGGCATGGTCGCCCGTTTCCAGGGAGTCGGTCATCGCTCTGCCCGTCCAGGTCGTCGCGGTGGACTGCTGAATCTTCGGCCGTGCGTCGACCGTGCGGAGGACGCGAGGCGCAGGCCACCCGGTCCTGGGCAGGTGCTTGCCCAGGACCGGGTGGCCTCACCGACTAATGGGTGAGTCGGCGTCAGTTACAGAACAGCCAGCTGGAGTTCGAGCAGTCGTTGCTCTGACCGCTGCCCATCGGGGTCATCTCCTCCGCCTCGGCGGGGAGTTCCATCGTCTGCAGGTCGAGCAGTGCCATGGTCGTTCCTTTCGGGTTGTCGTACGGGTGGTCGTACGGTGGTCAGTGCTGTGCCGGGTGCTGCGACCGAACCGAACCGGTCGGCGTCAGTTGCAGAACAGCCAGCTGGAGTTCGAGCAGTCGTTGCTCTGGCCGCTGCCCATCGGGGTCATCTCCTCCGCCTCGGCGGGGAGTTCCATCGTCTGCAGGTCGAGCAGTGCCATGGTCGTTCCTTTCAGGTGGATGCGGTCTTGCCCTTGTGGGCACCCTTCCGGGGTCGGAAGGGGGGTCTGTGGGGTGGCGGCGGGCGCGCGGCCCGGTGGAGGGCGTCGCCCGGCCGGGAGGGCTGCTGCGGCCGGCGGTCCGTACCGGTTCAGGCGGAGCCGGTGTGGTTCAGGCGGTCAGGGCCGGTTCAGGCGGAGCCGGTGCGGCCGAGGAACGGCAGGTGGACCGGGCCTTCGCCCAGGGCCGAGCCGAGGGCGAGCAGCACCCCCGCGGAGCCGGTGGCGAGGTCCATCGACAGCCGGAGCAGCTGCTCGCCGGGGTAGGCGAGGTGGCCCTGGTAGGAGAGGGCGTGCCAGGAGAGGGCCTTGATCTGCACGGCCACGTCGGGGTCGTCCGCCGGCCGCGGGTGCCGTGACGTCGAGGCGAGGTGCTGCAGGATGCCGGCCCTGCCGTTGAAGAGGCCGGACAGGACGTAGTGCTCGGACTGCGAGGAGATCCGGACCCCGGCGGTGGCGGTGCGGAACTGCTCGTCCTCGCGGTGCGCCAGGTAGAGCTCCAGAACCATCGCGAGGCCCGCGCTGCCGGTCGCGAGGTAGGGCATCGAGCGCCACCCCTCGTTGACGTGCAGGGCGCCGTCCCCGCGGACCAGGCAGCGGCGCAGGTCCTGCCTCAGCGCGGTGGCGGCCAGGTCCAGGAAGGCCTCGTCGCGGGTCTGTTCGTACAGTCGGACGAACATCAGGGCGGGTCCGGCGGAGCCGCGCATCAGCCCCGCATGCGGATGGCGTCCGCCGCTGGTCACGGGCACGTCGTCCGCTCCGCCGAGCTGGCCCGACACCAGGTCGGCGGCCCGGAAGGCGGCGTCGCGCAGCGAGGACTCCCCGGTGGCGTCGGCGAGGTGCGCGAAGTTGAGGGCGAGACCGGAGAGACCGCTCAGGAGGTCGGCCCCCAGGCTTTCCCAGGCCTCGGCGAGGCAGAGCTCGACCACCTTCAATGCCTCGGTCCGATGACCGAGACGGTCGAGGACGTGGGCCACGCCGTGCAGGCCGTCGTAGAAACCCAACCGGGCGCGCTGGTCCCTCCGCAGGGCGCGGTCCAGCAACCACTGTTCGTGTTCCGGGAAACGGCCGGCTCCGGTCACGTCCAGGGCGTACAGCACTCCGGCGGCGCCGTGGGCGAGGTTGAGTCCGCCCGTCTTGAACTGCTCGATGTCGCCGGGGAAGAGCCGGTCGTCACGGTCCGGGGTGGCGCTTGCCAGGATGGCGCTCGCCAGCGAGTCGCGGGTGCCTGCCCAGTCGGCCTGGCGCGGCGTCGGCAAGGGCGCTGCGGCCGGCCCGGAGCTGGAACCGGAACCGGAGCCAGAGCGGGAGCCGGCCCCGGAGCCGGCGCCGGTGGCGTCGGTGCGGGCCGGGCCGAGGATGTCCCGCACCGCGGCGTCGAGGAAGTCCGGTGGCACCGGGAACCGGGCGGCGATCTCCTCCGCCAGGTGCCTGGCCTTGCCGATGTCCTGGCGGAGCAGGGCGGTCAGGGGCAGGAACATCGCGAGCCGGATGCAGCCCAAGGCGTACCGGTCGATGTCGAACCCGGTCCGGTCGCGCGGCGCCGCGTAGGCGGGGTTGCCGAGCGCCGGTTTGGACTCGGCCTCCACCCCGGCCGCGACCTCGTAGTCGATCAGCGCGACGCGGCCGTCGGGCCGGACCATGACGTTGAACGGATGCAGGTCACCGAAGACCACTCCGCGCCCGTGCAGCGCGTCGACCGCTTCCTCGATGGCGCGGCAGATCCCGAGGGCCCAGTCCGTGTACTCGGCGATTTCCGCCTCGTCCGGCCTGGACTTGTTGTACGGGTAGCGCTGGCCGAAGAACTTGTTGAGCGGCTGGCCGTCCAGGAATTCCTCGACCAGGAAATGGTGGTCGCCGACCACGAAGTAGTCGATGGCCCTGGGCACGACGCTCAGTCCGGCGAGCCGTTCGAGGACGTCCCGCTCGCGTTGGAGCCGGGCGACCGCGTCCGCCCCATCGCTGGTCAGACCGGCGTGGGCCCGGGCCTCCTTGAGTACGATCTGCTGCCCGGTCCGTTCGTCCTCGCCGACGTAGAGGCCGCCGCCGTTCGAGAAGTGCAGCACCTTTTGGATCCGGTAGGGCAGGCCCTCGACCGACTCCTGCTGGCGGGCCCTCAGTTGGGGAGCCAGGAAGTCCGGAAGCGTCACCCACGGCGGGACGTGGAAGGCCGGGTCGCGCCGGTCGGGCACCAGCGTTCCGTCGGGCGTCTCGATGGCCTGGACGAGCAGGCCCTGGTCGGAGACCATGTGCCGCTCGGTGAAGCCGCCGTAGCGCACGTACAGCGGGCCGGTGTTCCAACGCAGGTCACTCAGGATGTAGGGCCCGGTCTCGCCCCCGATGCGGAGGTCGAGCGCCTCCAGCACGGCCTTCAGCTGGGCCTCGTCCCGCGGGTAGATGGTGACGAGCTTGCCGCTGGAGCCCCGGTGCGCGTACTTCATGTTCCGGGTGTGCAGGATGTGGCGGCCGGACAGGTGCTTGAACGCGATGCGCTCGGTGAGGCAGTGGTCCCAGACCTCGTCGAGAATCCTGTCGGCGTTCTCCGCTCGGCCGGACGTGTGGATCTTCCAGCCCTGCCCGGGCAGCGGCCTGCCGCCCTCGGGGCGGTATATCACCCAGTCACCGTTGCGGATCCGGTTCCAGCCCTCGGGCACCGCCCGGTCGGACAGGGCGAAATCCAGGCCCTCCTCCTTCAACTCGGTGGGCGAGTCGAAGAATGTCGGATCAGCCATACAGTACACATCGTAATGCTGGGACATCACTACCCCCGTGACTTCTTCGAAGTACTCCAAAGCAATGAGTGGCCGAACCGTCGGAAGTCCGGAAAACCGGACAGGAGCTATCTTCGCCGAATTCCGGAGGTTCGCGTTTGATTATTTCGAACAAGTACGATCCTGGCATCCGGGTGGCCTTTTGGCTACGAGGTACTCCATGAAATGCCCCATGCGATTCGCATGGATGTGTCCATGGGTTGTCCACTTCCGGACCCTCCCGGGCGGGCAGCCGACAGGCTTGGCAGCCGGTTGACCTGGGAAGGAACCTCTGGGGGCGCCGCTCGAACGCTGTCCGGAAGCCGTCGGAGGTCCAAGCGGGCGGTGTGGATTTGGCTAAGCTTGCGGTAAATGAGGGCAGGGCGCCACATCGAGGAGGGGATTCCCGTTTTCTCTCGGACTGCGGATTCCAGCGATCCGGAACAGGCCCATTCCACTTCGGAGCCGGACCTGGCGGTGCGGCTCGACGGGGTGAGCAAGGTGTACGGGCGCGGAGCGGGGGCCGTGCACGCCCTGCGCGAGGTGTCGATGGAATTCCGGCGAGGCGGGTTCACCGCGGTGATGGGGCCCTCGGGGTCCGGGAAGAGCACGTTCCTGCACTGCGCCGCCGGGCTCGACCGCCCGACCTCCGGGCAGGTCCGGCTGGCCGGCCTGGAGCTGGGGGCGCTCGGCGACACCGAGCTGACCGTCCTGCGCCGGCAGCGGATCGGTTTCGTCTTCCAGTCCTTCAACCTCCTGCCCTCCCTGACGGTCGAGCAGAACGTCACGCTGCCGTTGCGACTGGCCCGGCGCCGGGCGGACCGGGCCTGGCTGGGGGAGATCCTCGACCGGACCGGCCTCGCCGACCGGGTGCGGCACCTGCCCACCCAGCTGTCGGGCGGTCAGCAGCAGCGGGTGGCGATCGCCCGGGCCCTGGTGACACGACCCGAGGTCGTCTTCGCGGACGAGCCCACGGGCGCCCTGGACAGCACCACCGGTACGGAGGTCCTGCGGCTGCTGCGGCACGTCGTCGACGGACTGGGGCAGACCGTGATCATGGTGACGCACGACCCGGTCGCCGCCTCCTACGCGGACCAGGTGTTCTTCCTGGCGGACGGCTCCTTCGCCGAGGCACTCGCCAACCCCTCGCCCGAGCAGGTCGCGGACCGGATGACCCACCTGGGAAGGCGCTGAACGGCATGCTCCTACTGGCCTGGCAGACGGTGCGCGCCCGCAAGGCGGGCTTCGCGGGTGCTTTCGCCGCACTGTCGTTCGCCCTCGTCCTGACCGCCGCGTGCGGCGTCCTGCTGGAGTCCGCCCTGCGTGCGGGCACCCCCACCGAACGCTACGCGGCGGCCCCGGTCGTGATCGGAGGCTCGACCCGGATGGCCGACGTCGATCCGCTGATCGGAAAGCTGGCCGGACTGCCCGGCGCCGGGACCGTCGCTCCGGAGGTCTCCTTCCCCGCCGCCGTGATCACCGGATCGGGGCAGGTCCTCTCCGGCCCGCAGGGCGGGGCGTCCCTCGGGCACTCCTGGACCAGCGCCGTCCTCGCCCCCTTCCACCTGACCTCCGGTCACCCGCCGGCCGGCCCCGACGAGGTGGTCCTCGACGAGGCGACGGCCGCACGCGGCGGGCTCCGGCCCGGCGACCCCGTCCGGCTGGCCACCACCACCGCCCCCCGTGCCTACACGGTGTCCGGACTGGCCTCACCCCCAAGGGAGTTGGCCCGCCAGAGCGCCCTCTTCTTCAGCCCCGACCAGGCGGCCCGGCTCGCGGGCACCACCAAGGGCGCGGACGCGATCGGCATCACGGCACGGGACGGGGCCGACCCGCAGGCGCTGGCCGCGCAGGCCGAACAGGTCCTCGCCACGGCCTTCCCGGCCACCGGGGCGGAGCTCTGGTCCGGGCCCGAGGTGAGCACCGGCGACCAGCGGGGCGAGCGGGAGTTCTCGGGCGCACCCGGGCCCGGGGACGGCCTGGCCTCGCTCGCCGGGACCGTCGGCATCCTGTCCCTGTTCATCTCGGTGTTCGTGGTGGCGGGAGCGCTCGCGCTCACCGTCCAGCAACGCCTGCGGGAGATGGCCCTGCTACGAGCGGTGGGCGCCACTTCGGGACAGGTGCGGCGGATGATCGCGATGGAGACGCTGGTCCTGACCGTCGGCGCCGCGCTGGTCGGATGCCCGGTCGGGGTCGGCGTCGCCTCGCTGCTCCGCGGCGTACTCGTCGACCGCGGTGTGGTCCGCTCCGACGTCCCGCTCCACGTCGGGCCCACCGCGCTGCTGACCGTCGTCGGCGGGGTCGTCGTCACCGCGCAACTCGCCGTGTGGGCCTCCGCGCGCCGGGCGTCCCGGGTCGAACCGACCCAGGCTCTGCGCGAGTCCTCTGCGCCCGCGCCGCGGATCGGCTGGGTGCGGGCGGTGCTCGGGGCCGGGACGCTCGCCGTGTGCGCCGTGGTGCTGTCGTCCTCCACGGGCAGCCGGAGCGGGGCCGGCACGGCCGAGAGCATGGTCCTGCTGCTCCTTCTGGGGGTGGCGCTGCTCGGACCGGTGATCGGGCGGGTCGCCAGTGTGGTGATCGGTGGACCAGTGGGCAGGCTCTTCCCCGTGGCGGGGTTCCTCGCGTCCGCGGCCCTGCGTGCCCAGCCCCGCCGCTTCGCCGCCGCCGTCACCCCGCTGGTGCTGGCGGTGGCCTTCACCAGCACGGTGCTGTTCGTCCCCGGCGTCAAGGCCCAGGCCGCCGCGGCCGAGGACGGTCGAAGGCTGCGGGCCGACTACGTGGTCCAGGCCGACGGTGTCGGGCTCCCCCCGGACTTCGTCGCCGCGGCCCGCCAACTGCCCGGCGTCACAGCGGTCAGCGGGGTCGTACCCGCCGTGACCATGGTGTCCAACGCGTCGCCCGGCACCGCCGGCTCGCGGGGCGTCAGCGCCAAGGTGGTCGATTCCGCCGAGCTGTCCGAACTGCTCGACCCCGGGGTCACCGTGGGCTCGCTGGCCCAACTGCGCGGGGACGGCGTCGCGCTGGGGCAGCGCTCGGCCTCCGGACTCGGCGCCGGCGTCGGCACCAGGCTCCGGATCGGCTGGATGGACGGCAGCGAGAGCACCGCCACGGTGGTCGCCGTCTACGACCGCGACCTGGGGTTCGCCGACGCCCTCCTCCCCACCGAGTTCGCCGCCGCGCACACACCGGACCCCCTCGCGCCGACGGTTCTGGTCCGCTCCGCCCCCGACGCCGACCCCCAGCAGGTCGGCCGGGAGCTCCAAAGCCTCACCGCCGCCTACCCCATGGCCCGTACGAGCGACCGGGCCGCGTACGACGAAGCCCGCAGGCACCGGCAGGAGTCGGCCACGGCCGTCGGCCGGCTGCTCCTCGGCATGATCAGCCTGTTCACCGCCATCGCCGTCGTCAACACCCTGGTGATGGCCACGACCGAGCGGTTGCGCGAGTTCGCCCTGCTGCGTCTGGTGGGCACCACCCGCCGTCAGATCCTGCGGATGATGGCCTGGGAGGGGGGCATCACGGTCGGCGTGGCCCTCGTCCTCGGCGCCGCGGTCACCGCCGCCGTCCTGGTGCCCGTCAGCCTCGCGCTCACCGGTTCGGCCTGGCCGTCCGTATCCGCGGCCTGGGCGGCCGCGGTGCTGGGCGGGGCGGCTCTGCTGGGTCTGGGCACCGTGCTGCTGACCACCCGGCTGGCGCTGCGCAGGGAGCCGGTCGAGGCCATGGGGCTTCGGGAGTAGCGGGCGCCGTGCGGTCGTGGCCGTCGCCGCCGGGCGCCGCGCGGAAGTGGCCGTCGCCGTCGGGTGTCGGGCGGCCACGACCGCACGGTCAGCCGGCCCTGGACGTCGTCCTGGTCGGCGGGGCCGCGATGACCGCCGAGAGGTGGAACCAGCCGGTCTCGCCCTCTTCCGCGGTCAGCCGTCCCCCGACGGCGAGCAACCGCTCCGTGAGGTTGTCGATGCCCTGGCCGCCGCCGGGCTCCGCCGAGACACCCTCCGCCAGGACGCCGTCGTTGGAGACCACCAGGCTCACATCGCCGAGTTCGCCCCTGACGGCCCGGATCTCGCAGCGCCGGGCCACGCTGTGCCGCAGCATGTTGGTGACGGCCTCCCGCGTCACCGTCGCCAGTACGGCGTCGTGCTCGGGCGGCAGGGCGCCGTAGGCCAGGTCGACCTCCACGCTGATGCCGGCCGCCCGCAACGCCGAGGCGGCGAAGCGGGTTTCCCGCGCCAACGACATCTGGAGGTCGCCGCTGGAGATCCACCGGGTGTCGGACATCGCCTGTCTCACCATCGCCAGCACCTCGGAGATCTCCGCCCGGGCGCGCCGCGGGTCCTCCAGGACGGTCCGCTCGGCGATCTGGCACTTCAGTGCTGCCACGGAGAGGCTGTAGCCGAGCAGGTCGTGCAGGTCCCGGGAGAAGCGCAGCCTCTCCTGGTCCACGGCGCGCTCCGCCAGCTCGGTGCGGGCCGCCCGCAACTCCGCGGTCAGGTCGGCCAGTCGGGCCACGCCGTAGACGACGATTCCGCCCGCGGCCGTGGAGACGCTCGCGTTGAGACACTGCCCGACGTCGTCGCCCAGCGCCGCGTAGATCGGGTACTGGCCCGCCACCAGCAGGGTGAAGAGGATCCAGGACCTGGGTGCGGCGACGGTCAGGAGCATCGATCCGGCGAACGACCCGGGGATGCCGACCCACGCCCCGTCGAAGACCAGGAACGGCAGGTAGGTGATCACTCCGTGGGCGAGAAGGCTCCACGGCCACCACGGCCGCCTGTGGCGCCACGGGCCGGCGTGCAGAAGCTGAAAGCCGAGCAGGACCAAAAGGACTGTGGTGGCGGCCAGTTGGTACGAGAAGCCGTCGCGGTTGCGGACGGTGGCCACGACCGAGGCGGCGAAGAACCCGAGGGCCGCCATGACCACGATGCCCTTGGTGAGGCGGGACAGGGGATCTCTCGGGGTTGGCCGTTCGCCTGACGACTCCGAGTGGCGATCGTCGCCCAGTCGGTACGCACCGTGACCCAATGAGAGCTCCCGAAAAGCGACTTGACCCGCCATAGGCGCACAGAAGGCCCGTCGTTTACCTCAAGGACCCCCGTACTTCCGACCGTGAGCATAGTTCCCGTCGGAAACCCGCCGTTAACATGCGACCCCGGCCTTGAAATCCGAGGCTCAACGCCGGTTGCTCCTGCCAACTCCCCCTGGGCTTCGTGCCGATCGGCCCTCGACGGGTCGGCCGACGGCTCGGACAGGTGGTGCGGCGGTCGAATGCGGGTCCGGGCGGGGGCTTCACTCGATGGGGGGAAGCGTGGTGGCGGGATCCCCTATGTCCTGATTGTCGGACGCGGGCAGGTGGGGCGTTCGGGTGGGATGGGCGTCCCGATCGATCTGGAGCCGCTGAGCATGGGCCTGTTCCGACGCTCCGGGAAGGCGGCCCGGACCGCCCCGGAGCCCACCGAGACCGCCGCCGCTGTCACCCCGGCCGGGGCGGTCAACGGCCATCAGGTGCTGGAGACGGTCGTCGCCCTGCCCATCAGCACCTGGCGCTACCTGTGGGAGCCCGAGCAGGTGCGGCACATCGGACCGATGGCCCAGGACTGGCACGCCTCCTTCGACTTCCACCACGAGAACACCCGCGTGATCCCCGTCGTCGACGCCAACGGCATCGCCCTGGTCTGCATCCAGGCCCTGAATCGGCGCATCGACGAACTCACCACCGAGGTCCGGCGCCTGCGCGAACTCACCCAGGACGGCGAGCCGGGCCGGTGAGTGGGACGCGACCCCTGGTGGCCGCGGGTGGGATGCGGGGGCGCGGGAGGGGCGTGCGGGAGGGGTGCGGAAGAGGGTGTGGGAACGGTAAGAGGCGGAACTGTCCGTCCACGCCCACCGTCCAAGCAGTGGACGGAATCCCGGCCCGGTCTGAACACCGGGAGGAGCGCGGAGGGGACCAGTGCAGCCAGGTGGTGCCGAACTGAACGTCGGATTCCCGGGTGGAAGCCGAGGCGGTGCGCCGGTCGTGCCACCCGCCCGGTGGCCCGGCCCAGCGCCGGCGGTCGATCAGCTCGAAGCCGCCGAGCGCTGCGAGACCCTGCTTCAGGACACCCTGGACGCCGTCCGGCCGGCGCCGGTCTGGCAGGGGGCGGCGCCCAGAGCGGGCGCGCGGCTGTCGCTGCCGGGGCGGGACCCGGACCTGCGCTGGTACGTCACCCGGGGGCGGGACATCCTCACCATCGTCTCGGCGGTCCGGCGGGCGGCACTGGTGGACGCGGTCGAGCGGCACTGGCGGCAGCGCGGCTGGACGATCACGTCGCTGAACGCCGGCCGGAGCCGCCCCGGGGTTGCCGCCGCCACTCTGGACGGTTATCAACTGGCGCTGACATTCGGCGAGTTGGGTGAGGCCGGACTGACCGCGAGCTCGCCCGGGGTGGCTCGCTCGGAGCGGCTGCCGTCGCTGCAGGGCGCGGGCGGTCGCGGCCCGGCGCCGCTGCCGAACGTGTGCTGCCCGTACTGGAGCGCGATGGTCTAGCCGGCTGCGGAAGAGCCGGAAGAGCCGGAAGAAACGGAAGGCGGCTGAGGGTCGCGCACGCAGGGGAGGCGCGGAGCGAGTCCCCCCGGACTCGCTCCGCACCGCCTCGTCGCGCGGCTTCGCGCTGCCGCTCCCCCCGACTCCCCGGCAGCCCCGCCGTTCCCCCCTGGCAGCACCCTCCGGCGAGAGCGGTCCGCACAGGCCCCGGCGAGCCCCCACCCCCGGGGACGTCGTTGGTATCACGTTAACAAACCGCGTGGTTGGTTTGTCAATAGCGGGGTCCACGAAAAATCCACAAACGTGATGGTCGGTCCGGAAGGTCCTGTCAGGCGCCGGACCAGCGGGTTGAGGCCCGACAGGGCGCCCGGCGACCCCTCGGCGGGCGCGCGGCGGGCGCCGGTACGGGCGGCGGGCCGGGCGTGGGCCGTGCTGGAATCCGACATTCCGAGCATCATGGCAGCACGCAGTGACACCACGCGAGCGCTGAGCGCAGCGGATGCGTCCGGCGGTGCCCCGGCGGGCTGATGCGGAGTGAGTTCACCGACGGGCCGGGCCCGGCGTACGTGAGCGCCCGTCAGCGCAGCAGTCGGCGCTCCTTGGCCACGGCCACCGCGCCGGCCCGGGTGTCCACCCCCAACTTGTCGTAGATCCGGCCGAGATGGGTCTTCACGGTGGCCTCGCTGATGAACAGCGCCCGGGCGATCTCCCGGTTGCCCAGCCCCTGCCCCAGCTGCGCGAGGATGTCCTGCTCGCGCTCGGTGAGCTGCGGTGCGGGCGCCCGCATCTGCGCCATCACCCGGGAGGCGACCGGCGGCGAGAGCACCGTGCGGCCCCGGGCGGCGGCGTGCACGGCGGCGAACAACTCCTCCGGCCGCTCGGCCTTTAGCAGGTACCCGGTGGCGCCCGCGGCGATCGCCCGGGTGATGTCGGCGTCGGTGTCGTAGGTGGTGAGCACGAGCACGTGCGGGCCGCCCGGGGTGGCGGTGATCCGCCGGGTGGCCTCCACCCCGTCGATGCCGTCGCCGAGTTGGAGGTCCATCAGCACCACCTGCGGCGCCAGCCTGGCGGCCAGCGCGACCGCCTCCTCCCCGGTGCTCGCCTCGCCGACCACTGCGATGTCGCCCGCGCTGGCGAGCAGTGCCAGCAGGCCGGCCCGGACCACCGCGTGGTCGTCGCAGACCAGCAGCCGGACGGGGGCGTCGGTGGGGGAACCGGTGGTGCTCATGCGGCCACCCCGCCGAGCCCATCGCGGCAGGAGCACCAGGAGCGCCCGTCGCACCCCGCGCGCCGGTCGGGGTCGGGTCCGGTTCGTTCGCTCATCGGTGCTCCAGGGGGATCGCGGCGGAGACGACGGTGCCCTCGCCGGGGGTGCTCTCCACGGCCAGGGTGCCACCGAACTGCCGCAGCCGGGCGCGCATCGCGGGCAGCCCGTACCCGCGGCCGCCGGCCGCCCCGACCGCGCCAGGGTCGAAGCCCCGCCCGTCGTCGGCGACGTCCAGGACGGCCTGGTCGCCCAGGTAGGACAGGGTGATCGCCGCGGCCGACGCTCCGGCGTGCTCCCGGACGTTGGCCAGCGCGCCCTGGGCGATCCGCAGCAGCGCGGACTGCGCGGCGGCGGGCAGCGGGACGGGCGTGCCGTCCAGGTGGAAGCGGACCGGCAGACCGCTCTCGGCGGCCTCCCGCCCGGCGAGCGCGCGCAGCGCCTGGTCGAGCGGACGGCCGTCGGCGAGTTCGGCCGGCGCGAGGTCGTGGACGAAGCGGCGGGCCTCGGCCAGGTTGCGGGCCGCCACCTCGGCGGCGGTCCGGACGTGGGTGCGGGCGGTCGTCGGCTCGGTGTCCCAGGTGCGCTCGGCGGCCTGCAGCAGCATCTGCTGGCTGGACAGCCCCTGGGCCAGGGTGTCGTGGATCTCCATGGCCAGCCGCTCGCGCTCCGCGTGGGTGCCCTCCCGCCGTTCGGTGGCGGCGAGTTCGCGCCGGGTGCGGACCAGGTCGGTGATCAGGGCGCGCTGCCGGGCGTCCTGCCGGTCCATGAACAGGAACACGCCGGTGGCGAGCGCGGTTACCGCGAACGGCAGCAGGACGAGGGTGGCGTCCGCCCCGCCGGCCAGCCGGAGTTCGGCGATCACCACCAGCAGCGTCAGGGCCGCCACGAGTGGGATCGCCGCCCGGGCGGGGAGCGTGCGCAGCGCGGTGTAGATCAGCGGGACGGCGCACCAGGCGAAGCTCGGCGCGAGCAGCACCAGCACCACCCAGAGCGCGACCACCAGCGCCAGCGGCCACCGGCGCCGACGCGGAACCCGTCTGCCGGGCGCAGCTTCAGCCCCGGGCGCGGGCACTGGTGACGGTGGAGGTGGCGGGTGGCGGTGCGCGAGCCAGGAGCCGGCCGGCTGGGCGAGGGCGAGGGCGATGCTCAGCCCGATCACCCAGGGGATCCGGGGGTTGCCGGGGTGGTGGGTGAGGTAGCGGCTGAGCGAGGCGGCGAGCAGCAGCAGGAAGGCGGAGTCGAGCAGTACCGCCAGGCGGCCCGCGTCCGGGTCGCCGGTGTCGTGACCGGCGGCGGGGCGGGGCTGCTGCACGGCTGGCTCCTGGCTGGACGGGCGGTCGGCACCTGGCAAGCGATCGGCAACGGGGCGGGCACCGGCCGCCTCGACGGTGCGCCCGGTGCGCCCGGCGCACCGACCTGCACCGATCCCTCGATGGTGGCCCGGCCGGCCCGGTCCCGCATCAGCCGATCGGTTGACGGGGTTGTCCTCCATCATGCCCGCGCGGTCGCGCCGGAGCGTCGATGTGGCGGGCCCCGCCCCGGCCGGAGGATCGAGGTGGAGCCGGGCGGACCCCCTGCCGCCCGGCGGCCCCGATCCCGTTCGCCGATCCGCTGAGGAGCTGGACCATGAAGAAGATCTCCGTGCGCACCCGGGTGCTGACCGGCACCCTCGCCGCCGCCGCGCTCGCCGCCACCGTGGGCGCCGTCTCGGCCAGCGCCGAGACCTCCGAGACCCCGGCCGCGCCGGCCGCGGTGAAGGTCGACACCCAGAACAAGAACCTCGCCCAGAGCACCGGTCTGACCCTCGACGCCGCGACCCGCGCCGCCCAGGCGACCCTGGACGCGGCGGCCAAGGCCGGCCAGCACGTCTCGGTCGCGGTCGTCGACCGGGACGGCGTCACCCGGGTGCTGCTCAAGGGCGACGGCGCCGGCCCGCAGTCCCCGGAGTCGGCGCAGCGCAAGGCGTTCACGGCGGTCTCCTGGAACGCGCCGACCTCGGAGCTGACCAAGCGACTGGCCCAGGCCCCGACCCTCAAGGACATCCCGGGCACGCTGTTCCTGGCCGGCGGCGCCCCGGTGCAGTCCAAGGGCGCCCCGGTCGCGGCGATCGGTGTCGCGGGCGCGCCGAGCGGCGACCTGGACGAGCAGTTCGCGCAGGCGGGTGTCGCCGCACTGGCGAAGTGACCCCCTGGCCGGTCGGCCCGTCCCCTGATGCGCGGGGCGGGCCGACTTGCGGGTCTGCTTCAGCGCGCGGTCGAAGAGGATCGCCGCCGAGATCGACA